>NZ_JBJQOQ010000008.1:0-184199 GCF_046036945.1 Brevibacillus sp. B_LB10_24 | reverse complement strand
CTCTTCGTCCGCCTCGGACAGAGGCTGGGGAAATGCGTTGTTTTTTCATGTGATCAGTGGCGGCCATAGGCAGCTGAACAGGCCCAAAGACAAATCCCGCGATCCGACAAGCTCGATATCTCTCACAAGCTGAGGAATTCCATCCCGAAAAGAATGCTCAACTCCTTCGAGCGTTCGGACAGTTGCCTGTGGAAATTTTGCTGCATACTGTCCAAGGTGTGCATATGGGACGATTTGATCGCCGCGGCTGTGGTAGAAGAACATCCGTGGGATTTCGGGCAATTGTAGGTGAAAATCTTCCTGAAGGACAAACTCGCCGCTCCGCCACCCCTCGTCCTCCCCCCAAAAGGGCGCTGCGATACAGAAAAGCCCGGCAATGGGCTGCCGAAAGGAACTCTCAGAAAGGTATTTCAGCAGAACAGAACCGCCCAGTGAATGTCCGATGAGAATCACTTCCCTGTCGAAGGCGGAGAATTCTTGATCAAGCTGTCTTTTCCACAGGACATACTCCGGTTTTTCCGGGTTGGGCATTTGCGGATGCAGCACTTCGTAATCCGGGCCAAGCGCAGAATGCAAATAGGCGATCAGGTCACTGCTGCCTTGACGATGCCCTTGTGGTCCCGCGCTGTGAATGAATACGACTCGCTTTTTCATCTTGATAAGCTCCTGTTAAGGTATTTGATCCTTTTCATTATATAAGGTAATCTTGATTTCCATTTCTTACAGATTGCTCTTCCTCTCATCCTTCAGCCGCAAAAAAAAAGCTGCCGTACTCGCTTGACGGCAGCCTTCAGTATGAAGCTTATTCAGATGAATCAGTGGAACCGGGATCCGCATTGCCCTTTACCAGTTCCAGGCGGGGAACAGAGCCTTCGCCCTTTGGCCCGTCGGACTCGACGAAGTATTGCAGAGCGGCCATCTTGTTTTCCCAGAATCGCTCAAAATAAGCGAGCCATTGATTTAATTCGCGCAGCGGCTCCGGCTCAAGGCTATACCTCGTCTCCCGGCCGATTTTTCTTCCTTTGACCAGCCCGGCGTCAGCCAGGATGCGCAAATGCTTGGATACGGCGGTACGACTCATCGGAAAATGTCCGCTGATAACAGTGACGGGCATCTCCTGATCGCCAAGCAATCTCAGCAGCTCGCGGCGAGTCGGATCGGCGATCGCTTGAAAAACGTCATGTTTTTGCGATGCAGCAACCATTTTTAAGCCTCGACGTACGTACCCAGCTTTTTGTGCAGCCCGGCCCAGCCTTCGTCCATTCGACCGCGGATAATCGTGTGGGGTGCCCCGAATTCGGTCACCGTGTCGGCATCCCAGCCGGAATGGATGATCGTCACTTCCGTTTTCCCGCCAAGATCTTTCAATTCAAAAGTGAGAGTCCAGTCTTTTGCCCATCGAAAAGACAGGCGATTGGGCGGATCCACTTCCGTTACCTTGCAAGGGGACATGCCGAACTCGCCCGCATTTAAGTGAAACTCATAGCCAACTTCCGCTTTCATATCATTGGGCATAAACCAGGCAGAAAGTCCTTCCGAGGTCGATACGGCGTCCCATACTTTGCTGATTGGAGCGTTGAATACACCCGTATGCCGGATGTCAGGCAGCGTATTTTGCGTATTGTTTCCCATTACTGTACCTCCATCGTTCATAATATGAAACTATTTGGTTTCGTTTTGCATTATATACAACCATTTGGTTTCATGTCAAGCTCATGCTGTTACGAGCTATTATGAACGTTAAGTCAGCATATTACCCGTCAAAGCTTGCGATCAGCGGCCGATTTTATCTGCCGCCGCTAACCGTGATGATCTCTCCCAGAATGTAGTTGGACGCATCTGAGGCTAAGAAGCAGATCACCTCTGCTATTTCCAGCGGCGATGCTGCCCGTTTCAAGGGAACCGCGGCTGCCATTCGCTCGAGGCGGTTAGACTGCGGAGCAAACTTCTCATGGAAGGGGGTCTCGACCATGCCCGGGGCGACACCATTTACAATAATCCCGTGTTCGATCAGTTCCCTCGACATCCCGATCGTCATCGTGTTCACTGCCCCTTTTGTAGAAGCGTAATGGATGCTTTCGCCAGCGCCGCCGAGACGAGCCGCTGCCGAGGACAGATTAATGATCTTGCCGCTTCCCCGCGGGATCATATCCTTTAATACCTCCTGCGAACAGAGCAGTATGCTTTTGACGTTGAGTGCGAAGGTCTCGTCCCAAAGTTCCTCCGTCAGTTCCATGAACGTGCTTTGCTTCACGCCTCCTCCGGCGTTGTTCACCAGCACGTGAACGGCTCCGTAAACTGAAACAGCCTCTTGCACCATCGCCTCTACCTGCTCTTTTCGCGTCACATCTGCCCGAATGGCGACACATTCGCCGCCGGACTCCCGAATCGCCGCGACGGTCTCGGCTGCTCCCTCTTTGTTTGTGTTGTAGTTGATGACCACCTTCGCCCCTCTCGCAGCCATCAATTCTGCCGTTGCCCGGCCGATTCCGGAACTGGCTCCCGTTATCAGTACGGTTTTCCCGTGTAAAACTCCCATCTTCACCCCTCCTGACTCATGTACCCACAGCTTACCAGGCAGGCCATTCCCACACCATAGTAATTGTAATATTGCGATAAAAATACAGCTTAGAGAGAATCGGAACAGCAGAGTTGGAACACTCTGTTTTACAGTGCGCCTGGGCTCCCCGAAACATCCCTGTCGCGGTCGGCCGGCAGCATCAGGGACAGCAGAATCGTCAACGCCGCAGAAATCAATACGCCCCAAAGTATCCCCAGAACGACGGAACCGATCGCACCCGACAACAAGCCGGCGCGGGCGCCCCACGGGGAGACGCCGCTGTTTTGCACGCCCATCTCAAACCGCTCCTGTCTGCGCCGTTTCCACAGCAGTCCGACGATCAGCACCGGGATCACACCGCCGCCAGCCATGGTATACGCCATTGAAAAGAGGCCGATGATCGAACTGGCCCACAGGGCGGCGCCGACTGCAAAAACGCCGACAAGCAGTACGCACCAGCGCGTATATTTCACATATTGCGCCTCCGATTTGCCGGTTGAATGAGGGATCACCAAGTCGTTGATGATGACGACGGCTGCGGAGTGCAGCAGGGAGGCCGCGCTGGAAATGGCGGCAAGGAATACGAGCGTAAAGAAGATGATCGCCGCCGCCTGTGTCATTTGCTCCATGATCAGCCAAGGCAGGGCTTGATTCGCTTCCAGGTTGGAATTTTGCACTTTGGCGACCATGCCTGCTATCGTGGTCAGGCAGGTAAAGACGATCGCTACAATGCCGCTGTAAAACATGGCACGGGAAGCAGACTTTGGCTCTTTGGCGGCAAAACAGCGCTGCCAGTACACCTGGGCGGCGAGCACGCCGAAACACCCGGTGATAAACAGCGTAGCCACTTCCCCAAACGAAAGATTAAACTCGATGAGATGGCCTGCTCCGACTTCTTTCAGCTTCGCTGCCAGCGTCCCATAGCTGAAATCCACTTTGGCAAAAACCTGGAAATAGAACCAAACGGCGAGAGCGAGAATCAATCCCCCCTGTATCAGCTCCGTCCACACGACTGAATAAATGCCGCCAACCGTGGTATAGATGATGAATACGATAGAGAAAACGAGGATCATCGCCAAAGGATCAGCGCCAGTAAAGACAGCGAACAGATCTCCCATGCCTTTTGCCTGGCCGCCGATCCACGCGATCATGATGCTGGCTGTCAGGATCCCGATCAACGCTCGCGACACTTTGTCGCGCAGCAGAAGGTCATTCATCAATTCGGCTATTGTATTGTAGGTGAACTTCGCGGCAAAACCGGTAAACACCAAAGCGAAGACAATCTTTGCCCCCTGTTCTCCCACCACGAACGGGATGTTGGCCAGACCGATCTCATAGCCTTTGGCCGAGTGCCCCACAAAGTTGCCCACCCCCATGATCGTCGCGATGTCGGTAAACAGGATGAGCGTGAATGGCAGCGTTCCGCCGGCAATCGCAAAATGAGCGAAACTGGTGTCCGCTTCTTCTTTAAAACGAAACGATAAAAGCAAGAAAAAAAGACACAGTACTGCCGTGATGATCCATGTCCAGGCGGCTAGGTTCATCTCATTCCCTCCTCATTATTGTTAATTTTCAGACTATTATATCTCTAATTTTAGATAATGCGAAAGAGCTTCGAGATAAAACCAAAAGAAACAACTTGCCTGACAGCAAAAAACACTCTCAAACGAGAGTGTTCGTCTTCCTTTCCATCCTTACAGCCTTACCATCGAATCGTTCAGCTTTTCGGCCATTTGGGCAAGTTCTGCTATGGCGGCTGACGTTTCCTGGGCGCTGGCGGAGGTCTGTTCCGTGATGGCCGCGATGCTTTGGGCCGCCAGCATGACTTCCGCGGTTTGGGCTGCCTGCTCCTCGCAGTTGGACGCTACTTCGGTCACTTTAAACGATGAGTCCTCGACGAGCTGGACGATCTCGTTGAAAGCTTTTTCTGCTTGTAAGACCAGTTCGTTTCCGCTTTTCACCGTTTCGACTGCTGCGAAGGTGCTGGTCTGCATTTGCTTGACCAAGGCAATAATTTCCTTGGTGGCATCCCCGCTTTGCTTGGCCAGTTTGCCCACTTCATTGGCCACTACGGCAAAACCGCGTCCGTGTTCACCTGCCCGTGCCGCTTCTATAGAGGCATTCAGGGAGAGCAGATTGGTTTGGTCGGCAATTTTCCGGATGGCTCCGATAATATCGTCTACTTTTTTGGAGCTCTCAAACAATTCGTTTACCTTTTCAGTAATCTCTTTCATCCCGGCGATCGCCTGCTGCATCATCTGGCCTCCGTCAGCAGCGACTGACACCGTCTGACTGACGAATTCGCTCGTCTTCTCGATATTCCCCGACACCAGGTTGATGGCTTCATTCATCTGCTCCATCATCTCCGATACCTGGGCAACCGAGCCGGCTTGCTGTTGGTTGCCCCGGGCGATCTCATCGACGCTTGCCGTGATCTCCTCTGCTGAAGTAGCGACGATCTCCGAGGATTTCTTGATCTCCATCGTCACCGTGCGCAAATTTCTGTATATGATAATCGTCAGCGCAACCCCAACCGCTATCGCGACCAAGCCGACGGATGCGACAAAGAAGAACGAGAAATGAAAGATAGAAAGAGCATTCTCGGCGGCTACCATTGAGCCTGTTTTATTGAGGTCGATTAATTGGGCAAGTGATTGGTTTGTATCATTCCATACCGGCAGACTCTCCCGGATCAGCTTGCTCGTCTGGACAAAATCGTTCGTCCGTGCTGTTTTTATGATGACCGGGATGGACTGCAGGCAAGCCTGCCAATCCCGGTTGAACTTGTCGTACAACGCTTGTTCCTCATCCGAACTGATAAGGGGCTCGTACTCTTTTTGCCTTTTCGCCATTTCTTCCAACAGTTGGTTTAGTTCCTTCTCGATTTCGTCCATGCGCGATTGATCCGATTCAAGCCCGATTCCTTGAACCAGCCTGGCAACATCTGATACAGCCCCGTTCATCCAGCCCATCACTTCTACACTGGGCATCCAGTTCTGTTTGATTTCTTCTGTCTGGTCCCCCATCCGGGACATTTGAAAGACTGCTAATGCACCTAAAAATAATAAAAGGCCCAGAATCACGCAAAATCCGGTAATAACTTTCTTTCTAACGGTCATGTTTGGTTTCCCCCAATGATGTCGAAATAGATGATGAACTAAAATACATTACCCGAATTTAATCAGATCAAACACCAGGTGCATTGGTAAATGTATCCAATATCAACAACTATATCGAATCGAGTAGGCCCATGCGAACGCATGGGCCTCTCACAGAGCCGGACGTCAGACTGTCTAACAACTGAATGCTGAGCAGCTTTAAAACGTGGGTTTATGCAATTTTGCTCAAATAAACATCGTGAATATTGGATTTCGAAAGAGCTGAGTCTCTGAAGAGACGTATGAGTTCCTTCACTCCCTTTATTTTGATCATTCTCTTGAGATTATAGGCAAGACAATTCAGATTGGTCTCAGTGCCTACTGATGCCAGCCCTCGTGTTAAAAAGTATGTATATCCCCAGTGACCGGCGGTGACGTTTCACCTCGTACGCAAAAGCTTGGAAGACAGCCCGGCAGCCTGGCATCGCGCTCATTTTACTTCCATGCCGATGCGCCGGATGTAGACATCATACTGAACGCTGATGGGAAAGCGGGGAAACTCCTCAACCCAGTTGTGGTTCACCCAATAGTCCCGATAGTGATGGCCGTGTATCGCGAGCCCCAGCTTTAAAATGTCACTCTTCATGTCCTTCTGCAGCATGCTGATCAGCTTGGCGGCCCGTTTTTCCATTTCCTGCTTGATAACTTGCTCGTACTTGCGAATGACGCCGTCGTTAATGAAGTTAAGCGGAAAGGTTGCTTCCACAAGATCACACTGCAGCCTGCACACGTAACGGGCCTGCAGGCTGCCTTTTTGGTCTCCTGCTTTTTCCAACTTTAACTTCGTCCTGACAAAATGGGGACGAACGGTGATATACGCTCCTTTTTTACCTGGAATTGGGATTACGATGTCGCCTCCCGTTCTGTTGTCCCTGAGCTGATTGAGCACCCAGGTCTGAGGCTCCGGCAGCACCCCGACCATCTTGTCCTCGAGAAAGACCGCGACCCCTTTCCAGATGATTTCATCATTGTGCGTCTCCATGTAGTTCAAGTAGGCCTGCATGGTCCTGCTGGAATCTTGGATGTAGAAATTCCCCAGCGTTTGCGCCGGGATCGAGCCGGTTTTTGTGCCGTTCTCGATCATGGACATGATGTAAACGATCGGGATCTGCTCCAGCTTCGGGTTTACTTCGAGCAGATGGGCTGCGTCTTTTTTCACCACGATTGGCCAGAGCAGCCTTCGCATCTCAGGGTCGCGGCGAAATCCGTCGGTAATCTCCCGCAATCCTCTTCGTGCCACCTCTTCGCTGACCGCCACCACGCGGGCATGGCCGATGAAAATTTTCTGGTTCAGCCGCTTTTGCAGGTTGCTGATCGCCTCTAGCACCGTATGGCCGGTGGAGCTCATCACTCTGACGGGCGATCCTCCGCCTTTGCCTCCGGTCTGGCCGCCGCTTCCCGCGATCTTGATCGGAATAGGTATCTGTAAGGTCACCTTTAACAGGCTCGGATTCCCTTTCGCAACATCGATCCCCATACCCAACACGGATATCCGCTCCTCCAGCTCCCGGCGGTCCCAGCAGCCGCCGAGCAGCAGGGATAGCGCGAGAAGCAGCGCTGTCCAACATCTGGCTTTGCTCATCTCGCCACCTTCCCTTTTTCCTTGGTGCGGTTTCCCTGCCGTCTGATGAGCGAGACGGTCAGGTATAACAGCGGCAATCCCAACCCGGCAGCCATGCCAATATAGCCTGACACGTGGGAAACCCGAAAGATTTGAACAATATTGTGCGGGATCAGCGCAAGGTAAAACAAAGGGATCATCAACAGCAGGGACATGATTCGCTGAAAGACCATGCCTCTGCCGAATAACTGCCGCAAGCCTAGGTTAAAGGCGTAGTAGGTATTGCTGATCGTGGTGAAGACGGCGGCCACCCATACGCCCAAAAAGGCCGACTCCAGGCGCTCGAGCACCAGTCCGGGCATCTGGGTCGTCTTGACGATCTCCAGTGTGGGCCAGGTCAGCTTCTGCATCTCGTCACTGCCGAATACGGCGATCCCCGACACGGTGATCAACGTGTAGACGCCAATCGCCAGCACGATGCCGATGAAACCAGCCTTGGACTTCTGCGCAATGGGCTGGGCAAAGGCATAGAAGATCAGCATGACTTCGTACCCCTGATAGGAAAAGGCCGTTTCCATCGAGCCTTTGAATACGTCTAGGGGCGAAGAGGAAAACAGCGGCAGAATCAGATCCCAATCCGCTTTTTGAAAGGACAGCAGGCCGATGATCAGGACGGGAAAAAGGATCAGCAAGAAGAGAAGCTCATTGACCCGTGAGACCACCTCTACATCGTGAAGGCAGAGAAAGAGCGCCAGACAAAACATCGTAATGATGATCGCCTCGATGGGAGTCTCCCGCAGGACCGAGGTTACCACCACCTCGCCGAACAGGCGGGAGGTGATCGCGGTACCGACGTACAGATGGCCGAGATAGAGCAGTACCCACGGCAGGCTGATCAGTTTGCCCAGCCATCTGCTTTTTCGCGTACCCCAAATTACCTCGCTGTACTGGATAAATGTCAACCCTGGATATCGCCGGCTTAACCAGGCAATCAAGAGGGTAGCCGCCAGGGCGATACTCCCGCCTAACAGCGTGGCCATCCACCCCCGTTCGGCCAACAACTCGGTAGATGTTCGCGGCAGAGTCAAGACACCGACTCCGATCAGCGTACTGGTGATCAGCGAAGCGAGCTGCCAGGTGGACATCGTCTTATCTGTCGATGATGATTGATGCCGGCTCATTTATCTCCACCCCAATTCTGGCGGGAAGGATCGGGCGGATTGAACATTTCCGGCCGCTCCTTCATCCAAAAAAAGGGGGCGCGGAAGATGAAATCCCGCATGCTTTTCAAATAGACCGGACTGATCGGCGTCATATACGGGATGCCAAAAGACTTCAGCGCTGACAGGTGGATGGAGATGATGATGAGAAACAACATGATCCCGTACAAACCGAACGCTCCGGCCAGTATCATCAGCGGAAAGCGCAGCATCCGAATGGCAATCGCCGCGCTGTAGCTGGGGGTGGCAAACGAACCGATCGTCGTCAAGGCGACGATGATCACCATGATCGGACTGACCAGACCTGCCTGCACCGCGGCCTGTCCGACGACAAGCGCCCCGACGATGCCGATCGTCGGTCCGATCGGTCCCGGCAGGCGGATGCTGGCCTCGCGCAGGATCTCCATCGTAATCTCCATCAAGAACGCTTCGACCACAGAGGGAAACGGAACAGTAGAGCGCCCTGCCGACATCGCGATCACCAGCCGGGACGGGATCATCTCCGGATGAAAGGAGCTGAAGGCGATGTAGAGCGACGGCAGCAGCAAGGCAACAAGCAGGCTGATCGTGCGGATCAGGCGAATCATCGAACTAATCAGGAATCGTTCGTAGTAATCCTCAGCACTTTGGTAAAACTGGGTAAATATGGCTGGTGCGATCAGCGCAAACGGCGTTCCCTCGGTCAAGATCGCCACCTTGCCTTCCAGCAAATGGGCCACCACCTTGTCGGGACGTTCGGTGGCTTGAATCTGCGGAAAAGGCGACCAGGTGTTGTCCTGGATCATCTGTTCGATGTAACCGCTCTCCAGGATGCCGTCGATTTGAATCCCTTTTATCCGATTGGTAATCTCCCTTACCACATCTTCCGGGGCCAGATCTTCGATAAACAGGATGTTTACCGGCGTCTTCGTCCGCTCCCCGACCTGGATCAACCTCACACGCAAAGCCGGATCCTTCAGCCGTTTGCGAATGAGCGAGATGCCGTCTGAGAGCGACTCGTTAAAGCCCTCTCGCGATCCGCGGATAAGCGCCTCTGACTGCGGTTCTTCGATGCTTCGCTTGGCATAATGAAAGGTACCGCAAACGATCGCTTCCGTTTTCCCCTCGATCAGCAGAATGGACATGCCGGCGAGCAGATATTCCACCAGTTTTTGCATTCCCCGCACAGATTCCAATGTATGGATGGCCGGCCTTTCGCGGTCGTCCAGGGGTGAAGCCAGGTATTCCAGAATGAACTGGTCAATCACCTTTTTGTCTACCAAGGTGTCGAAATACACCAGTACTGCCTTTTGGCCGTTCTCCTTGGGACCGATCACAAAATGCCGGGACAAGAGGTCATCGCTTGAACCCAATAAACGTTGTATCGTCGTAACGTTCGCTTCCAATTCGGGTGAGACAGGGATATCCGGTACCTTGTCCATACTCTTTTTGGAACGTTGGTGCCACGCTTGGTCACGGAGCGTCTGCTTCCTATGCTTCCAGGCCTGCCAAAACCCGCTCATCCGAATACCCCCCTTTTCCAAATCATGCTTTGGATAGTTTACCCAATTGGAATAAAAAAACTCACGCCAAAACAGCCGGACAGCTGGGGCCGACGAAAAAAGCCGTACCCTTTTGGATACGGCTTTTTTCGCTTACAAGGATGTCTCGTCACGCCCGGCTTGCCCGCTTCAAACCTGCCGAGCCGGGGCCCCTGTTGCGGTTGTCACTTGGGCCAGGTCAGTTCGGGAAATATCGACCGAAATATTCTGGCGATGTTTTTCGCATCGTCAAGCGCCCGGTGATGCACGCCTTCCAGGGGCAGCTGCAACAGCTCCAGCGCCTTTGTCATAGGGCAAGGCGGGATCTGCCTCGCCTCGGCAAATTGATGCTTTAAGCTGACATGTCCCGCAAGCAATTGCAGAATTGCGCCGCCGTAATGCTTGGCGGCGCATTCTCTTTGAATCTGTCTCTTATCGTAAAAACCCCAGGAGATGAGCATTACATCCCGGGATGAGGAGACGATCCACTGCTCAAACTCCTCCATCGCCTGTACAAAAGGCTTGGCGGCATCCACTTCCTTTTGGGTGATCGTGGTGAGCTTTGTACAGAATTCCGACAATTCAGGATGAACGGTCGGCCTTACCAAGCGGGAAAATGTCCCGATCTGCTGCAAGGAACCATCCAGCTTGACCGCACCGATCTCGATGATTTCACTCTGTTTTTGATCCGGCTTCTCCCAGCAGGTAGCCTCCAGGTCAAAGATGATCGTATTTCTCATCTACTCTCCCGCAATTCCGCCTTTTCTCGGCAGCTCTTCCTCAAAGTCACAGGCAGCTACCGCCTTCGCGCCCGACTCCCACAGGGCCTCAAGCATGCGGGCAATGCCTTTGATGTACTCCCTGGGATCAGCGTCTTCTGCCGGTTCGATATCGAGGTAGTAGCGGTAATAGAGAAAACCGTCATGCGGGTCAGCCGCTCGCTCCTCGTCGTAGTCGTCATTCATCATCACGTCCATTTCGCCCCATGGGGAAACGATGGTTGAACGGTTCTCTGTGCCTGTGACGGTTTGGGCGAGGAACCGGACAAGAGCCGCCCTGTCCATCTTTGTCTCAACGAACAATTTGCAATACAAGTCCATCTCACTGTACATCATCAACACCTCATTTGGGGAGTGGGATCGTTGGACCGTTATCGAAAGGCCCTCCTTTCTTTATTATAGAGATATCCACGTCCATGCCCAGTTCCTTTTCCAGCTGCTTCCGCAAGCCGCGAAGTCCGGCTTCTCCAGCCTGGATCTTGCCTGTCTCAATCGCATGCAGCATCGTCTTCTCCTTGGCGGAACCCGGATTGGGCGTTTTAAACCGTTCCTTGATCACCTGGTCGAATTTTTCCGGAGACACCTTGATCGCAAAGTCGATATCCGAATCCGGCCTGGCCGTCCCCTTGGCCCGGCTTCCCTGCACAACGACATCATCGCTAAGCGAACCGGTTTGTTCGCGGATCAGCGTTGACGCCCGGTTGAACTGTGTGCTGGTCAGCCCTTGCGGAACTTTTGGAATCTTTACCTTTGTGCCCTTCAGCAATTTGACCGCCTTATCCACGCCTTTTGTCCCGACAATCGCCAAGCCGATTTGGCCGACGGCATTGCCAAACCAGTGGGCACGGCTGTTGGCATCGCCATTGACTACATCGTCTTCCCATGATTGGGCGATTGCATCCCAGATTGCTTTTCCCGTGTCGATCGGATGGGAGACGGCATCGATGATGTTTTCTACCGTATCAATGGGATGGCTGACGGCATCGACGATCCCTTCGACCGCATCGACAACTGCTCCTCCCACGCCGCCGAGAAAGCTCCCGACGATCCCGATCCCGTCTCCGATTGCATCGCCGATCTGGTCAAGCAGGGAGTCATCCGATTTCTTTTCTGCAGCGGCCGCCGTCAACTGCAATTGGTCAGTCTGTTCATCCGCCTGCTGGAAGCGCTGGGCGATCTCCGACAGCTGAACGGAAACGCTTTGCATTAGCTGGAGAAACCCCTCCATTTGCTGGCGGGCCTGCTGGTGATTCGCGTAAAACTGCATTTGTCTCGCGCCATGCCACTGGGCTTCGAGGTGGAGAATGGTTTGATTTAGCCCGGCAATAATCCTCTGCCCGTTGGCATTGGCCTGTTCGAATTCTTTGGCTACCTGATAGAGCTGCTCAGGTGTCAAGAGGATGCGCACCTCTGCATCACCTTCACTTAACCATTTTCTGTTTCCGGCGAAAACCACGTGAAAATGCTGCCGTCAAGCAGGGCCGCCCGCTCCTGCGGGATCAGTTCTTTTGCAAATGCCGTACCCGGATTTAGCACCACTTTCACTTCAGAATCAATCAACGGCAACAAATCTTTTGTGTCTATCAACAGGATATCTCGCGTCTCGCGGATCAGGTTTTCCAGGTGAACCTCCCTGGAAAAAACGGGCAGGACCATTTCTCCCTCCACTTCAAAAAGGTCCAAGTGAACAGAAGAATCATCCATCGCGATCCGGTTCCCGTCCTCATCTGTTGCAAAATCCCCCGAAATTCTGCCCAGTACAATCAGCTCGGACTGAAGCAAAGCCCGGTAAAACACTGCCCTTTTTGCCGGATCCCGCTTGGCAGCGAGGAAAAGGCCATCCAAAGTTTCCATCCGTCTCCCCCTACTTGTCTCCTTGATCCCGCCAATTGGGCTCATACCAGTCCTTGTTTTTCTTCCCTTCCTCCGCTTTCTTCTTCGCCTCCTGCTCTGCTTTTTGCTTGGCGGCCAGCTCCGCCTGTTTCTTCGCCTCCTGCTCCGCTTTTTGTTTGGCTGCCAGCTCCGCCTGTTTCTTCGCTTCCTGTTCTGCTTTTTGCTTCGCTGCGAGCTGGGCCTGCTGTTGGGATGTTTGCTTCTGGGCTGCTCGCTTGGCTGGTTGTTGCGCCTTTTTCCGTGCCTCCTGCTCCGCTTTTTGTTTCGCCTCGAGCTCAGCCGCTGCCCGCTTCGCCTGTTCCTCCTCCGCTTGCTGCCGGGCGGCCAGCTCTGCCTGTCTTTGCTCTTCTTCCACCTGCCGCTGGGCCGCCTGCTGGGCCAGCATTCTCGCCTGCTCTTCCTCGAGCGCCTTGCGTCTCGCCGCATCCTCGGCCTCCTGCTGTGCGGCTAACTGTGCCTGCCTGGCCTGCTCTTGTTTACTCGCGGCGATCTGCGACCAGACCAGTCCCCCGCCGCCCAGCACCAGTACGGCTGACACCGCGGCGATGAGCACCTTTCGCTTGAAAAATCCACCGCGATCCCGCCGAGTTTCTGTTGGTTCGGAGTACCATTCCTCCTGTTCCAACAAATTTCTCGCCTCGATCCGGGCTTCCAGCTCATTTGTGATCATCACCAGATCCTGGGCCAGGCTGTTGTTTGCGGGAAGTTTCGCCTGCACGCTGCGGTACACGTCCAGTGCAGCCTCCAAATTCCCCTTGTTCTCGAGCTGTCTGGCCTGTTCGATCTGCCTGTTGTACAGCTGAAGCGACTCAGGGTCTACCTCCCCGGCAGCAAGTTCCCCGCGTCCGAAATCAACCGGCGGAGAAACGGCCGCCTCCTTCACCGGATCTTGCCGCGGATTACTGTGGACCGCCTCCCGCGTCTCGTCGGCATTCATCAGCATCAAGAGCCATTCGCCAAACGTAGGACACTGGTTGAGCGCCTGGCCCTCCCATACGCTGGCAAGCAGTCCGGCTATCTCCCTGCCCCAATGCCGCCAGATGGATTCGACCAGGATGTCGAACCTCTTACAGGGCTGCTGCACCTCCTCAGGCATGAAATAGCTTTCGCCCCAGGCGCTGTCACGAACGTTCTGATCGCACCACCCCAGCATTTCCGCCAGCAGAATGGCACCGGCGAACCTGTCGGAATAATGGCTCCACTGGCCGGCTGAATGGGACATGCGGGGGCTGGCGTATCCCGGCGACCCGCCCGCCACGGCGTCTGGCCGCTCCAGGTTCGGGGCGTGCATCTGCTCGACATCTACCAGCTCCACATAGGAAAAACCGTCCTCGATGCTGCTTTTCACCAGTCTCGGCAGGATGATATTGGGGCCGGACAGATCACAGTGCGCCAGTCCCCGCTGCTCCATTGCGGACAACACTTTTGCCAGAGAACGGGCGAGCAGCAAGCATTCCCTTCTGCCCAAATCCCGCTGATCGAGAACGACATCCATCCAGGTAGGACCTTCGATCCACGGCATCACGACGGCGTACATCAAGTCATGGTAATGGGACAGCAGCGGACCGTTTTGCTGCGGGGTGATCACTTCCCGCTCACATACGAGCAGTCCGGGCAGTTTGGCGTACTGTCCCAGCCGCTCTGACAGGTACACCATCTGCGGATCGCGGAAATTGCTGCGGAAGACCTTCAATGCTTTCCAGCCGGAGCTGGTTTCGATTTTGGGGATCAGCTGGTATACGACTCCCTGCCGTCCCTCCTGCCCATAGGGAACATGCGGTGCCATGGGATGTTCACCAAATGTATAGGCTAAGCCGCCGATCGTGATTTCTTCTCCTACCTGGGGTTGAAATGACATCGGAAGCACCTCCCGGAATCGGATAAGTGGAGCCAATCGCTTCGTACGGAAAAGGACTAGGCTGTTCTCCTAGTCCTTTTTCGCTCCTTACGATTCGTCGGCTTGACGGAATCTGGCAGCGATCTGCGTCAATTCTTGGGAAATGCTTTCCAACAGCTGCAAAAAGTTGGACATCTGCTTATTGGCTTCCTGGAACTCCTGAAAGAAGCGCTGCTTTGTCATCCCGTCCCACTGACCTTCCATATTGTTGACCTGCTGGTTAAGACGATCGATGATCTGTTGGCTCTGTTCTCTTCCCTGCCTGAATTCGTTCGCGACCGCATCTACCTGATCGGGCGTAATCAGAATCCTCGCCATGAGACAACCTCCCACAAAAAGCATCATTTTCCTTTCACACAAAATTTTACAATTAGGAACATCTTCCTGACAATTGGTTTTATTCAAATTTTCTAAAATAAACACAATTTACTGGTAAAAATGTCATATTAAGTCTATCTAGCACTGGCATCCGGCGCAATCTGCACTTCTTTTTGACTAGAAGAGTCCCACCTTGCCATCAGACTTTTTAACCAGACCGCTGGAGTCAGCCCGGCTGAGAAGGGAAAGGCGGCCTTGATTCGGACGTATCTCCGTTTGGCAAAGTACCCTTGACCCGGCGGCAGCACCTTGTTGTAGGCGGCGCCCGGATAGGCGTTTGCCTCTGACGAGGGGATTTTTAAGAAAGCGAGATCGTTTCCGTCCAGCGTTCCGAACAAAAATCCCGTCTGCGCCCCTTTGACTTCCGCCAGCCAGTCGTTGCTGCTAAAGGGAAAATCCGCCGGTACCCCGGAGATGGCAGCGTAAAAATTCCTGTTTCTGCCCTGGCGCAGGATCGCGGTCAACTGATCCTTCACCTGAAAATCAGTGACTCGCTTGTAGAACAGATCGGCATCGTCGATGACGAGAAAGATCGCCGGATCATCCGAGCTGTGAGCCTTTGTGTGTCCGGTCTTGGCCCGTTGGCTGATCTGCTCGCTCAACAGCTGAAGCAAGCCGGCCAGCTCTGTTTCGTCACCTGCATATCCCCGCACGTGCGGCAGGTCGCGAACAGCCGAAAGCCCTTTTTCACTGCCGCCAAAATCGATCACGTACACCTCCAGCCGCTGGGGCGGGAATTGATGGCCGAGCGCGAGCAGCCAGGTCAGCAAGAAGGATGTCTTGCCGCCTTCGATCGGACTGCCGACGAGGAAATACGGTCCTTCCGCCAAGTCGATCTCAAACAGGGTCAAGTCGTCCGCGTCTATGCCGACCGGGACCTTTAGTCTTCCTCTTGCCTGTTCCCCGCTGCCTGTGCGCGGCTGGCGAAGCAATTCTTCCAGCAGGACCATCTCCGGCAAGGACCTGATCTCCTTAGGCCTGCTGCCCAGCCACGCTTCGTCCATGCGCCTGACCAGTTCGCGCAGTGCGTTTGTCCGCTGCGTCTCATCTGCCCCTTTTGTCGGAAGGGCCGTGTGAAACTCCAATGGCGGCACTCCTCCTTTGACCAGTGCTCGCCCCTCCGGCAGATTGACAGGCGGTTTGGCGGGCCTTCCCACCGCAAAGTAGTAATCGCTCGGATCGGCCAATTCGAAGGAGACGCCCAGGGCAAAGCTGCTGCGCACCCGGTCGAATATATCGGTAATCCGGTTGGCGGTGACGACAAAATAGATGCCGACGCTCCCGCCTTCGCGCAGCAATTGCTCCAATTGACTGTTTTCGGTTTCAAACGAGTTGCGAAAGTTGAGGTATCCATCGATGCAGACGACGATCGCCGGTACCGCTTCTCCCGTCGCCCGGCGGTAGGCGGATAAGGTTTTGGCCCCGGCACTCGCGATGCGTTCCCTTCTCGCATCCAGCTCCTGCAGCAGGAAGCGGAAGAGGCGTTTTACCTTGTCGCTCTCTTCATCCAGGATGACGGCGCCGACATGGGGAAGCCGGGCCAAATCCCGCAGCATCCGGCCGAAGTCGAGAATATAGAAGTGCACATCGTCTGGCGAATGCTGCAAGGCCAGCGAAACCAACAGGGTCTGGACAAACGTGGTCTTTCCGGTTCCGGGCATGCCGTACACCGGCAGATGCCCTTCTTCGAGCGGAAGCATAAGCGGCTCTTGCCTTTGGCTGGCGAGATCATCGGCCAGACCGACAACCGGCTGCAGCCAGGTCGCGGCTGGCTCCCATTCGCACCCGTTCCAACCGCTTTCGCCGCGGATATCCTCCAGGAAAAGCTGCTCCGGCAGCGGCGGCAGCCACGGTCCCGGGAGCTGCACGAGGCCCTCCTGTCTCGCTGTCTCTTTCAGGTAGGCCATCAAGACTTGCAGCTGTTTCTGGCTGTGCGATTGTTTGGCCAGTTGCTGCTCCAGTCCGGCGATCCGCTTTTTGATTCTCTGGCCGTTCAGTGCCACTTCGACGATCTCTGCTTGATGTACCTTGTGGGATTCATCCGGTTGATAAGGCGCCCCGCTCCAGGCGTACTGGACCAGTTCGAATTCCTCGTTGCTGCCCACCTGCAGATAGCCCCGTCCCGGTGTGGTAATCCAGGCGGCATCGGGAATTTTCAGCATTTCCCGGCTGTCGGCGTCATCCTGGACACGCAGACAGATGCGGAAGCGCGAGTTGCTCCAGATCTTGTCGTCGACCACCCCGCCCGGCTTCTGAGTCGCCAGAATGAGGTGAACGCCCAGCGTTCGGCCGATGGCAGCGATCGAGATCAGCTCGTTCATAAACTCGGGCTGATCCTTTTTGAGTTGGGCAAATTCATCGATGACGATCACCAGATGGGGCAGCGGCTGACGCTCCCGCCAGGGGGAAGCGTAATACTCGTCGATGTGCTGCAGATTGCCGGCCTCGATTAACAGTTTTTGCCGCCTGACGAGCTCCGCCCGAAGCGACACCTTGGCCCGCTCGATCAGATTCCCCTCCAGGTTGGTAATCGCCCCGATCAGGTGGGGCAAATCCGCAAAGGTGTTGGACATACCCCCGCCCTTGTAGTCAATCAGCAAAAATGCCATCTCATAAGGGTGGTAATGGATCGCGAGCGAGGCGATGATCGACTGGATCACCTCGCTTTTGCCCGAGCCCGTGGTGCCGGCCATCAATCCGTGCGGTCCATGCCCCTTCCGTTCGATCTTGTCGTGGATATTCAGCAAAACCCGCTTGCCCCCCGCTCGCACCCCTACGGGCACAGGCAGCGCGTCGGGAAAACGGTTTTGCCGCCATCTGCCGGCCGCATCCAGTTCGTCCACGCGATGGACACCGAGCATGTCAAACAGGGTCAGAACCTTGGGGATGTCGCCGGAGGAAGACCGCTTCAAGCGGATGGGGGCCATGGCGCGGGCGAAGGAATCCGCCATCTCGAGCGTGACCTGATCAGGGGAGACCGCCTGCTCGACATCACCCGCTCCGTCATCGCCAACCGAGACGGTCTCGATCAGCCTGGTCTTGTCTGCGTCTACGTCTACAATGACGCTGCAGTGCATTGGCAGGGAATCCTTCGTGTCAGCCAAGAGGATGGTGCAGGCGCCCACGGCTTCCGCTTCTTTGAGCAGCAAGGGAAGAATCGGCTCGTCCTCGACCAGCTGGGGGGCGGAGAGGACAAAGACAAAGCAAGGAATATCCAGCCTCCCCGGATTGTAAGCTCCCTTGCTGTGCTTTCTGCGGTTGAGCAGCCCGTACAAATAGTCGAGCAGCAAATGGGCCGATTTCTTCTCTTTGGCGAGGAATCTGACAGCTCTCTCGTCATCCCAGGCGTGCGGCAGCCAGCGCATCCAGCTCCACTGCTGCGATTCGCGGGCAGAAAAAAACGCCGCCAGCTTCACTTCATCGGGCGAGTGATGGGTCACGATCTGCAAAACGAGATTGCGCACCGCATTCAGGACGGCACTCCGTTCGCCGACGACCCCGACTACTTTCGCCTTGAACAGAGCCAGACGGACGGGAACCTCGCCGACCATTGCAAAATCAGCGGCAATTCTCTGGGCCTCCTGGATCAGCGGATCCTGTTCATAGCCTTCCTGACTGGGGGCCTTGATGGTCAAAGAGGAGGGACGCTCGCCGATCCCCAGCCGCAGGTATAAAAAATCCTCATCTCTTGGCGAGCGCTCCCAGAGCGAACTGTCCCGCCGGACGATCTTGCTGATGCATATCCCGGGATCCGGGTCGATCCGCCTCAGCACCTCTGCCTGGAACTCGTCGTGCTCCGCCAATTCGGCGCGATGCTTTTGCAACTGCTCCAGATACCCCTGCTCCCTTGCCCTCAGCTTGTTTTTATACTTCCTTTTGTTGTGGAAATAGACAAAAATCGGAACTGTATAGGATACGGCCATAGCGCCCATCGACACCATTTGAAAGTAGATGTAATTGCCCGGCCGGTTCATCAGCGAATTCAGGTACAGGTACATACCCAAGACGAACGCCGTCATAATCACCGGGACAATAATCGAAATGATCGAGATCGTCGGAGCCTGCGGTTCCGCCGGCGGGCGGTGGATCTCGACGGTGCCGCGGGGCAGCGGCTGTTTCAACCTCGGCGACCTTTGGAAAAATTCCGTTTTCACTGCCGGTGCCCTCCTTCTTTATCTCAGCAGCTTCCATACATACCCTTGTGCGGGAGCATCTTCCTCGTCAGCTTCACCCGGATCCTCGTATTGCGGCGCCGGTCTCTCAAAGATGGGGCGCCATCCGTCGAGCGGTTTTCTTAACGGTGTCGTCGAATAGGACTTTTGGACCCGCAGATACGCCCCCTCGGCAACTCCGAGCTCGGCCAGCGTGCCCTCTTCGGCCAGCGTTCGCCAATCGCCGTCCGCTATTTTGATCTCCAGCAGGTAATGCACGTGCTCGATCTCAGCCGCTTCTCCCTTGAGTGCGTAGGCGATCATCGGAGCCAGACGGCCCGCAGGCACCTGCGCGGGAAGCTCAAAATCGGGCCACTCGGGTTCATTCGGACCTGTCACCAAGGTGACGATAACTGTGTGAAATGGCGAATATGCAGCCATTACGCCCTCCTTAAAAACTGCTTGATTTTAGCAACACAGTCTGCCAGGAATCCGGGCAAAACCGGCGGTTCCCCCGCCCTGTGCCCGTCTGCCGGCAGTCTCCACGATACGTCCAAAACGGCAATGTCATCGCTGGTTGCTTTTCTTCCGGCATCGTCAATCAACTGCTGAAGCTGGCGATCGTCAGGAATTCCCCTCCACCCGTCCAGGTCGGCCAGACCATCTGTATAGACCAGCAAACGGGTGATTCTCCAGCTCTGGCTCAGCTCCGAGATGGCCACGTGCGGACCGCCCCCGACAGGTCCGCGCAAGGTGGACCAGCGGTGGGCTGTGAAAAACGCCTCGCCAAGGAGCGATGTTTTTTCCAGGGCTTGCTGCCACAACCGCAGCCTGGAATCCCCCTGCCAGGCCAGGACGATCTTCCCGTTTTTATGGACGCGGCCGGGCAAGTCGATCCGGCCGCAGACAAATGTCGTCTCGCTGCCCAGCTTTCTTTTTTCCTCCAGAACATCGCGGAGAATCCCCGTCACATCCTTGGGGATCGGATATTTATCGATAATTGAACTGGCCGGACCGGTGAGGCTGCTCAGATAAGCCTGCAGGCTCTGTCTCAGCTTCTCCTGCTCAGATGCCCGATCTACCGCAGCGGACGACAGCCAATCCAGCAGGGCATCACCCAAAAACCGGGCGGCGAGCTCACCGTAGAACGACAGGCTTACCCCGTCGCAGATCGCAAAAATAAACGAGCCTTCCCTCCTGCCAAACGTAACGTAATCTTGTCCCTTGTCCCCCGCCGTTTTGGTATCGGCCGCGCGGGCATAGGCAAAGCGGTATGTAAAGACCCCCGTTGACCTTCGCACAGGGGTTTCCGCATCTTGCGCAACTCTGATACAAGTGTACTTTTTTACCATGGGCATCACCTGTACTTTCACCGAATCGGGGTGGCTGCCGACATCTGAAAACCAAGTGACACCAGCTCCGGACTGGACCCGGGGAACATCATCAACGCTCCCGGTTCGATCTGGTAACTGGACTCTCGCATCATGATCCGATAGCTCTCCGGGATTGGCGAAGACATGTTGCGAAGCTTGATGGCGTGCTCATCCGTAAGCGTCGTATCGGGAAAGATGCCGGACCAGCGCTTGGGATCGACGATCGGAACCCGCAGGATGTCGTCCGAGATAAAGATGTTTTCCACCAGGACGTTTCCATCCGCCACCGACATCTGCATGATCTTGCGGGCGATGGGCTCGGGATCGTCCCCTGTCGCCGCCCCGTCCGTCATATGGCACACCAGGGGAGCAGGACAATCCTGGATGTACGGCAGTTCTTCCTGCAGCAGCTTTTCCACCTGCGAAAATGCCTTGGCCGTGTCGGTCAGCCGCAGCGGACTGAGATCGGGCAGCAATCCCAACCTCGCCACTTCATCGATTCCCTTGATGCCGTCGAGCAGGTCGTACACTTCATCGCTGTAGGCGAACAGTGCGACCCGGTAACGCGGAGAAAGCCGGCTTCCCTTGGTGGAACGAAAGATCATCTGTCGGATCGCGCTGGACAGGGAGTCCATTACGACGTCAATTCGCCGCCTGTCACCCATCGGCAGACACATGGAACCGCTAATATCGATGACGTATATGATCAGTGCCGGCGTTTTTTGTGTCGCCTGGACCTCATGGCTCACGAATAACGGGCCTCCTTTCCCTTCCTTCAGGCATGAAAATATGAAAAGCCCCGACCGAGGGACTATTACTGGAATTTTCAAAATACATTTTACATCAAATTTCCTCTTTAGGGACTCCAACTTTTTCCTCATTTTTGGAATGATTTTACATATCTTAACCGGGACTAAAGAAACAACAGTGCATACCCGGAGATGTCCCAGACAGCCGCGCATCCTGTTTCTGCAGCGCGGCCGCCTGCTCCGTATCTTTTGATTACTTCGTCTTGGCAGATTTCAGCATCCCCTGCACTGTTTGCCCGGTTCGCTTAAAGCCCTGCTCCTCGTACTGATGGCTGATGCGATGCTTCACCGGTTCATCGGCTATGAAATGCTGCTGCACGAGCACAGCGGCGTCTGACGGGGTGATCTGTTTGTACCAGATCCCTTCCGGATACACGATCACGACACAGGCGTCCTCGCAGCGTCCATTGCACCGCGTCCTCGTCGTGTGAATCACGTCGTCAGCCTGCATCCGGCTGATCTCGGCGCGGATCGCCTGCGTGACCTCTTCCGCTCCTTGTTTCATGCAGCTTCCGCCATTGCATATGAGGACGTGGCGCTTGGTTTTCGATAAGTCCCAGGTTGACATACAGGCATCCTCTCCTTTAACTGGTCGAACAAGTTATGAATTCAGGGCTGTTCGATTGCCTTGTTCATTGATGAAACCGGTCGGGATAAAAACCCTCGGCAAGAATTTTCAAGGCAAGCGGTGCGCGGATTCCTTCGGACGCCGCCGACAGGGGCAGGACGATAAAGCGCTGGTTGGCGATCGCCGGAAGGTCGGCAAGCTCCTTTTTGGAAAGCAGCAAATCCCGCTTCTGGTCGGCCGATTTGTCGCCGTAGTCGACGATGACGATCACATCCGGATTGCGGTCCACCACTTCTTCCCAATTCACTTCCGCCCAGCTCTTCTGTATGTCGTCGAAGATATTTTTGCCTCCGGCCAAACCGATCAGATAGGTCATGTAGGTGTTGGCCGCCGTATACGCTTTGTCTTCCCCGCTGTCATAGACAAAGACGCGAAGCGGTTGTTCGACGGGGCCAATCTGCTTGGTGATTTGCTCAATATCGGCCTTCATTTTGTCGATCACTTCCGTTGCCTTTGCTTCTACATGAAAGATCCGGCCGATATTTTCGATATCCTTGTATACATCATCCAGAGTGGGCGCTGTTATGTTGGATGACTCCTGAACGTAGGTTTTCATGCCTGCCTTCGCCAATTCCTGGACGGTTCCCAGAGTCTTTTCCGTAAAAGCGCTCTGCCAGCCGGCGTAGGCAAAGTCGGGTTCTGCCGCCATGAACACTTCTTTGGCGGGGTACTTATCGGAGAGCACAGGAATCTTGGAATACGCTTCCTCATACTCGGGCAGTATCTTGTCGTCCAAATAAGCTGTTCCTGCCATGGAATCCTGCAGGCCGAGAGCCAGCATCATTTCCGTGACGTGCTGATTCAACGTGACAGCCCGCTTGGGGGCCTCTGTAAAGGTCTGGGTATACCCCAGATTCGTCAGTTCAAATGCTTGGTACTCCTGGTCTGCCGGCGTCTTCCCCTGTGAATCGGCTTGCTTGACAGGTTCATTGATGGCAGTGGTATTGCCTACTCCGTTCGTTGAACTGCTGCAGGCAGAAAGGATGATCATCAGACATAGAAACAGGATCAGTTGACTGACAGACTTGCGTTGCTTGTTCATGATCGGACTTCTCCTCGCATTGTTTTTTTGAAGCAAGCCTTGCAGCTTACAGGAACTTCTTCGATTATCGAGACTTGGAAATTAATGTAAATTTAGATCCCGCCTGTACCGGCGGCCGACTCATCATCCCGTCCAGTGGATATCCGCCTTCCAGCCACATATCCTGACGGTAGGAAAGGAGACCGTCAGCCTCCCCCGCTTCGCTCCGGTCGGCCAACGTTTCCTCCGGTTCCAACCGGGCGAAAGCCGGTTCTGTTTGGGGCAGCGAAGCAGTGCGCCACGGTTTGGACAAACCGTAATTTTCGTACATGCCAACGACGGCAAAACCTTCCGCGGCGAGCAGATGACCCAGTTCTCTCGGCGTCATCAGGGCGTATTCCCGTTCCACCCGGTATCGCGCCTGCTGCAGCCCGTCGACGAAAGCCTCGAAAGTAATCGTGCAGTGAAACAACTGGCGGCGCAAGGAAGTTTCTCCTTCCACCTGCTTGTACACCATTTTTCCATTGGGCAGCCGCTTGCACCGCCGCTCCGTCCAGGCTCCCCCTTCAGGCGGAAGCAGCAGGTCGACGGCCAGCCAGCCCCCCGGCCGCAAATTTTCCCGGATTCGCTGCAGCAAAGCGATCTGTTCCTCAACGAGACTGTAATGCTGGAACAAGCCATCTGTGCAGAGTACATGCGAAAACATGGCGCCGGGCTGAAAAGCCATCACGTCTGCTTCAACCAGTTCCAACCTTTCCGGGTTCTGCTTGAATATCCGCTCCCGCTTGGCATTCGCCACTTTCAGCATCGCCGGACTCCAATCCACTCCGCATACTGTCCCCGCTTTCTCGGCGATTTCCACGGCAATTCTGCCTGTTCCAACCCCAAGCTCCAGGACAGCCGGCGATTCGGTGCACGCCAGCAGCCAGTTGCGGTAAAAGGCGATTCCGCCCTTCCCGGCAAATTGATCGTAATACTCCGCCTCCAGCCCGGCGTAGAGGGGCGTACCTTGCCGTTCATGCCGCCTGCCCTGCATGCCGCAGCGGGTACAGACGCTGCCGGCCAACTCTGCCAACGGCGTGCCAGCGGGGACGCCGTTTCGCGTGTCGCCAAACCATTCGTCGTACATGAAGTGACAAAAGCTGCATTTGCTATATGCCATTGTTCCACCCTCCTGTCTGTCGAACCAGGTTGGACAAAAAAGTGATATGCGGTTTTTTCGTCAGCGGGTGAATCACGATTTCGCTCGCTACGCCAAATACGTCGTGCAACAATTCCGCTGTCAGCACTTCCTCAGGCGGCCCGGAGATGAACACCCGTCCATCCTGCATAACGTACAAATAGTCGCAATAAACGGAAGCCAGGTTCAAGTCGTGCAGCGCCGAGATGACGGTGACGCCCAGGGTCTTGACCAGATCCAGCAGTTGCAGCTGGTAGCGGATGTCCAGATGGTTCGTCGGCTCGTCCAGTACGATCACCTGCGCCTGCTGAGCCAGCGCCCTGGCGATCAGCACCCGCTGCTTTTCACCTCCGGACAAACTCATAAAGCTGCGCTCCGCGTACTCCAGCATGCCGACGCGCTGCAGGGCCATGTCCACAATCTCTTCATCCAATGAGGTATCCGGCTCGAACAAGCGTTTATGCGGAGTCCGCCCCATCAGCACCATTTCCCATACCGAAAAATCAAACATCTGCGTCGTCTCCTGACTGACGACTGCCATCCGCTGTGCAATGCAGCGCGAAGCCAATCGGCTTAGCTCCTGGTTATCCAAACTGACCATTCCGGCATCCGGCTCCAGGATTCGGCAGATCATTTTCAACAGCGTGGATTTTCCGCTCCCGTTCGGCCCGATGATGCCGACAAATTGCCCCGAGGCGGCATGCAGGGATATATCCTGGACAATAGGCGTTTGCATCAGCGAAAACGAAGCGTGTTCCACTGTCACGTTCATTTGCTTCCCCCTCCGAAGGTATATGTACTCCGGCGCAGCAGCCAGATAAAAAACGGCCCGCCGCACAGTGCGGTAACCACACCGATCGGCACTTCCTGGGGGGCCAATACCAGGCGGGCGAGAACATCTGCCCAAATAGCGGTAATCGCCCCCAGCCCGGCGCATACCGGGAGGACCCGCCGATGGTCAGAGCCGACCAAAAACCGGGCAATATGCGGCATCATCATGCCGATAAACCCGATGCAGCCGCTCACGGCGACGATGACCCCGGTAAGCAGCGAAACGACGAGAATAAGCGTTTTTCGAAACGCATCCATGTTGATGCCAAGTGTTTTCGCCGTTTCGTCGCCCATCAAGACGGCATTCAAGGCGCGGTATTGAAACAGCAAAAACGCGGTACCGGCCAGCACAGCCAAACCGGGGATCGTCAAGTACTCCCACTTGGCGCCAGAGAAACTGCCCATCATCCAAAACATCGCGTCCCGGATGCCCTGTTCTTTCGGAGCCAGCATGATAATAAAGTTGGTTACGGCAGATAAAACCATTGAGACGGCAATGCCTGCCAAGAGCAGTCGAGAAGTATTGATGCTTCCCCGTACCTGGGCGACCAAGTAAACGGCGATCATAGAAACGAGAGCACCGAAAAAGGCACCGAAAGTCAACGCGTACTGCCCGAAATACGGAAGTACCCCGAAGATGATAACCAATGTGGCGGCAGCAGACGAACCGGAAGAGACGCCGAGGATGTACGGGTCGGCGAGCGAATTGCGCAGCAGGGATTGCATGACCGCCCCGGCCACGCCAAGCCCTGCTCCCACCACAGCCCCAAGCAGCACACGGGGGAAGCGGATATCCCAAATGATGTGCTCCTGCGCCTTCGTCCAATCCCGTTCGATTGCTTGTCCAATCCCGGGCAGATGGGACAGGGGGATTTTCCACACCGTCTCAGGGGCAATCTTGATCGGGCCGAGCATGACGGCCAGCGTCACGGATAGCAAAAACATCCCGAACAGCAGCCACAGGACGCCCCTTAGCCCCATCCGGCCGTTTACAAGGGCCGGGCGGGCATTTCCGCTTGCCCGTACGATTCCTTTTGAAGATAGCTGGGGTATCAGGTTTCTCAATTTTTTGCTCCTTTCTGCAATTCTCGCTTGCCTACATACGAAAAAACCCCATCTCGGCAGATGGGGTTACGGGTCCGGATCTTATGAGAAAAACAACAAACTGCGGCAAACAATCGTTGCTTCTTTCCGTACACCTCTCCTTTCCGCGAAGGCATTGCTGGTGTGAGCATGCTAGGTAGGTCTCCTGGCTCCCGGATCGTCGCGCTCTTTCGCCTTCCCCGACGTTGTGGCATCGAGTGGCCTGTATGAAAAGAGAACTCCCCGGATACAGTGGCGGGACCGCTCGGGACTTTCACCCGATTCCCTGTTACCCCTTGTTCCCACAAGGGCACCTGGCTGCATCCTATGAAATTGTAGGTTGGTGCCTGCATTCCTTTTATCTTACCCTAAAGTTTGGAAGATTGCTACCTGTGCGTCCAGCAATAGGCAGTCGGAAATTAGGAATATGCAAATCCTTCCAAATGTTTTACTATAAGGGTATGGGAAATGTTGGAATTCAGATGTCAACGGATGCAAGGATTCGCAGAACCTTCCGAGGGGGGATTGACTTGATGGGGAGCAAATACGTCACGGTCCTTTTGGCTTCTGTCCTTTCCGTTTCCATCATCGGGATTCAGTCTAAGGAGCCTGTCTTTGTCTTTATCTACGGCGCTGTGGTGGCAAGCGTATTCATGATTGTTTCTTTGCCCGTCTCATTAGTGGCTGACCTGTTAGCTATGAATATAAGGTATCTCGGCCCTGTTTATTCGGGAATGCTGCAGATTCTGCTTACATTTGTGGTGCTCTCACCCTTTATCATTGCCTTTACGCTGGCCTTCACGTCTCACCCTGCGGACAATTTTCTAGATTTCCTTCACTATACGCAGCCATTCTGGCGGCTGATCGCGATTAATTCCTCCATGTTCTGGATTTCCGATCTGCTGGTCAAGTTGATGTTCAAGAAATTCCTTCGTCCCGCCGACTGATTCCATTTCTACTCCCCCCGTATTAGGGCAGCCTGCTTCCAATCTTAGAAAATATGATGCGGCCACGGTAAACCGAAGGTTGTCCCGAGACCGCATAAGAATCTACTTACTTGCTAAGTTCTACAATATAACCCAAAAACTTGAAGACTTCATCCGAAGTGGGAGGTGAATCTGTTAACAGCGAATCCAAAAAATCTGCTATATACCGCGCATCTTTATAACTTAGTTTATCAAAATTATCTTTTTCAGCGAAACGTTTAAGACGACTGGCTATCCCATATACGTCTCCATTTTTGCATAGCGCCGCGGAAGCTTCGCATAGGGAAGCATAGGCATCAAAATAATGCAACCCTTCAACCCAACTATAATCATACGTAAATTGCCTGAATTCGCCTGCAACATGAGCTGTGTACATGTTAACGTAACTTTCTATTTTTCTTTCAATGTGCCATAGTTTTGTGTAGGTATTATATATGAAAAGATAATCAAAGAAAATATGAAAAAGATCAATATCGCAACTCCCGCGATGTTTTTCCGTTCCTCCCTATCCGCTACACCTTGAATGTTTCCACGCGCTGCTGCAATTCCTCCGCCAGTTTGGACAGCGCGCCGGCAGACGCAGTGATTTCCTCCATGGAGGCCAGCTGTTCCTGTGTGGCTGCCGAGATGCTCTGGCTGCCTGATGCCGAACCCTCGGCAAGCTGCAGCACGCGCTCAAACGTCTGCACCACTTTTTCCGTTCCTGCCGCCATCTGTTTGGACGCAGCGGATACTTCTTCAATCTGGTTCGTCACTTCCAGGACAGAAGCTTGAATCTGGGCAAAGGATTTCCCCGCCTGATGGACCGCGCCCATCCCGTTCTCCACTTCCTGCCGGCCTCTCTGCATCGATTGGGCGGCCGCCCCGGTTTCAAGCTGAATGGCGCTGATCAAGTCAGCGATTTGCTGAGCCGATGCCGTCGATTGTTCCGCCAGCTTGCGAACCTCGTCGGCCACCACCGAGAACCCGCGTCCGTGTTCGCCTGCTCTCGCCGCCTCGATCGCTGCGTTTAAAGCCAAGAGATTGGTCTGAGCGGAGATGCTGGTGATCACTTCGATGATTTGTCCGATTTCCGTTGAGCGCCCCTGCAGCCCTTCGATAACCCGGGTCAAGTCGCTCATCGTCCGATTGATCGTTTCCATTTGCTCCACCGCCGTCCGGATGGCTTGGTCTCCGTCTGCAGCCTTTCGGGAAGCTTCGGCAGCGACGCCAGATACGTGACCGGCGCTCGCCGCGATATGCTGTGCGCTTGTTGACATCTCCTGGATCTCTTTTGCGCTTCCTTCCACTTCCTGGACCTGCTGATCGGAGCCGGCAGCCATTTCCTGTATCGTCAAAGTGATTTGCCCGGCGGCTTTGCTCGTCTGGTCGGAACTGGCCATCAGCTGCTCCGCAGAAGCAGCCACCTGCTGGGCATTTAACGCTACCTGCCTGATCAGCACGCGGAGATTTTCCTTCATCTGCTGGAAGGAGCGGGCCAAATCACCGATTTCATCCCGGCTTTTGATCCGGATGTCGCCGCCTGAAAAATCTCCCTCGGCGATTTTGCCGGCCGCGAGACTCAGAACCCCAATCGATCTGGACACCCTCCGCGAGAAGACGATCCCGATCGCCACTGCCAGGATGAACGTGGCTGCGATCAGCCCCAGGGAAATCCATTTCAGCGAGACGACCAGGCTCTGGTTGCTCTCTACAGCTGTCTCGATCAACTGCTTTTGATCCGACGCCATCTCATCGACCAGCTTTTTCATTTCCAAGCCGAGCGGCACCGCTTCGGCGATGACCAGCCTGACTGCCTCCTCCTGCTGGTCGCTGGGCAGTGCGAACACCTTGTCCCCCTTCTCTTTGAGCTGTTTCACCATCTCCTGTACTTGTTGGACGGTTTCGATATCTGTATCGCGTCTCAACAGGGGAACCGTTTGGCCGAGCAGCTCCTCTGCCTGCTGATAGGCGCCTTCAAACTTGATCGCATCCTGTTTGTTCGCCCCCGCCAGAAAACTGCGGACACTGTTCATCATCTGAACAGTCCCGTTGCTTATGTCGTTTAGATTCGTCAAGATATGTTCCCGCCTGACAAGTATGTCCGAATACGATTGATCCACCTTCTGCAAAAAGTAAAGACAGGTAATTCCGACTGCCCCCAATAGCAGAGCGATGATGACAAAAGCGCTGACTAATTTTTTGCCAAGCGTGAATTTCAAGAAACTCCCCCCTATATTGATACTGAGAAGTATGTATATGGAATATTTACCCATAAAACATGAAGATAAAACCGAATTGTTCAGAAAGTTTCGACTCACCTCTGTCCTTCTTATTGGAAAAATCGCCGCAAAAGGTTCCTCATCCCGCCTTCCTTCATACGATGTAGTGTTACTGACCCACGGCAACTGTAAGGGGGGAAATGTCATGACAACACTGTACGTCACCGAAAAAGCCTGGAAGCAGATCGAACAGGCGGTAAGCAAAAATCCCAACGTGGAAACTGGCGGCATTTTGATGGGATACCAACTAAACGGGGATTGGGTCGTCTCATATGCCAGCGAACCCGGGCCGCGTGCGATAAAAGAGCGGAAGACCGTCGTTTTTGATGAAAATCACATTCGAACCGTGACTGCCAAGCTGAAGCTGCGGAGCGCCGGGCGCTTGCGCTACATCGGAGATTGGCACAGCCATACGGTGAAGCGCTTGACGCCCAGCCTGGGGGATCGAAAAACGTTTGCATTAAAAACCTACCAGGAAACGTACCAATCTTCTTCGCCCATCATGCTGATCGTCGGCATGCACAGGCATGGGATCAGGGTCAGGGGCTTTATCTACGGAGGCAGGATGCAGGAGGTAGAGAGGGTCATTCTCGTAGGGAAGCAAGGGTCTCGGCAACTGAACTGAAAATGGCTGTCCCTAGGTGGGTGCCTCTCGCCGGCCGATTTTCTGCCACCACGGCGATCGCGTAGCGCGGCTTGTCAACCGGCGCATAACCGACAAACCACTGGTGGTCGCGCCGCTGCCCCCGTACGGTCACCTGTGCCGTGCCGCTCTTTCCCGCTGTTTTCCAGGGCAGGCCGCCAAGCGACTTGCCTGTTCCCTTTTGTACAACCTGTTCCAGGTAGCGCCGCAATTTCCATGCGGTTATTTGGCTAACTCCCTGTCCTTCAAGCGGCTGCGGGGAGAAATGGTAAAAGGTGACGCCGTTTTGGTAGGTGATATCCCGGACCAGGCGCACTTGTCCGGGCTGTCCGCCCCGCAGGATGGTCACCATCAGATTGGCCGCCTGAAGGGGGGTGATCCTGGCATCCCGCTGCCCGATCGCTGTCTGGATCAGCACGCCTTCATCCTCGCGGGGAACGCCAGGTGCAAAGACCGTCCCGGACTCTTCCGCGTCTATCTGGCGGAAGTTCTTCAACTGGTACAGCTCCTTTGCCGTCCAGCCCACCGGCACCGTCAGGCCCAGCCGCCGGGCGTACTCCTCTATTTTTGCCCCGCCCAACCGCTTGGCAATCTCGGCAAACGCGATGTTGCAGGACTGGGCGAATGCCTCCTCCATCGTGACGGCCCCGTGACCCTCCTTGTTCCAGCAGGAAAAACCGTACTTGCCGTACTCTCCCGTGCACTGGAATTTTTCCGTCGGCAGGGCCGCGCCTTCCTCCAGCGCTGCCGCCGCGACGACGATTTTAAAGACAGAACCGGGGGGGAGCTGTTTGACCGCCCTGTTTTGCCAATTGCCTGCGGCGATGTCAACCTTTGACTGATCATACGCCGGACGGCTGACCATCGCGACCACATCCCCCGATCCGGCGTCCAGAACCACGATCGATCCCTGTTTCAGTCCCGCCTGGTCAGCCGCCTGTTCCAGCTTGGCCTGGATCTTGGCATCCAGCGTGGTGGTCAGCGAAAGCGGATAGTAGCTGTTCTCGCTTTGCTTGAAGCGCATGTCCAACCCCCGCAGCGGCCGGCCTGCGCCATCGACAAAATAGGACAGGCGGGCGGGCTCGATCTGCTGCAGAAACCGATCGAAGCTCCGCTCCAGCCCGGAGGCGCCAATCCCGCTGTCCAGACTCATCTTTCCCGACCTCAGTTCGGATGGGTACAGTTGTTTGACCAGCTCGGGGTTCTGACCGACAAAGCCGATGACCTGTTTGGCCCTTGCATCAGGACGATAGCGCTGTGCAACAGGCAAAGCCAGTACGCCCGGCAGCTTCAGTCTGTTGATCTCCTCCGCCTGCCGCGCGGACAAGGCGACCAGTTTGCCCCGTTCGTCCCGCAGGGCATGGGGGTCTTTTACCTTGCGGATCGCCTCCGCCAGCTTTGCCTGGGGCCAATCGATCAGCGAGGCCAGTTTTTGGGCGGCAGAAGCGTCTGCCATGCCGGTGCGGGCCAGCGGAAAGAGGACAAGCGTCAGCGTTTTGATCCCGGTAAAAGGATAGCCGTTCCGATCCCGTATCTCGCCTCGCCCGCTGTCGAGAATGACGGTTTGCTGCCGCTGTCTGACCGCGTGTTTGACCAGATCGATATCGCGGGCCGAGTAGTGGTGGGCAAAGCCAAGCTGAAGCCACCAGAGCCGGGCGATCAGTCCGCCCCAAAACACGGTGAGCAGCAGCAGGATCAAGAAACTTCTGCGTTTGGCCAGCCGCAACAGATACACGCTTTTCCCTCCCCGCACGTTTTGCCTATTATTTCCTAGAACGAAAGAAAAAATGAGAAAAACTTGGCTTATCGCCAAGTCCAATAGCGAAAGCCTTCGTTTTTCTCATACTTTCATCATTTAACGCATTAGCGGAATTAAACTTTCCGAAAGTACAAAAAAACCGGAGGAAATTTCCTCCGGCCGGCTAAAGTCCCTTTTGCAGCAAAATATCGCGGATTTTTGTCGATAACAGGTCAAGCGCGACGCGGTTGTAGCCGCCTTCCGGCACGATCACGTCGGCATAGCGCTTTGTCGGTTCGATGAACTGCAAATGCATCGGCCGGACAACAGTCAAATACTGCGAAACGACAGAGCGCAGCGTTCGCCCCCGCTCCTCGATGTCCCGTTGAATCCGGCGCACAATCCGCACGTCGGCATCCGTGTCGACGAACACCTTGATGTCCATCAGATCCCGGATCCGCTGATCCTCCAAGATCAACAGCCCCTCAAGAATGATGACGTCTTTGGGTTCTACCAGCACCTGCTCGGACGAGCGATTATGCACTTTAAAATCGTATACCGGCTTCTTGATCGGCCGCCTGTGCAATAATTCCTGCAGATGGGCCAAGAGCAGGTCGTTGTCAAATGCAAACGGATGATCGTAGTTGGTCTTGGCCCTCTCTTCCATGGTCAAGTGGCTCTGATCTTTATAGTAGGAATCCTGCTCGATCATCAGGACGCTCTCGTACTCAAACTGCTTGTACAATTCCTTTGCGACAGTGGTTTTGCCGGAACCGCTGCCTCCGGCAACCCCTATCAGCAGTGGCTGACCCATGCGGTAATTCTCCTTCCTCATTCCCATGATTTCAACTTCAGGCCAGCTTACGCGCCAGTTCGCCTCCAACTGATCGCGATGCCATCTCCGATCGGGACAAACGAAGTCTCCAACAGGGGATGGTTTGCCAGGTACTGATTAAACCGTATCAACTTTTCAACCAACGGACGCTGCCTTTTGCCGGCCGCTTCCGGGTCGACCACCAGGCCGCGAAAGAGGACATTGTCGCAGATGACCAGGCCGCCCTCCGTTATGTGCGGCAGATAGAGGTCGAGAAAAGCCTGGTACTGTCCCTTCGCCGCATCGATGAACAGGCAGTCGAAAGGTCCTGCTTCCGGATCCGGCAGCCCCTTCGTCGCATCACCCACGATGAGCTTGATCCGGTCGCCGAGTCCCGCTTCAGCAAAATTGGCCTGCGCGCGGGCTGCCCTGGCCTCATCCTGTTCGATGGTGACGACCTCCGCCTGCCCGGCAGCCTCGGCCAGCCAAATCGCCGAGTAGCCGATAGCCGTCCCCACCTCGAGGATGCGCTTGGGCCCATGGGTCAAAAGCAGCAGCCGGATCAACTGGGCCGACGGCAAGAGGATGATCGGAATTCCTTCTTCTGCCGCTTCCCGCTCCAATCGCTGCAGCAGTGCAGATCGCTCGGGGACCAAGCCGGTCAAATACGCCTCAACGGCTGGACTTGTGATCACTACACAACACCTCGTCGTACCAAAATGACTTCAAAACGGATTCGCGCCGCCCCTCACCTTATTTGTTGCTGCGGCTCTGCGCGTCCCGGGCATCGTGCTCCTGGAGCGTTCGGGAGAAGTAGTGCTCGGACGAGCCGTCCTTTTTCGTTACGTAAAAAAAGTAATCGTGCGATGCCGGTTTGACGACCGCTTCTATCGAGGCTCTGCCCGGGCTGGCGATCGGTCCCGGCGGCAGTCCCTTGTGCAGATACGTATTGTACGGACTTTCTACCTTCAAGTCGGCGTACGTTATCAGATCCCGCTGTTTTCCCAGCGCGAACTGGACAGTCGCGTCAGCCTGCAGCGGCCAGTTGTCTCGCAGCCGGTTGAAAAACACCCCGGCGACGAGCGGACGCTCCTTGTCCACGGTCACTTCCCGCTCGACGATGGAGGCCAGGATCAAGGCATTATCCAAAGTGATGTTTCGCTTTTTCAACGCTTCCAGCCACTCCGGCTTCACCTCGCGCTCAAACTGCTGCAGCATCTTCACGATGATATCATGGGCTGTCGCCCCTTTTTCCACCTCGTAGGTCTCAGGGAACAAATACCCTTCCAACCGGTATTTTCGCTCCGCTTTGGCCGGAATGGCGGACACGAAGGAAAACGCGGAAAAATCACCTTCATTTACTTCCTTTAAAAAAGCATCCTTCTTGACCAGCCCGTCCTTCTCCAGAGCGGCCGCGATCTGCTCGACACTCCAGCCTTCGGGAATCGTAAACCGGATGCTGTCCTTGACAACCTTGCCCTCCGCCATATCCTGCAGGATCTCGTCCAATGTCATTCCTGTGCGGAATTGGTATTTCCCCGCCTGCAATTGGCTGCTGATCCCCTTGTACCGGGAGTAGTAGCTAAAGACCAATCCGTTTTTGATCAATCCTTGATCTTGCAAAATCTGTCCGATCACGCGCACCGAAGAGCCGGCGGGAATGTCCACCTCTTTGACGGTCTCGCTCCCGTTCGCGTCGATCGGCTGCAGCTGAGCGTATACGTAAAAGGCTCCCGCTCCCGCTGCCAGTACGAGCAGCACAAGCAGCAGCAAAAATCCCTGTAAAAGACCGCCCCTCCGCCTTCTCCTCCGGAATTTGGGAAGGACAGGCAACTCCTCGGCAGCCCGATTCTCTCTGTTCTGTTCCACCGGAATCCCCCTCTGTAAACATCGCTCTCCATTATACCGAAAGTCCCTGACTCTTGCATCATTTTCATCAAGGAAAAAACGCACGGATCACTTTGTCTGAACGTAACGGGAAAGCAAAGTGACTGCCGTGATCAAGAGGAGAACTGCCGTCATTTTGACGACCCAGCCGACTTGAACCCGGCCGCAGCGCTCGTACAAACGGCGCAGCACCGTTGCCGGCCAGCCGCCAAGCTGCCGACGGTACTTATAGACAAAAACGGCGGCGACGCATGCAGCAGCGATGATCATCCCGGCTTGGACCCAGGGCGACGACGTGACCCGGTGAACCCCCTGCCAGTTCGGCCCGAGCAGATACCCGGCCCCAAAGAAGGTGAGCACCCAGAAAACGGCTCCGCTGTAGGCATAGACGGCAAAGGTGCGAAACGGGAGCTTCAAAATCCCCGACAGGTAGCCGGTAACATGACGCAGTCCGGGAATGAAGAACGCAATAAACAGCACTTTGTTACCGTATGTATCAAACCAGCGGGACGCCTTGTCCAGCTTGTCAGGTCCAAGAAAAAAATACGTTCCCACCTTTTCAAAAAACATCCTGCCGACCCGTCGGCCAATCAGATACGTTATCGAGATGCCGAGCGTCGTGCCGGCCGCGGCAAGCAGGACAGACCAAAGCCAAGAGAAGTGGTGCGAGTAGCTGAGAAAACCAGCATACGTCAAGACGAATTCTCCGGGGAAGGGAAGCGCTACGTATTCCAGCAGCAGGCCAAAAAAAAGCACCCATAACCCGTAAGTCTCAAACCAATGTACGATTGTTGCCACGGTTTACTTCCCCCTCGTTTTACCATTCTGTCTGTTCCCCAGAACCTTTTTCCCGCTCCAGATCAAAATCACGGCAAGAAGAATCCCGGCAGCCAGCAGCAAATACCCTCTTGTCGAAGCGAAGCAGGACCGCCAGCTGTCTCCGAGATAAAAGCCCAAACGGACGTACAAAAACGCCCAAATCGCCGCCCCCGGCAAGGCAGCACCGGAAAACTTGAACACGCTCCACCGCCTGACGCCGGCAAAATAGGCGCTGAGATTTCTAACGCCGGGCAAAAAATACCCGAAGCAGACGACAAACAGCCCGTACCGTTCAAACCATCTGCCTGACTTTTCGATGCGAGCCGGTTTCAGGCGCAGCCGCGGTCCCAGCTTTCGCAAGAGCGGAATCCCGAAGAAGCGCCCGAGCAGGAAAGAGAGCAGCATGCCGCACATGCTGCCTGCAACCGATACGATCAGCACTACCCAAAACGACATCTTGCCCTGTGCGGCCAAATACCCTGTAAACATCATCACCAGCTCGTCCGGAACGGGCAGGCCGACGATCCCCAGGGCGAGCAGCAAAAAAACCGCCAGATAACCGTACAACTGTACGGAATGAAGCAATACCTCCTGCATATCCAATGGCTCCTCTCGCAGGCTTACACCTTGACGAGCTTCTCCAAGTTCATCAAGGAAACGGTTGACGTTGTATCGCAAACCAATTGGATGACGATCGCCATGATTTGAATGAATTGTTTCATATCGACAACCTCCGTGTCGGTCATTTCCTTCTACGAGTATTGTAATGGAGGCGTCCCTGATCCTCCTATCGATTTCCCTTTCAACTCCCTTACAAGATTGTAAGGTTTGCCGGGCCTGCGCAAGACAAAAAAAAGACCAATCCGCAATGGATTAGTCTTCATGCTCCAATTCCGCTATCAGGGTCTCAAACGTGGCTTCCACCTGTTCCCATTCTTCGTCGTCTTCGATTGCCTGCAGCATATCCGTTCCGTCGTAGCGCAGGAAGTGAACCTCGTATTCTTCTTCCTCTTCCTGGTCGACCGGTACCAGCACCAGGTAGGTGCGATCTTCGATGTCGAAGATGTACATAATGCGAAAATCGCGGGTAACATCTTCGCTGCCCTCTTCTGTCAAGGCGATAATCTCACCGACGTCAAATCCGCCTTCCAATTCTTCACTCATCTGTTTCACCTCGATTTCGCATCCAGGTACCCCTGCAGGATCAGGGTGGCTGCCATTTTGTCAATTACTTTTTTCCGCTTTTGCCTGCTGACGTCGGCGGAAATCAGCATTCTTTCCGCCGCCATCGTCGTCAGGCGTTCGTCCCAGAGGTGGACGGGCAGGGAGGTCCGCTTCGCCAAAGCGCTGGCAAACGCCTGACACTGCTCGCCGCGCGGACCGATCGTCCCATTCATATTTTTGGGGAGGCCGACGACGATCTCCTCCACCTGATACTGTAAGATCAACTCGTTTAACCGGGCGTAATCCTTTTCAGCGGATTGCCGGCGGATGGTCTCTACTCCCTGTGCTGTCCAGCCCATTTCGTCGCTGACGGCAACGCCGATGGTCCGTTCGCCCAGATCTAATCCGAGAATGCGCATATCCGTTATGACCGCTGCTGGGAAAGGTACACCCTTACCAGCTCTTCGATCAATTTATCACGCTCAATTTTCCCGATCAAACTGCGTGCGTTGTTGTGGCGAGGAATAAAGGCCGGATCGCCGGAAAGCAGATAACCGACAATTTGCGTAATTGGATTGTATCCCTTTTCCTGAAGGGCGCGATACACCTCGGTCAACGTCTCTCTGACTTCCGCCTCGCTCGTTTCCTTGGGTACCGTAAATTTCATGGTATTGTCCATGGAACTCATAACCAACACCTCGTTTCCAGTAAGAAAAGGGGATCCTTTTCCAACGTGTTACTCTTTACTATACACTATTCGCCTTACCGTTTGGCAAATCCTTGTCTGCAAAATATTTTCCTCATGCCCGTTTCAAGCTGGCCGGCCTGCCGGCTTGCACCCGGGATTGGCAGCATCAAGTATGTTTACGTTGTTTTCTGACCCTCTACCAGGCTGGTGACGGCAGCAAGCGCGTCACCCAGTTTCGCCGGGTCCTTCCCGCCGGCCTGAGCCATATCGGGACGGCCGCCGCCGCCGCCGCCGCAGCGGGCAGCCACTTCCTTGACGAGCTTGCCTGCATGGAAGCCCTGTTTCAGCAAATCTTCCGTCACACCGGCGACGAGGTTGACCTTATCTTCCTGGACGGCACCCAGTACGATCACGGCCGAGCCCAGCTTCTGCTTCAACTCGTCGACCATGCCGCGCAGGTTGTCCATATCAGTCGCCGACACACGGGCCGCCAAGACGTTGACGCCGCCTACCTGTTTGACTTGATCGGTGAGCGTGGCCGCTTCGATGTTGCCCAATTTGGCCCGCAGCGATTCGTTCTCCCGCTGCACCTCTTTCAACTGTTGGGCCAATCCCTCTGCCCGTCCCGGGGTCTCGTGCAGCTGCGGCGCCTTGACGATCTGCGCTACGTCCCGCAGCGTGGCAAGCTGGCCGTTGAGGTATTGGAAGGCCCCGCGTCCGGTAACGGCTTCGATCCGGCGGGTGCCAGCGCCAATGCCGCCCTCGCTGACGATCTTGAACAGGCCGATCTCTGCCGTATTCTTCACATGGCAGCCGCCGCACAGCTCCAGGCTGTATTCGCCCACCTGGACGACTCGGACGATCTCGCCGTACTTCTCTCCGAAAAGTGCCATGGCGCCCATCGCTTTCGCTTCCGCGATCGGTTTGTGCATGATGTTGACGTCGATGTTCGCCCAGATTTTTTCATTGACGATTGCTTCGATCCGGGCCAGCTCTTCCGGCGAGATCGCACTGATATGCGTGAAGTCAAAACGCAAGCGCTCCGGCGCTACCAAGGAACCGGCCTGGTTGACGTGCCGCCCCAGGACATCCTTTAAGGCCTGATGCAAGAGATGGGTCGCCGTATGGTTTTTCACGATGTCGCCCCGCGCCTCGCGGTTGACGGACGCCGTCACTTCATCGCCGATTTTCAGCGTTCCTGCTTCTACCGACACGTTTTGAATGTGCTGCCCCATCGGCCCTTTTTGCACGTCGATGACGCGGGCTTTGACCATGTCGGATTGAAGCGAACCCTCGTCGTTGATCTGGCCGCCGCTTTCGGCATAGAAAGGCGTGCGGTCCAATACGACCAGGCATGTGTCGCCTTCTTCAACCTCATCCACCAACTGGTTGTTGTGAATAATAGCGACAACCTTGGCACTTACTACCAAATCAGTATAACCAACAAATTCGCTCTTAACCGTCAAATCGCTCAGCGGTCCGCCTTGAATCTGCATGCTGTCCACTTCCTGGCGCGCAGCACGTGCCCGCTCCCGCTGTTCCTCCATCGCCCGTTCGAATCCTTCGCGGTCGACGCCGAGCCCGTGTTCCAGGGCGAAGTCTTCTGTCAGGTCGACCGGGAAACCAAAGGTATCGTAGAGTTTAAACGTGCTCTCACCGGAGAGCATCGTCTCGCCCTTCTCCTTGGCTGCTTTCACGAACTGTTCGAGAATCGCCAGCCCTTCGTTCAGCGTCTCATGGAAACGCTCTTCCTCCGCCCGGATCACCTTCGCGATGAAATCGCGCTTTTCCACCACTTCGCGATAGTGCTCGCCCATCATCTTGCCTACCACTTCCGTCAGGCGATAGAGGAAGGGCTTCTCGATCCCGAGCAGCTTGCCCATGCGGACAGCGCGCCGCAGCAAGCGGCGAATCACGTAGCCCCGGCCTTCGTTGGACGGCAGGGCGCCGTCGCCGATGGCGAACACGACCGTCCGGGCGTGGTCGGCGATCACTTTCAGCGCTACGTCCATCTCCGGATTGGCCTTGTACTTCACCCCGCTGATCTCGCTCGTCGCCTCGATCAACGGGAAGAGCAGGTCGGTCTCGTAGTTGTTGTCCACGTCCTGGATGACGGAGGCCATCCGCTCCAGCCCCATTCCGGTATCGATGTTCTTTTTCGGCAGCGGCGTGTAGGAACCGTCCGGGTTGTGATTAAACTGGGAGAAGACGAGGTTCCAGACTTCCAGGTAGCGCTCGTTCTCCCCGCCCGGATACAGCTCCGGATCGTTCGGATCGTTGCCGTAGCGCTCGCCGCGGTCGTAGAAAATCTCCGAGTTGGGACCGCAGGGGCCTTCGCCGATGTCCCAGAAGTTGGCTTCCAGGCGGATAATTCTGTTTTCCGGCAGCCCGATTTTCTTGTGCCAGATCTCATGTGCCTCGTCGTCCTCAGGGTGGATCGTTACGGACAGCTTCTCCGGATCGAATCCGATCCACTCCGGGCTGGTCAGGAATTCCCACGCCCACTCGATCGCTTCTTCTTTGAAGTAATCGCCGATCGAGAAGTTCCCCAGCATCTCAAAAAACGTGTGGTGCCGCGCTGTGCGGCCGACGTTTTCGATGTCGTTGGTGCGAATCGCCTTCTGTGAATTGACGATTCGCGGGTTGTCGGGGATGATGCGGCCGTCAAAGTATTTTTTCAGCGTCGCCACGCCGCTGTTGATCCACAGAAGCGACGGATCATCATAGGGGACCAGCGACGCGCTGGGCTCGATGCGATGACCCTTGCTTACGAAGAAGTCCAAGTACATCTGGCGAATCTGATTGCCTGTCCATTTTTTCATCAGGAATTCCTCCTTGTCGGTGTAAAAAAGAAAATAAAAAAGCCCTCGTCCACTCAGGGACGAGAGCTTCATTTCTCGCGGTACCACCCTGCTTACAAACCGTCCGTACTTCAAACGGACATCGAAAAAAACGGTTTGTCGCCTTCATGACTGTCAACGGGGTCAGCCGCCGGAATTTGTCCGGTCTTGGGAGTAGCTTTCGGATACGCTTCGATCTAGGCGCCCTCTCAACCGCGTGGCACCCTCTCTGTAGACGGGCTGTAACCTACTCTTTCCCTCATCGATTTCGCTGTGTGAACTTATTTTGTATTATAAAAAAATTGTCCGCCTGATGTCAACTTTCATGCGACATCAAGGCGATCCGGTTGATGACGACCTTGAGCACGGCCATCACGGGGACAGCCAATACCATGCCGACCAACCCGCCGAGCGCCTCGCCGGCTAGCAGCGCAAAGATGATCAGGAGCGGATGCAGGTGAAGCGAACGCCCGACGATATTGGGCGATAGGATATTGCCTTCCGCCACCTGGATAATCAAGTTGACGACCAGCACCAGAATCATCTTTTTCGTCGAGATCGTCAGCGCCACGACCAGGGCGGGGGCAGCTCCGATCAACGGGCCGATGTACGGGATGACGTTGGCCAGGCTGACGATGAACGCCAGGACAAACGGGTAGGGCATGCCGATCAGCCAGTAGCCGATGTAGGCGGAAATTCCTACGACCAGGGCTACGACCAGCTGGCCGTGAACGTATTTGCCCAGGGAATCATTCACCTCCCTGACGATCGTCAGCGTCTGCTTCCTGTATGGGCGGGGGATGATCAAAAGCAAGGCCCGCTGGATCGCTTCCATGTCTTTTAACATGTAAAAAGCGATGAACGGCACCACGGCGTATCCGAGCAGTTTGGCCAGCGTCTGCCTGGCGTTGTTCACCAGATCGCTGATCCCCTGCGCCATCCGCTCTTTTGACTGGATGATAACCCGGTCTACTCCGCTCTGCACGCTGTCGGGGAGGAAGTACTTGTGCGCCTCCCATTCGTTCATCCACATGTGGTACCAATTGGTCAGCCGCGGAAGATCGTCAGCCAGCTCCGCCAGTTGGCCGGCAAACACCGGCAGCGCATTGAGCAGCGCGATGACAACGGTCAGGACAAACAAGACGTATATGAGGAGCACCGCAATCAGCCTGGGAACTTTGCGCCGTTCCAGAAGCGAGACGATCGGGTGCAGCAGGTAGGCGATGATCAGTCCGACGAGAAAGGGAACAAGTATCTCTTTTGCCAAATCGTATAAATGGGATAAAAGCGGCCGAATCCACCAAAGCAGGTTCACAATGACCAGCAGAACGATTAATCCGACGGCAACAGAAAAGAAACGCCCTCGACCCAGATTCTCCATCTTCCCCTCCCTTAAGGCCATTGTCACAGTATTATGTTGTACATCCGGGTGGGGATCATGTAAGCAAACTGAAAAACCCCCGCAAAAAGGCGGGGGCAAATGGTGCCGCTGTGGTTAACGGGCAAACTGGCGCATGAAGCCGCGGCCCATGCGCCGCAGGTTTCGGCGGGAGAGAGTATTGCGGCCAAAGTTTAGCAGGTTTTGCTGTTTCCGTTTCTGTCTCGGCATCAACAGGTAACCAAGCAAGGCGATTAGTCCACCGGCCAATATCTTTCCGAGCATTCCACGTCCAAACATGCGAAAACTCCCTCCTCAAAACTGTTCTCCTTACAATTGAGCCTGGACCGCTTGATCATCGAGGAACAGATCGTTGAGCGAATGGAGCGACCCGTCTTCTTCCACCTGGTAAATGGAGGAAATCTGTTCGCCGGCCACACTCAGCTCAACATAACAATTCCAGCAGTAATACTGGCTGGTACCAATCTTCCCGATGTCTTTCGATCCGCAATTTGGGCAGATCACTTTCATCTTCCATATCCTCCTTAGCCCTTCACGACAGGATATCGGTCGGATGATCGAGTATAAGCGATTCCTTGCCTACCATGAGTGACGGCGTCACCGGCAGCCGCTTACGTCCCTCGGTCAGGTCTGTAATCCATCCTTCCGACAGCTCGCATCCAACTAGTCTTGCCAAGTCATGGGAAAAATATACATCTTCTATCGTCCCCAGGCTGTCTCCCCGGGTGGTTAACACGGTTTTTCCTTTTAGCTTCTGCTTTCCTGTGAAGAACCGAACCGTATCCTGTCTGACGAGCTGCTCAAGAGGAGTGATCGCCCCGTTGTCCAAAACGGTCAGATAGTCGTCCCCCACCGCGTAGATATGATTGGCGGGAATGTACGTCCCCGGCTGAAACAAGCTTTGCTGCTGCAGCACGATACCAAGCATATGCAGACGAGAATCGCAGAGAATATCCTGGACCGTACCGATTTGTTCACCCGTTTCCAGACAGATGACCGGCATTCCCAAGAGATCCAATGCTCTTCGCACAAGGGACACCCCCTTCCGCCTTTTTAGTATGAGCGGACGGGCCATTCACATGCTGATGAAACTGTTCCAGCTTCGCCTAAAGCCTTACGTCTGGCAAAGCCGCTTCTGCAGATGTGAATATCTGGCTCCTTCATCGTCATTTTCAACAGCCATCCGGAACGCTTCGGGGTCCCCGCACATCATCAGAAACGACTTGCTGCGGGTAATCCCGGTATAGACCAGCTTGCGCCGCAGCATGCGGTAGTAATTTCGCACAAACGGCAAAATGACGATGGGAAATTCGCTTCCTTGCGATTTATGGATCGAACAACAGTAGGCAAGGGTCAGCTGATGGTACGAGGACCGCTTGTACGTCACCTCTCGCCCGTCAAAACTGACGACCAATAGTTCCTCCCGCTCCTGGTTTTCGTTTGGATGGAAAATGGCTGCAACCGTGCCAATATCACCGTTGTAAACCTGCTCCTCGGGATTGTTGGCCAACTGCAGCACCTTGTCCCCGATCCGAAACACCGTCTCGCCAAACTGGACTTCCCGCTTCTGATCCTGTTTGGGATTAAACAGTTCCTGCAGTTCTTCATTCAATTGGTTGACGCCCGCCGTCCCCTTGTACATCGGGGCCAGAACTTGTACATCTTTGGCGGTATACCCTTTTTTTACGGCCCCCAGACAAATTTGTTTCACGATCTCAACGACATCTTGTGGCGAACTTGTGAAAAATCGGCGATCAGGCGCCGGAGCCGTAACATCGGCCGGCGCAATCCCTTGCCTCACGTCATGCGCCAGGCGGATGATGGACGATTCCTCCGCCTGGCGGTAAATATCCTTTAGTTCCACCAGCGGAAGCAGGCCCGAGTCGATCAAGTCTTTCAGCACATTGCCCGGTCCGACCGAGGGAAGCTGATCCGGGTCGCCCACCATGACGATCTGTATCTCGTCCGGCAAGGCGCGAATGAGCTGGTTGGCCAGCCAGATGTCTACCATCGACATCTCGTCGACGATCAATAGCTTGCCCCGAACCGGATGCTCCGCATCGTGCTCAAACCCTTCCCCCCGCCAGCCCAAGAGGCGGTGGATCGTCATCGCCGGGAGTCCTGTCGTCTCGGACATCCTTTTGGCCGCCCGTCCCGTCGGCGCCACCAGCAGGATGGGAAACGGGTTCTCGTGGGAATCGTAGTGATTCGGGTCAAGCGAAATGCCGTTTAACTGGGCAAATACGTGGCAAATACCCCGAATCACCGTCGTTTTTCCGGTGCCCGGCCCGCCGGTAAGCAGCATCAGTCCGCTGGCGATCGCCTTCTCAACCGCTTCCCGCTGCGTCGCAGCATAGGTGATGCCAAGCTCTTCCTCTACCTTGCCGAGCGCTTTTAAAAACTCGGAGGCGGGAAATCCGGCAAAATCCTCCCGATCGGCAAAATAGCGCAGGCGCTTGGCCAAACCGATCTCGGCGAAAAACAAGGAGGGAAGGTACACCCGCTCTTCGTCCCACACCAGCTTTTGCTCCTCAAACATGTACTGAATAGCGAGCTGGATATCGTCCTCCGAAAAGCTGTGCCCGCCGCACTCGACAAGCAGCTTCAGCGTTCGCGAAACCAATTCATCCAACGGCAAATAGGCATGTCCTTCCCCGTAAGAGGATTCCTGCAGCACGTGCAGGGCGGCCGCCTTGATCCGCTCCGGCGAAGCGGCGGAGATTCCGGTGGCCCGGGCAATCTCGTCTGCCCGCTTAAATCCGATGCCCTGAACATCCTCGATCAGCTTGTAGGGCGTCTCGGTCAGGACATCCATCGTCTCCAGCTTGTAGATCTGGTAAATCCTGAGGGCGAGATGGACTCCTATGCCAAATTCGTACAAAAACACCATCGTCCGCTCGAGAGAACGGTGCTCCAGGATCGACTGGTAAATCTGCTTTGCCCGCTCCTTCGACAAGCCGGGGACCTCCTCCAGCCGCTCCGGCGTCTCCGCGATGATGCCCAGCGCATCTGTGCCCAGGTGTTCAACGATTCGCTTGGCCAGCTTTTTGCCGACCCCGCTGAACAACCCGCTCGACAGGTACTTCTCCACTCCAGCCTTGGTCTTGGGCGTTTCCCGCTCATACCGCTGAGCGGCGTACTGCATGCCAAACTTGGGATGGTTTTTCCATTCACCGTAAAAAGTGTAAATTTCTTCTTCGTGAAGCCGTGGAAAATTGCCGACGACGACAACCTCCGTCTCTTTGATCGGCTCATTCGTCTCTTCTATCTTAAAGCGGATCACCCCGTACCAATTTTCTTCGTTGTAAAAAATCTCATGCAGGAGCTGTCCGCGAATGTACTTCTCCGTAAACAGCGGGAGCGTCTGTTGCAAGTCGCCGCCTCCTTACACAGAAAAATCCACTCTTTTGGGTGAAGTGGATTTTCGCTTTCTGTTAGGTTCAATTGTAAGCTGTTTTAACAGGTGCAGCAACATTTTTAGCGCTGGCCGGTGAGCCGCTTCACAATATCAGCAGTCTTGGCCGCTGCCTGTTCTGCTTCTTCCGGGGTATTGTCAATGCCAAAGCTGAAGCGGATCGCCGATTTGGCCTGTTCGTCTCCGATGCACATCGACAAAAGCACGTGGGACAGCTCCAGAGAACCCGCGGTACAGGCCGACCCGCTGGATGCCGCAATCCCGGCCAGATCAAGGCTGAGCAGCATGGTTTCCGTATCCGTCCCGGGAAAGCTGACGTTGAGCACATGGGGCAAAAAGCGCTCCGGATGTCCGTTGACGGTAAAGGATACCTCAGACGTGCGCCAGACGCGAATCATCGTCTCGCGAAGCTCCAGGTACTTGGGGCCCCGCTGCGCCATATCGGCTCGCAGGATTTTTACCGCCTCGCCAAAGCCGACGATCCCCGCCACGTTTTCCGTACCTGCCCGGCGCCCCCGTTCCTGCGCCCCGCCAACCAAACGGGAACTGAGATTGACCTCCGGCTTTAACCAAAGGGCGCCGACGCCTTTTGGTCCGTTTACCTTGTGTGCCGACACAGACAGCATGTCAACCGGCAGCTCGCGCACGTCGATCGGCAGCGAGCCAAATGCCTGGACGGCGTCGGTGTGGAAGAGAATTCCCCGCTCTTGCAGGATTTGTCCGATTTCCTCGATCGGCTGGATCGTTCCTACTTCGTTATTGCCGTACATGATCGATGCCAGGATCGTATCTGGACGAATCGCCTGGGCAAGCTCCTCTACTCGGATCATGCCGGTTTGGTCCACCGGCAGATAGGTAACCTCGAAGCCGAATTCTTCCAGGTATGCAAAAGCGTGAAGCACGGCGTGGTGTTCCACCTGCGAGGTGATCAGGTGCTTGCCGCGTGTCTGATTGGCCAGCGCCCCGCCGATCACGGCCATGTTGTCTGCCTCGGTGCCGCTGCCAGTAAAGACGATCTCCCCGGCTGACGCACCGATAAAGCCGGCCAGTTCCTCGCGGGCTTGTTCGACGGCCCTCCGCGCTTCCCGGCCAAAGCTGTGAATGCTGGAGGGATTGCCGAAAATGTCGCTCCAGTAGGGTTGCATCGCCTCTCTGACCTGCGGGTGAACAGGCGTCGTGGCTGCGTTGTCCAAATACACTCGTGAACTCATCTTCTTCACCTTCGATTCAAATATAAAACATGTAACTGTCCGAACGCCCTTCGTCTTTATAGGTAATCAAGTCGTACAAGGTAGTCGATTCCAGGACGGAGGAGATGCTGTCGCGGATGCGCAGCCAGAGATACCGTTTGGCAGGATCCTCCTCCTCGGTAAATTCAACCGGGCTGATCGGCCCTTCCAACACGCGGATGATGTCGCCGGAGGTGATCTCCTGCGGCGGTTTGGACAAGATGTAGCCGCCGTATGCGCCGCGGATGCTTTTGACCAATCCGGAATTGCGCAGCGGCGCGATCAATTGCTCCAGGTAGTGTTCGGAGAGGTCGTGGCGTTGCGCGATGCTTTTCAGCGAGACGGGCCCCTCGCCATAGCGAGTTGCCAATTCCATCATAATGGTGAGTCCATAACGTCCTTTGGTCGAGATCTTCAAGTAAACAACTCCTCTTTGAATCAATTTGACTGTTTGCTGTATGGACACCTCTCTGGCATGAGTATTCCACAACGCGGAAACACTAGCATACAGGAGGTGAGTCTCATGGCGACTAACAAGCGCTCAGAGCGAGGACGTAATCATCCCTCAGACCAATTGTATGATCAGCCTGCGGGCAGATTGGCCCACAAAGCACGCTTTGGTGCCAGTGAAAACAGCAAACAGCCGAATGAAAACGGCGATCTGCCGGACAAGCCGGGAGGCGACGTCCGCACATAATATGCAGCCGGACGGTCTTCTCGGCCAGCCGTTGCATCAAGTGCGGCTTCGCTTCCGTGCTTCTTGCCGCGCCATTATCTCTCTTTCGTAGCCAATCGGCTTGGGACGGTAAAAGGTGTGCGACACTCCGTCCGGCAAATACTGCTGGGGAACGTAACCGCCGGGAAAATCATGCGGATACTTGTACCCTTCCCCGTGTCCAAGCCGGGCTGCCCCTTTGTAGCTGCGGTCGCGCAGGTGGAGGGGAACCGGTTTATGGCCGTCTGCCTGAATCTGCGACAGCGCCTCGTTGATCCCCTGATAGGCCGCGTTGCTCTTTGGCGCAGTCGCCAGGTAAGTGGTCGCCTGGCCGAGCGGGATGCGTCCCTCCGGCATGCCGACCAGCTCCAAGGCCTGCTGGCAGGAGATCGCCACCGTAATCGCCTGCGGGTCGGCGTTGCCGATATCCTCGGAGGCCGAAATCACCAGGCGGCGGGCGATAAACCGCGGATCTTCGCCGGCGTCGATCATCCGTGCCAGCCAGTACAGCGCGGCATCCGGATCTGAGCCCCGGATGGACTTGATAAAGGCAGAAATCGTGTCGTAATGATTATCCCCGCTTTTATCGTAGCGAACCGCTCGGCGCTGAATCGATTCCACTGCGACGTCCAGCGTTACGGTTATCGTCCCGTCCGGTCCGGGCGGCGTGGTCATCACGGCCAGTTCCAGGGCGTTCAGCAGCCGGCGGGCGTCACCTTCGGCGTAGCGGATCAGGTGCTGCTCCGCTTCCGGCTCAAGCTTCACATGAAGCTCGCCCAGCCCTTGTTCTTCATCGGTGAGGGCGCGCTCCACCACCTGGCGCAGTTCGGTCTCGCTCAGCGGATGGAGCGGAAAGATTTGCGAACGGGACAAGAGCGCCGCATTCACCTCAAAAAACGGATTTTCCGTCGTCGCTCCGATCAGGATGATCGTCCCTTCTTCGACATAAGGCAGCAGCGCATCCTGCTGGGCCTTGTTGAAGCGGTGGATCTCGTCGATAAACAGGGTCGTCCGCTGATTGCTCATCACCTGCCGCTCCTTCGCCTCTTCGACGATACGGCGAATGTCAGCCACGCCCGCGGTGACCGCATTCAGCTCGGAAAAGTGGGATTTGGTCGTCCGCGAGATCACTTTGGCCAACGTGGTTTTGCCGGTCCCCGGCGGTCCGTAAAAAATCAGCGACGATACCTGATCTGCCTCAATCGCCCGGCGAAGCAGTTTCCCTGGCGCCAAAATATGTGATTGTCCCAACACCTCATCCACGCTGCGCGGGCGCAGCCGTGCGGCAAGGGGCTTCATCTTTCCCGACTGCTGCTCTTCAAAGGCATATGAAAACAAGTCCATTGTCTGAATTCCTTCCATTCCGATTGGTTCTTAATTCATTGATTATAGCATATTCCCCGTTGCCGCCGCCATGTCCTGCGTTCAGGAATTACCCGTCCGACTCCTTCGCCATGTCATCGGTAAATTTATCGAGCATCGATATCGCATTGATCAGATGATTGTTGAAGATTTGCCGGGCGATATGCAGCAAATCCACAATCATCGGGTCGCGAAGCGAATACAGCACGCGATTTCCTTCCTTTATTCCGTACACGATGTTTTTCGAGCGCAGCACACTCAACTGCTGGGAAACGGCAGAGCCTTCCACGCCAATGATCGTTTGCAGTTCATTTACATTCTTGCTGCCCTCGGCCAACAGCTCCAGAATCCTGATCCGCAGGGGATGGGCAAGCGCTTTGAAAAAATCCGCTTTAAACTTTTGCAGCTCCAAATCCATGAATCCTCCTCCTTTCATAAGCGGTGAACAGGAAGCCGTCCTTGCGCTGCGGGCACATCGACTGGTTGGGCCAACCGCATACATTCCTCAAAAGCGAACTGGTTGCAGCCTAGGCATTGGTTTGCGTCAATTCGCGAGAGCGCAAAATTGAGCGCATCTCCGGTGTGGCCAAAGAAGTGCCCGCTGCCAATCCTATCGTACAAGCCTGTCCGTCTGATCACTTCCAGCGGTTGGGCCTGGATGCCTGAGATAAGGATCGTTCCCCTGCTGCTTTGCACCGTTCGAACAATCCTGGCCAGATGCGCTTCGCCCGTCGTGTCTATGTACTGGACTTTCCCCATTCGCAAAATCAGGGTATGGGGTTGGTGATCAATCGTACCTGCGATAGAGTCCTCCATCAGCTGCCCCGCTCCGAAAAAAAGCGGGCCTTCTACCGTGTACATGCTGATCTGCGGGCAGTTGCGCCCGGCTTTTACGATATCCGCCTGAACTTTTTTATGCTTGTGTGCCGGATCGGGAAGGACCTTTGTCACTGTCAGTATATCACTCATTCGCTTGACGAAGAGAATCGCCGACAGCAACAGCCCCACCTCAACGGCGATGGTCAGATTCGTCAACACGGTCAACAGGAAGGTGATCAAGAGGATGAGTGAATCACCCGTCCTCGTCTTCAGCAAGCGGGTAAATTCCTTTCTCTCGCTCATATTCCAGGCGACGACCATCAAAATGGGCGCCATACTGGCCAACGGAATCGCCGAAGCGTACGGGGCCAACAGCAGCAGCACGACCAGGACGAATACGCCGTGAATCACGCCGGACAGGGGCGATCTGGCGCCGGATCTGATGTTCGTTGCCGTTCGGGCAATCGCTCCGGTTGCCGGTATTCCGCCGAACAGCGGCGCCGCCATATTTGCGATCCCTTGCCCGATCAGCTCCCGGTTGCTGTCGTGCCGCCTCCCGGTCATCCCGTCAGCGACAACCGCCGAGAGCAGGGATTCAATCCCGCCCAGCATCGCAATGACAAAGGCAGGCTGGAGCAGGTTCAGGATGTTTCCTGACGTGATGTCAGGAAGGCGCAAGCTGGGTAAAGTACTGGGTATCGGGCCGTATGTCGAACCGATGGTAGCTACTTTATCGGGAAAGAGAAGCGCTGCCGCTATACTCGATACGATCAGGCCAATGAGCGAACCAGGTATTTTCGGAAAGTACCGGGGTGTGAGCAACAGCAAGACCAGGCAAAGCCCGGCCGTAGCGATGCTGTAAAAGTTCAACGTGTCAAAATGAACAAAGATTTCTTTCATGTTGGACCAGAAATCCTCATGCTTCTGAATCCCCGTCAGGCCCAAAAAATTGGCAATCTGCCCCGAAAAGATGATGACGGCAATCCCCGCGGTAAACCCGACGGTAACGGGACGCGGAATATATTTGATCAAAGAGCCCAGTTTGCACATTCCCATTAGAAATAGCATAACGCCGGCCAAAAAGCCAGCAACCAGCAGGTTTTCGTAACCGTACGTCATGACGGTCCCTAAAAGGACGGGGATAAAGGCCCCCGTTGGTCCCCCGATCTGAAAGGATGACCCGCCGAAAAGGGAAATGCAGATCCCGGCAATAATCGTCGTGTAAATGCCGTATTCCGGTTTGACGCCGGAAGCGATGGCGAACGCCATGCCGAGAGGAATCGCAATCACCCCGACGATGACTCCGGAAAGAAGGTCCCCGCGAAAGTCATGAATCGAATAACCGCTAAATCTGCCTGCAAAAAACCGCCTCACAAAAATCCCTTCTTTTCAATATTTGTATATTTGAATTTTTGAATATACAAATATATTACATCCCTGTTGTGAGAAGTTAAAGCAGATTTTGCTTATTCGTTTAAAAGAGGACGTGGAAACGTCCACGCCCCCCTGTTTATTTGCGATCCGCGAAAATGCGGTCTATCTCCTGAACTTCTGCCTTTGTCAAGCGCACGTCAAGCGTCTTCAGGTTGTTTAGCACCTGTTCTACCTTTTCCAGTTTTTGCGCAAACGCTTCGCCCTGGAAGTGGGGCACTAGCTCCTTTTGCCATGTAATACGTGCTTCTGAATTTATGATACGGCACTATCGCCCGTCTATCCTGTTTTCCAGCCGGACAATCCGCTTTTCAAATGCTTCCCGCTCTGCTTTCGACTTACTGCGCAGGATCGTCCCTCTTTTCTTCCACAAATCGAAGGCCTTGAGGGTGTAGGCAAGCGCCTTTTCGTCGTCTTTCAACTGGTGTTCACACAGCTTGGCCGCCTCGATGTAAATCTCCTGCGGCACATGGCTGTTTTCCTGAAAGCACGACTCCCACACTGCCAGCGCCTGCCGCCATTTTCGCTGTTTTTTGAACAGGCGGCCCAGGGCCAGCTTTGCCTGGCCACGAAGGGCGGAGCTGCTCTCGGCAACGGCTTGGTACCCCTGCGCCGCATGCTCCAGCTCGCCGATCGCTTCGCACCAGCGGGCGATCTCCAGCCGCTCCGCTTCGGTCGCCGCCCCGCCCTTACGTTCCAGCAGCAGCCTGGACAGGTGTATGTACAAGGTGATGAGCGACAAGACATCCAGTTCATTGTGGCGCAGCACTCCCTCGATCAGATGGGGGTCGCCCGCGGAGAGGTAATCGAAGTACTGGATGGGTGCCAGATAGCCCGGTACGTCATCCTGGCGCGCCACTCCCAGCTTTGTCTGCTCGATGACGGACAGCCGGCAGGAGGGCAGTTCGTGCTTCCACAGGCGCCTTGCCGGATGCAAGAGGTCGAAATGGCCAAACGACGGCAAATCTGGGACCAGGTCGCGAAGAAGCGTGTGACGGGTCTTCACCTGCGGCCAGTCGAAAGATTTTCCGTTAAAGGTGACGAGATGCGTTGCCTCCCGGGCCGTCTCCAGAAAGGACTGGTATAAGACTACCTCCGCGTGGGGGGCAGCCAGAAAATGCTGCCTCACGACGACCTCCCGGCCCTCGACGCGGCTGTACCCCAGCAGAAAGATGGTATTGCCGACCCCGCCATGCAGTCCGGTGGTCTCCGTGTCAAAAAAGAGCAGATCGCCTGCCCGCCTGCCGTCAGCGGACAGCGGGTGGCTTCCCCTCCCTGCCTCCTCCCAGGCACGGATGATGTCGGTAAGCTCGCGGAAGCGGTATCTGCCATACTGGAAGTCGAGCGGATAGCGGCGTTCGCGGATGATCACGTAGTCGTCGGCAGATCCGTGCGGTGCGGCGTCAAGCTCCCGCCAGCTCTCCAGGTGGGGAACATCTGCCGCGGGCAAGTCGGCTGCTTTCGGGGTCTCGATGGCAAGATGGCCTCTCATCCGGTTGAGTTTCGCTTTAAGAGACATGCGCACTTCCGTTGCCAAGAAATTGTACAAGTCTGCACAAGTCTTGTTTGCTTCCTGCTTCAACGTGTCCGCTTTTGCCGAAGCTACTCGCGTTTGGTATAACACTTCACAGGCGTAAATTCGGATGCAACGAATCCTACATATTGGCGTAAGCGTTTAGGTGCTACATCACCAATTTTGATAGGTTGATTGCCGCGTTCAAGTCGCGGTCAATCTTTATTCCGCAATCGCATTCATAGATGCGGTCAGATATTTTCAGGTTCTGTTTCATCTTCCCACAGCATGAACACATTTTTGATGACGGGAACCATTTGTCGGCTTTGATGAAGCTTGCGCCGATCTTCTCGCACTTGTATTCCATCAGCCGGACGAACTCATGCAACTTTTGCCCGGCTATCGCTTTGCTCAAGTGGCGGTTCTTCATCATTCCACTCACATTCAAGTCTTCCATAACCACAGCGCTCGGCTTGGTTTTCGCTATCGCGCTTGTGGCTTGATGAATATGATTAGTGCGGATATTCGCCAGTCTCCGATGAAGCAAACGAATCGACTTTTCAGCTTTTACAATGTTGCGCGTCTTGACAAAACGGTTTCCCTCCTTGTTCATTTCGTATTTTCGAGAAATCTTGCGCTGCAACCGACGCAAGCGTTTCTCCATCTTTCTTACGGCGGCAGACTTATTGATGTTTTTGAAGATCATGCCGTTACTGCATACGGCCAATTCCTTTACGCCTACGTCAATACCTATGATTTCTTCCATCAGTTCCGGTTTTTCTTGCTCCTGATCGATGCCGACAGAAACATACCAATACTTACCATCAAAAGACACTCGTGGATTGCTGTACTTGTCCGATTCAGGAATCGATTCGCTTGTTTGCAACCAACCGATCTTTTCAAGATAAACAAGGCTTCCTTTGGTCTTGAGTCGATCATACCTGCTGTAAAACGCCGGTTTTGATCGTTTTCTGCTTTTGAACTTCGGTTTCTTAGACTGACCTTTGAACATCTTCTTATAGGCATTACATGCGTCTTTGACGGCCTGCTTTGTAGTTTGTGCCGATATTTCATTCAGCCACGCATATTCTTCAATCTGTTTCAGCTTTGTCAATTCTTTCCGCAATTCGCCGTCAGGAATGAACTTGCCACCATTCTGATAGTTTTTTTCCTGTCTGGCGAGCGTCCAATTGTATACCCAACGGGCGGCTCCTGCCGAACGCCATAATTGCTGTTCCTGCTCAGGTGTCGGCTTGATTCTGACTTTTTTCGCTAGAATCATCTTCGATCAACTCCTTGAGCATCTTTTCGCTTTGTTTGCCCGTTTTCCTCGTAATCGGCAACTGAACACGGCGACAATTTGAATCAAATCTTCTACCAGTTCTTGTTCTTCTGTTTTCTGGTGTATGATCAATGATTTCGATAGATGTTCCAAATTGACTACACAAGTTTTCCATGAGTTCAAATCCGAATCCAAGCAGTCTATCCTTGTACAGAACAACAATCTTTTCGACGTGCGAGGACACGATGAGTTCCAATAGTCGATTTAACCCTTTTTTATTGTAGTTAATGCCGCTACCGATATCAGAAATGATCTCAAACGAATAGCCTTTCGCAATCATCATGTACGTTTTAACATTTTCAATCTGCCGTTCAAGATCGTTTTTTTGCTTCGGACTGGACACGTGCGTGTACCTGACAACAATCCGTTGAGCTTGTTCATTCTTTCGTAAAAGTTCGTTTATTTGCGCTTGCGAATAGTACCGGTATCCGCTGTGAATGACATGATGCGGTTTTAGTTTTCCGGCCTTGTCCTATTCCCTTAATGTTTTCCGAGTCACTCCAATTATCTCGGCAACTTTTCCAATAGCGAACAGTCCCATTTCATCACCGAATTAACATTATATGATAAATGTTCGAGATGTTTAAAATTGTTTATAACTTCCTTATTCTGTTCTCACCCTCCCCGGGCGACCCGCAGCAGGGACAGGGCCAGCGATTTTCCTCCCTCTTCCGCCCCGCCGATGCAGGAAGGACAGCCGGAGCTGCACGGACAGGAATGAAGCACTCCTTCCGCCTGGTCGAGGATCGTCTCTATCTCCTTGTACACCTGATCGCTCAGGCCGATACCGCCGGGGTAGCGATCGTAGAGGAAAATCGTCGGCTGACCGGAATGGACCGCTTTGCGCTGTGCCACCACGTGCAAGTCTTGAGGGTCGCACATGACAAACAACGGCGCGACGTGCTGCAAAACGTGGGCCAATCCGATCAGCCCGCGTTCTACATCCTCCTTGCCGATCGCGGCCAACAGGCTTTCCGGAAAGCTGATCCAGGCTGCGTTCGTGTGCAATTCCTCCTCGGGCAGATGAATCGGCCCCGACCCGATGTTTTCGTGGGTTTCAAACCTGATCTTCTTGAAAATCGTCGCCATCGCATGGACCGAGACTTCTCCCCAGCCGCACTCCGTCTGCCACAGCCGGCGCGCCTCCTGCTGGTCCAGCACCTTGAGCGAAACAGCCAGGTTGGCATCCGTGTAGTAATTGACCTGCACTTCCCGCACGTATGCCTTCTTTTCATCGTAGTCCAGCCGCTCTACCTGAAACTGCACCCCCTGATGGAGGTAGATCGCCTCTTCGTGCAGCAGCGTCAGGGAGCTGAACCGGTCCATTTCGCCGATCACCCGTTCATTCCCCCGCTCGCTGATGTCGATGATGACCACGTTTTCCTGGGAGGCGGAGCGCAGGCTGACGTTGTGGGCAGGAAAGGAATCGTTCATCCAGAACCACTTTCCCCGCGAGTGATGCAGGATCTGCTCCTCGGTCAAAAACTCCAGGATTTCGGTGATCTCGGCGCGGCCGAAGCGGTCCCCTTCGGAAAAGGGCAGTTCATAGGCGGCGCATTTGATGTGGTCGACCAGGATGATCAGGTTGTCCGGATTGATTCGCGCCGTCTCCGGACTGCGGTCGAAGAAGTATTCCGGATGGGAGATGACGTATTGGTCGAGCGGCGTGGAGCCTCCGACCAGTACGACTGCGGACTCGCCCTGGCGTCTGCCCGCTCGTCCCGCCTGCTGCCACGTGCTGGCGACAGATCCGGGATACCCGGTCATCACGCACGCCTGCAGCTGGCCGATATCGACGCCCAGCTCCAGCGCATTGGTGCTGACGACGCCCATGATCTCCCCCTGGCGCAGTCCCCGTTCGATCGCCCGCCGCTGGGTCGGCAGGTAGCCGCCTCGGTACCCCTGAATCGTTTTCGGGCCCAGCTTGGATCGGATCAGTTCCTGCAAGTATTTGAGCAGGATTTCGACGCGGACGCGGCTGCGGGCGAACAGGATCGTCTGGATGTTGTTCGTCAGGAAGGAAGCCGCAATGTCGCGGGCTTCCAGCGTGGCGCTGCGGCGGATGTTGAGCTGCCGGTTGACGACCGGCGGATTGTAGAAGAGGAAGTGCTTCGTGCCGGCTGGAGCGCCATTGTTGTCGATCAGCTCCATCTGCTCCTCTGTCAACTGCTGGGCCAGCTCCTTGGGATTGGCGATCGTCGCCGAGGTGCAGATAAACTGCGGCCGGCTCCCGTAAAAGGCGCAGATCCGCTTCAGGCGGCGGATCACGTTGGCCACGTGGCTTCCGAATACGCCCCTGTATGTATGCAGTTCGTCAATGACGATAAAAGCGAGGTGTTCAAAAAAAGAGACCCATTTGGTGTGATGGGGAAGAATGGCCGAGTGAAGCATATCGGGATTGGTTATGACGATGTTTCCTGCCTTGCGGATGGTCTGCCTGATATTGGCCGGGGTATCCCCGTCGTAGGTCTCGGACTTGATCGCGAGGCCCGTCTCTTCGATCAGCTCGTGCAGCTCGCTTTTTTGGTCCTGGGCCAGCGCCTTGGTGGGAAACAGGTACAGCGCGCGAGCCTGCGAATCTTCCGACAGCCTTTGCAGGACCGGCAGGTGGTAGCACATACTCTTCCCTGACGCCGTGGGAGTGACGGCTACAATATGGCGGCCTGCCTGGACCTTCTCGTAGGCAGACGCCTGATGCGTATACAACGACGTGATCCCCCGGCGGGACAATGTATCGCATATCCGCTGATCAAGATCGGCCGGGAAGGGCACGCTTCTGGCCTCGCGGGGAGGAATGGTCGTCCAGTGCGCAATATTTTCTCTGAAGCGCTCATCCTGCCGGAATTGCTCCAGGATGTCGGTCAGCGCCAGTTTCTTTTTCATCTTCATCACCCTCTATGTCTCCATTATACGAATGGATGTTCTGAGTGTAAATGAGGGAAGACAAAAAGCGAACACGGGGGACGTGTCCGCTTCTTTCTCACACAAGCCAGCGCAGGAGCATCATCGACAGGATGCCGACGATAACCGTTCCCATCAGGCTGCGGGTCAAGATGGCCGTCAAAAACGCCGGCAGCGCCGCGACCAGCCGCAGGTTGTTGGACAGGTACGTGAATTCCTCGGTCGGGAGCAGCAGCCCTTGCGCCAGCAGCGCGGCCATGATGGCGACAGGAATGTGGCTGAGCCAGCGCATGCCCCAATCGGGCAGTTTCACCTTGCTCAAGACGATCAGCGGAAAGACGCGGGGGATGACGGTGACGAGAGCCCCGCCCAGGATGATCAACAGGATCTCCCATCTCACTTCCATTTTTCGATCACCATCCCTACCGTTGCCGCCAATACGGTCCCCAATATGACATCCAGTCCGCCCGACAGCACAAAACTGGCGGCGATCGTGACACAGACGGCGCTTGCCGCCACGATCAGATCAACGCGAAGCTTGGAGCGGCCGGCCAGCTGCAGCACCAGCAATCCGATGAACATCCCCGGCAGGGCAAAATCCAAACCAAATACCTCCGGATGCAAAATCCACTGGCCGAAAAAAGCGCCGGCGATGTTGGCCACCAGCCAATTCAGGTAGGCAGTCAGGTTGAGCCCCAACATCCATCGCTCATGGGCCGACTGCTTGTTCGCGAGATAGTTGGCCGCCACCCCAAAGGTCTCATCTGTCAGCAAAAAACCGGTGATGGCGTTTTTCCATGCCGACGAATGCCGAAAATGCGGGGCCAAGGCGGCACTCAGCAGCAGGTACCTGAGATTGACGATAAAAATGGTAACGATGATCGACAGCACCGGAGCGTTTGCCACCAGCATCCCGGCGGCGATAAACTGGGCTGATCCGGCATAGAGCAATAGCGACAGCAGCACGATCTCCGCCACGCTTAAGCCTGCCGTTTTCTCCACGACCCCTGCGGCAAAACCGATGCTCAGGTAACCAAATACAGTGGGCAGACAATCCTTTACCCCCTGAAGAAAGCTGTCTTCTCCGCCAGCTGCGGCCGGCAGCTTGATACTGATATTCTCTCTCTCCATTCCATCCTCCCACCCCTCAAAATCCCCGGTATTCTCTCGTCAAGGCGAGCAGCTTATGCATGAGGCACGAGGTACACTTCCAGGCGCTTGTTTTCTTTGCCTTTGCTCGTCACCTTCTCCAGGGCCATCTCCCCGATTTCGCCCGTCCTCGCCACGTGGGTGCCTCCGCACGCCTGTTCATCAACCGATCCGATCGCGACCAGGCGGACATTTGTAACCGATGGCGGCAGCAGGCTTGTCACGGTTTTGATCATGCCTGAGATCGATTCCGCTTCCTCGCGCGGCACGGTGCGGTATGTAATCGGATGATCCTCCCGGATGATTCGGTTTGTCTCTTCGACGATCTCTTGCAGCTGTGCTTCGCTTAGATCATGCAGGTTGTTGAAATCGATTCTCGCGCGGTCCGGGTAGATTTTGTTCCCCGTGCAAAGCGCTCCGTATTTCTCGTAGACGACCGCTCCCAGGACGTGCAGCAAAGAGTGGTGTCGCATGAGTCCGTGCCGTCTGTCCCAGTTGATTTCAGCAGTCGCCTCCCCCTGCTTCAGTTCCTCTGCATTCTTCACGTAATGGACGATTTGCCCCTGTTCCTTTTTCACCTGGTACACTTCAAAAGCCCGTCCGTCCTGGACGAGGTGTCCGGTATCGTGTTCCTGGCCGCCGCCGGTCGGATAGAAGACCGTTTGATCCAGGATCACTTTCTCCTTGTCCACACCGATCACGTTAGCCGTACAGGTACGCAAATAACTGTCTTGCAGGTACAGTTCCTTCGCAGACAATTTTATCCCTCCTGTGCTCAAAAACTTGATTAAGATAGATGTTATGAAGCTAACGACTACAAAAAAGCGGAAAGAAAAAACGGTGTTGGCTATTTCAACCGTTTCCCCGTAACAACATGGTACAAATCGCGTTGATTTCTCCACAGGGCATCCAGTTTTTCCGGGCCGAGCCTGCGGGTGACTTCCGAAATCATGATGTCATGCCTAATGTACTCCGTCGCCACCAAGACCAGGGCGGGATCCTTCGTCTTCACCGCCCAGGCCGTGGTCTTTTGCGAGAAATTGGCGATCAGCACTTCTTCCCCGTCACGCGCGGCAATCGTCAAGCAGCCTCCCATCCGGTCCCTTACGACATCCGGCGTCATGTAGTTGTGATGGCAGGTATAACCAAGCTGGGTTTCGGGAGCGCCAAACAGTATGGAAAACACATGGATGCCATCCCGGATGCGCCTTTCGACCGCCGCCTGGATGGACGGAACCTGCTGTTCCCATACGGACAGCCAAAGCTCCTCCCGGGTGCTGCCGACCAGCTCCAACATTTCAGCCAGCACCTGCTCATCACTGCGAATGTGCCAGATCACATCCGTCTCGCGCTCCCCTTCCAATGCGGCCAGGCTCTTTTCCAAAAAGTCGAACGATTGCGCAAAGCTTTTCCGCAATCGGTCAATCAACTCGGCGGCAGGGACCGGCGAATACTTAACGGGTTCGGACGGAACCGTATAGACGGCCCCTTTGTCCAGCAGCTTTCCCAGCACTTCGTAGATCATCGACCTGGGCACCCCGGTGCGCTTGCTGATCTCATAGCCGGTGACAGGAGAATGCTTCAGCAAGCCGACATAGGCCTTGCACTCGTATTGGGAAAACCCCAGTTTTTGCAATTCCTTGTAAATGTTCTCCATAGTCAGGTCCTTTTACGTGGTTAGTATACTACCAACTATAATCGAACAACGTGATTTGTCAACGGACACAGAGCATTCGGGAACAAAAAGTTCAACCAGGCAGCAATCGGGGCCCGACAGCGGTTACGATTGGAACTTTTCCCCCATTTCATCGAGCTGGCTCTTGCTTATCCCGTGTCGCAGCAAAAGCGAAAGCAGCGCTTCTTGTGATCCCCCTTCCAGCAAGCTTTTGAACTGTTGGAACAGCTGGTCAATCTCATCCTCGGTAAGCGATTTTCCCGCTTCATTGGCAGTCTGTCGAAACAGTGATTTCAAGGTTTCTTCGTCGTTCCATTTTTCTTTTGGAACGCTTTTGATGCGGTTAATGATCTGATCAATATTCAATTTTCTCCCTCCTTTTGTCTGTATTCCTGGATAGCCTGGTACATCGTTTTATCCTCCAAGGCTAGAAACAGGTAATCATGGGGTTTGAAATTAGCTTCGATGATCCACGGATTCCCCTGGGGATCGAAACACATGTCTAAGCCGATTTCGCGAATGACCGGCAGCTTTTGTTGAAACCGCCGGGCGACCAGCAGTGCGGCTTGATCCAATTGGGACAGCAATTTTTTTTGTGAATGCTCGCGCAAGAGCGAACGCGCCAGTACCGTTTCCACGGGGAGGATCGAAGCGCCCAGATTCACGTTCGTAATGGCATAACCGCTGTCAGCCAACTTCGCCAGCTTGCCTGTCACTGTCCACGGAGAATCGCTTTTTCGCTGTACCATGACCCTAATGTCAAAGGGGCGATGATCTGCTTCAACGAGGGGTATCCGCTGTTGAATTATATAACTTGACGCAAGCAGCTGATTGATGTCCATACCGTTCAAATAGGGAAGAAAGTCCCCCAGGATTTCGTTCGTGAGAACAGAAAACAGATCGCGGTTAGCTGCCGTCTGTTTGGTCAATTTAATCTGGATCAGAGAGCGGCCATTTTCGGCGGAAGATACGAGAATGACTCCTCTCCCGCCGCTTCCATCGATCGGCTTCAAGATGATGGAACCGTGCTTTTGAAGCATCCCCTGCACGTGATCCGCCGTCATCAACCGCGTCTCTGGCAGCATGGAACGGATTTGAGTCTCCCCGTGAAGAAATGTATATTTTTCCCATTTATTCATTCTGAATCAATCCTTAACAAAATTGCTTGTTGCCGAGTTTCGGCATTTTATCCTCTTTGTACGCCTTGATGCGGTCGTACATGTCTTGGTCCCCCAGCTTGCGGAAATGGGATAAACTCGCGGAAAGTGTGCTGCGACAGTTTGCGCGTCTCGGGCAAGAAGGGCTCCTTGCTCACTGGCCGTCCCCCTTCCTGCAGGCATGACCGATCTGTCTGAGGCATTCTTCCAATAACTGCAAAAACACTTCTATATCCTTGTAGGTAATATCGCCGATGTTCGCAATTCGAAAGGTTTTCGTTGCCTCGATTTTCCCGGGGTAGATTGTAAACCCGCGGCTGTACAAATAGTCGTGCAGATCGTCGAAATCATATCCCTCGCAATCCGGTTCGAGGACAGAAGTCAGGATTTTGGAGTGATGCTGCTTGGGCACGATCGTGGCAAGCCCCAGCCGGGCAAGCCCGTCCATCAGAGTTTCCCACGATTTGCTGTACCTTTCGTACCGTCCGCTCACCCCCTCCAGCTTTAATTCCTCAATCGCCTGCTTGAGCGCGTACAAGGTTTGTACAGGCGGGGTGAAGCGCATCTGCCGGGTTGCCTGGAAGAACTTGTATTGCGCGTATAAGTTGAGGTAGTAGTTTCTCGGTTTCCTCTCCCGCATCGCCTCCAATTTGCTCCGCCGGGCGATGACAAACGAGATGCCTGCCATCCCCTGCAGGTTTTTATTGGAGCTTGCTGTGAGAAAACTGACATTCGTCTGCTTCATGTCGATCGGGACGGCTGCGTACGAGCTCATCGCGTCGACGAGCATGTCAATCTGGTACTTGCGGCAGATCTCGCCAATTGAAGCAATGTCGTTCAACAGGCCGGTTGTCGTCTCATGGTGAACCACAGCGAGCCGGGCTATTTTTCGAGGAGCGGTTTTGATCATGTTTTCCAGCGCGGCCAAGTCAATCGCATCGTCAGCAGGGCTCTTGCATTCCAGAAAAGGCAGCCCGTACACTTCGGCAATCTCACACATCCGCTTGCCGTAGGCCCCGTTGTTCACGATTAATACCGCATCCTCATCCACGACAGAGGTGAGCATCGCTTCAACCGCTGCCGTACCTGAGCCGCCGAACAAGACGGTCGTGTACTCCGCGGGGTCGGCCACCAGCCGGGTAAGCTCCTCCGATACGTATTCCATCAAATCGCCAAATTCGCTTTCTCGGGGACATATATCTGGCACGACCTGTGCGTATTTCACCGTGTCGGTCGTTGTCGCAGGACCTGGATTTAGTAAAATGTTTCGCTTTACCCCCTGCATAAGGACTCCCCTTCCGCAAGTCAGGATGATGTTTGAACAAAGCGCTGCAAGCGCTCTTTTACTTCGGCAGGTTTTGTCTTGGGACGGCTGAGCTGCCCGCTCGAGCCTGCTGCAATCCGCAAGTGGAGAAAGGTCAATCCGCGCGACTGCTTCCATTCCTTGATCGCGTCCTCCAGTTCTTTCAAGCTGTGGACATAAGCCGATGTTTCGTAGCTGCACGCAGCGGCAATCGCCGCAAAGTCAGTCTGGTTTGACACCGTTCTCTGGCCGCCGGTCGAATCGTGGGCATTGTTGTCGAGCAGGATATGCAGCATGTTGGGCGGGCCGTAATAGCCGTTTGTCGCCAGACTTCCCATACGCATGAGCAGCGAGCCGTCTCCATCGATGACGACGATATCCAAATCCCTCCGGGTCAGGGCCAATCCCAGCCCTAGCGAACTGATACAGCCCATCGAGCCGACCATGTACAGATGATTGTCGGCGTCTTCGATCTCGTACAATTCCCGGCCGGTTTTTCCAGTCGTGGCGAGCAGTACGGTGCGGCTTCCTTTTAATGCATGGATGACGGCAAGGGCTTCGCGGCGGGTGGGCAGCTGATCCTCCCTATTTTTGAATGTTTTGCTGTGATTGGATCGGGCTGGGGTCGCTTGTCTTTGCAGGGGCTCTGCGGAAAAGACTCCTTTCCTGACGACGAAGAAAAAAGGCTGGTTGCCGTTGATGCACTGGTTTGCCTGCCGCAGCTGCCGCTTGGCTTCCTCCATGTCGGCCGACAGGTACTGCCATTTTACCTGCATCAAGTCCAGCAGTTGTGTCGTAATCTGCCCCATCAGTTCGTGCTGCGGTTCATCAGGCACTCCAGGTTCCCCCCGCAGGCTGACAAATCCCAGCACCGGAATCTGAAACGGGTAGTTGAGCGAGACCAGGGGAGACACGGCGTTCGTCAAGCCCGAATTCTGCATCAGGACAACCGGTTTTTTTCCGCCCAAATAGGCGCCCGCCGCGATCGCCACGGCATCTCCCTCGTTGGCCGCGGCAACGTATTCGCATTCATTGATCGCGTAATTGATCAGATTTTTCAACAGGGAGCACGGGACGCCGCTGAAAAAGGCAAACCCCCATTTCTGCAGTTCTGCTCCGAATTCGTTTGTCTCCAGCATGAATCAATCCCCCTGAATTGTTTTTTTGAAAGGGAGATACTTCTTTTCGGCGGCTTGTAGTTCGTCCGCCTGCTGCAGCCGGAATACCTCATCCAAGGGGGCCACGCTGCCCTCCGCCGCTTCGATGCTCTCCTGGAGAAAAATTTGGCGGGAAATGGTTTGCATCGCCTGAATGGATGCCCGCAGATTGTGGTTCGCCCAGATGACCAGACTGATCCCCAGCTCCGCAAAACGCCGGCTGGGAGTGGCGTAGTATTTGGTCGGGACGATTACGACCGGATGTCTGCCGCCCCATTCCGCCATAAACGCTTCAATCTCCGCCGCATCTGCCCGCTTGCTGTGGATCAGGACAGCATCTGCACCGGCTTGCCGATACGCCTCTGCCCGCCGCAGCGCTTCCGCCAGATCCCAGCCGGCAATAAAGGCTTCCACCCTCGCGATGACCGCAAAATCATCGTCACACTGCGCGTCTTTCATCGCTTTGATCTTGCCGCAAAACTCGTCGATCTCGGCGAGCGGCTGGGCCCGGCCATTAATAAATGAGTTGGTCTTGGGAAACAGCTTATCTTCGATGCACACCCCGGCAATATTTCGCTGCTCCAGTTTTTTCACCAATCGCCTTGCGTTGTTGAAGTTTCCGTATCCGGTATCCCCGTCCAATAAGATCGGCAGGCTTGAGGCGTCGCTCATAAATTCCAGAACATCCAGTACCTGGGTCCAGGAAGCCTCGTTGTTGTCCCGCACTCCCAGACTTGCCGAAATCGTTAATCCGCTGGCCCAAATCCCTTTAAAGCCGACTTCTTCGACGATTTTCGCGGCCAGTCCATTATGTGCTTCCATTAAGAACTCCAGGTTTTTCGACTGAATCAACTGCCTGAACTTCGCGGTTTTTTTCATAGAAGCATCCCTTCTTCTGAAGTCAAAATGTACAATAACTTATGAAAATGAGCGGAAGAAAACCTGCGGCAAAGGCCTGTTTTTCGCCATTTGTACATAAAAAAAGGCTAACCCGCTTCAGGGTTAACCTCGTCCATTCCTAAGCTCATATGTTGGCGCTCACCGGCCTTTTGATGAATGTGTCGACGATCTGCCCGCGTTCGATAAAGTAGATGGCGTCGCCCAGCTTCTTGGCCTCTTCCAGATCGTGCGTGACGATCACGTACGGTATGTTCCAATCCCGGTGCAGCCGCAGCAATTCCTCCTGGCATTGCAGGCGCGTCTTTCGGTCGAGCGCCGACAGCGGCTCATCCAAGAGCAGCATCTGCGGCTCCGTCGCCAAGGCGCGAGCCAGCGCCACCCGCTGCTTCTCCCCGCCGGATATCTGCTGGGGGTATTTGCCAAGCAGATGCCCGATGCCCAGCACTTCCACCAATTGATCGACATGGGCCGAGGAGCCGCCCTTCATCCCGTAGCGAATGTTTTTTTCCACCGTCATATGAGGAAACAAGGCATAATCTTGAAACAGATAGCCGATGTTGCGCCGGCGCGGCGCCACCGGCCGCGACTTTCCATCAAAGAAACAGACGCCGTTCAGCGTGATGCTGCCGGCATCGGGGTGGCTAAGTCCCGCGATGCAATTCAACACAGTCGTCTTGCCGGAACCGGACGGCCCGAACAAGACGACGATCTCACGGTCTGCCTCAAAGGAGATCTCGAGGGGAAAGTGAGCCAGTTGTTTTTTCATATGAATGGAAAACATGCCCGTCACCCCGCCTATTTTTGATTCGCATAGCGATTGATGTTTCGCTTGCTCCACCAGTTCAGCCACATCGTGGTGCTGAGTCCAAGCGCGACGATGATGACGACCCAAAACCATGCTTTGTCCATCTGTCCCGCCTCGACAGCAAAGTAGATCGCTACCGGAAGCGTGTCCGTCTTCCCCGGGATGTACCCGGCCAACATCAAGGTCGCCCCAAACTCACCCAGCGCGCGGGCGAACGAAAGGACGAGTCCGGAGAGCAGGCCGGTCCAGGCCAACGGGAACGAGACCGTCCAGAACACCCTCCACTCCGAGGATCCCATCGTTCGGGCGGCGTTTTCCAACCTGCTGTCGATTCCGCAGAAGGCCGCGACCGCGCTTTGGTACATGAGCGGAAAGGAGACGACGATCGAGGCGATGACAGCACCGGTAAGGGAAAAGACAACCTGGACGTCAAACCACTCCATCAGCCATTTGCCGATGAATCCGTTTTTCCCGAACGTGATCAAGAGGCCAAAACCGACGACAGTCGGAGGCAGCACCAGCGGAAGCAGCAGCAGCGAATCCAGAAAGCTTTTGCCGAAGAAGTTCTTTCGCGAAAGCAGCCTGGCAATCAGCACCCCCGCAAGAAAGACGACAGAGGTGGAAATGCCGGCTACCTTAAGGGACAATAATAGCGGAGTCCAATTTGCGTCTGGCATAGTATCCACCCCCTGCAAACAGCACCCTTATCGGGTTAATCCATATTTTTCCAATGTCTCTTTGCCCTTGTCTCCCTGCAAATAGTCCAAAAACGCCTTCGCCTCGGCAGGATGGGCCGCACTGGCGACCACGGCTCCCGGATAGACAATCGGCTTATGCCAGCTGGGATCGGCGGTCGCCAGTACCTTTACCTGTTTGGCGATGGCCGCGTCACTCGCGTAGACAGCGCCCAGATCCGCGTTGCCGGACTCGACGTAAGTCAGCACCTGGCGCACATCATTGGCAAACACCAGCTTGCTTTGCAGCGAATCCCAAAGTTTCAGATGTTCCAACACTTCTTTCGTATACCTGCCCGCCGGGACGCTTTCCGGTTCCCCAATCGCAAAGTGTTGGACCTTGTCCGGAGTGATTCTCTCAAAAGAGTCGAGCTGTAGAGAACTGGACTGATTGGCCACAAGCACCAATTGGTTTTTGGCAAAATCGACGCGAGTATCCTGTTTGATCAAATTCTTCTCCTGAAGCTTGTCCATATCCTTCCCGCTGGCTGATAAAAAGACGTCAACCGGCGCTCCGTTTTCAATCTGCTGCCCCAGCTTGCCTGAGCTGCCGAACACATATGTAAGCGTAACACCGGGATGCTCGCTCTCAAATCCACTCTTCAGCTCCTGCAGGGCATCCGTCAAACTGGCCGCAGCCGAGACCATCAGTTCCACATCTTTGGCAGGTGTTTCTGTTTTCGATTGATCCGTTTGGTCCGTGCCGGCGCTGGTTGCCGCCGGCTGATTTGGCTGCCCGCCCGCAGGCTCTTGCCCACCGCTGGAACAGCCGACAGGAACTGCCAGAATGAACAAGGCAGTTAGTAGAATCGCCCATTTTTTTAGCACGAAAAGATCCCTCCCATGTTCCTCACTTATGTTTAATTATAATTAGATATATCTAATTATAATTAAACATATATTGGTCAATGTCAAACCTTTTGTAGCAACTATCTATCTCCCCTCACCTGCAATCTATGAAATAATGGAAAAAAATAGTTGACTATACCGAATATTCCTCAACTCACAATCGCTGCTTCCGAAAACGGAGAGAGTACAGCTACATCTGTCGAAAATGTATCACTTGATCAAACAAAAGAAACAGTAGCTACATACATTTATCATCTATCGTCTCAACAAAAGAAACATTTGATTAATGATCCAGAGGATTTTACCAATAATGACAAATTTCTAAAGGAAATTATTCTCAATCTGCCAGCAGCAGAACAGCATTAGTTTTATAATGAAATGAGAGGCATAGATAATGCGCCCGAAGAGCGTTTACCGCGCTATTTTGGTAGCCTCGGTAGCTTTGCTTTGATCAATCAGGATTTTCCCCTTCCAACTACCCTTCACCTCGCCAATTCGGCTGACGTCCATTCAGATAGATCGGCTGCGACAGCTTGGCCCCGCTTGTGAGAAACGCGATGAGTCCCTCGGGATTGTCATTTACCGCGACACCTGTATACACTTCGTTCCCAAGGTGATCGACACGGTCGGATTCAATGAAGTTCAACAAGTTGAAGCCACTTGACCCGGTACATCATAGGTGGGATTTTTCTACTTGCTGTCCGTTTTCTTTCCCGTCTGTCCGGACAATCAGACTGGTATCACACTCATATGGAACCAATTCTCCAAGTTGCGTTCCGATTCTGTAGTGAATCATATAATGGAGAGCACAAGAAAGATTTCAAGCTCCGATAGCCATTCTTTAGGCGCTTCTTGCTGTACTGCTGTACCGGTCTCACGAGGGCTTCTCCAAGATGGGGAAGCCCTTTTTGTATGCGGGGAAGAAAAAACCTAAACATACAGCACCATGAGCTCCTCATCGAAGTAGTTCTGATCGATTTTTAACGCTCTCTTCTCGATTCCATACGTTTCAAAACCCAAGGAACGGTACAGCTTCTTAGCAGGTTGATTGTCTGTAACGACTGAGAGATGAAGCTGTTCGACGTCTGTTGTATTTTTGGCCTTCCTTATGGCTTCGATCATTAATGTCTTGGCGATGCCAAGATTTCGTTTTTCGGGAGAAACGTACATGGCGAAAATATTGGCCCGATGCTTCCTTTTGTTTTTCTGTTCCAAGACGAGTGTAACGACACCAAAAAGCCGTCCATTCTCAAAGGCACCGAAAGTAAAGGAATGCTCTTCCTGCAACCTGCCTGCAAACTTTTCAACAGAAAATTCCTTTTCCTCCTCATAACTGGAACCAAATGCTTCAGGGTGATGCTGCAGGGCTTCCAATCTGATGCTCCGATACAAATTCGCATCCTCGGGTCCAAGTGCTCTTATCTCCATAACAGCCTCCCGTTTCAGTTGATGTGATTTCTCTATTATACAGACTTNAATTCCTTTTCCTCCTCATAACTGGAACCAAATGCTTCAGGGTGATGCTGCAGGGCTTCCAATCTGATGCTCCGATACAAATTCGCATCCTCGGGTCCAAGTGCTCTTATCTCCATAACAGCCTCCCGTTTCAGTTGATGTGATTTCTCTATTATACAGACTTGTGAACCTCCCCAACTTACTCGCTAACGCGAGTTGAAGTCGGGGCTTCTTACCATGAGCAACTTCATGTACCTTTTGTAGATAGGGGTTTGCCCGATCTACTCCATATCCAAGTACGGGGTATCTGTGAAGTTGTCTTCGTAAGCAACCTATGTCTTTTTAGACATCGGGGGCGGAACAGCCCATCTACTACTTCTTGCCTATGCAATCCGTAGATACTTCCTCTTGCTCTCCACATAAAAATGCAGGAATTCACCAAAAATACATGAATCCTCAACATACAACCTGGAAGTAAATCGCAATGCCTTGATCCGTAATTTTCTGATCGATTCGTACGGTAAGCCCCTCTGACACGATACGATGAATACCCTTGTCAACCATTTGCGGTCTCACCATTCGTCGAACGAAAAAACAAGCCAAGAACGATAGTCCCTGGCTCCATAACCTATGACCATTTGGATGAATTTCTAAAGGCATCTTTCAAACTTGAAATGGTGCTTAAAATATCGTGGATTTGACTGACGCGTTCACTTACGGAGCTCAAATTAATTTTAGGCAATTTCGGAAATGACAGCAGCGACCTTTTCTTTGGTCTGCTCTCCTTCTGCCATTCTTGATAATACTCCTGCAGCTTGGCAGGACTCTTTCGCAGCGTCCGGGCTTTTACCCCTTTGTCTTTCAGCCAATTTCCAAATTCAGGCGTCATCTCAACAGCTGCTTGTTCTTTGTTGTCCCTTTTTCTTCTCGCCATGCCCGATCCTCCATCATACAGATTTTTACGGTGATATATAGTACTATACGAATGGAAAACGGCAACGGTGTTCAACCATCCGCGAAGGAAATCGGGGTGACGGGAAGATCGAAAAAAGGCCTCTCTCCCGGGGCGCCCCGCGCGATATAATAGAGAGTACAGCCGGACGCTGCGCTCTACTCGCCGGAACCGGTAATGATTCGAGGTGGACATAATTGAACGACATTTCCTATACAACCGAAGAGATCGCCAAAATCCTGCGCATCTCCAAACTGACAGTTTACGATCTGATCAAGAAGGGCGAACTGCCCGCCTACCGGGTCGGACGGCAGATGCGGGTAGATGCTGTCGATCTCGAAGCGTACAAGTCCAGAGCAAAAGGGGCGCCAGTCGTCCACATGCCCGCTCCCTCCCTGAAAAGTACTGCCTCCAGGCAAATCATCATCAGCGGACAGGATGTCAGCCTGGACATGTTGGCCAACCATATCGAAGGGCAGACGAAATCCTATCGGCCGCTCCGCTCCTACGTCGGGAGCCTGAACAGCCTGATTGCCATGTATCAGGGGGACGCCGATGTGGTCAGCACCCACCTGTTCGACGGCGATACCGGAGAGTACAACATACCGTACATCCGCAGACTGCTGATCGGGCATCGCTACGTCGTGATGAACCTCTTGTCGCGCCGGGCCGGTTTTTACGTGCAGCCGGGCAACCCCAAGCAAATCCGGACCTGGTCTGATCTGCAGAAGACGGGAATCAAGATGGTCAACCGGGAAAAGGGCTCCGGGACGCGGGTCCTGTTGGAGGAGCAGCTGCGGCTCCACGGCATTTCATCGCAGGCCATCGCCGGTTATGGGCACGAAGAGGCCAACCATCTCGGGGTGGCTGGCGCCGTCGCCACCGGCGAGGCAGATGTGGGCATCGGGATCGAAAAGGCGGCATATCTCGTCGGCGTCGAATTCGTCCCGCTGATGAAAGAGCGGTACGACCTCGTCATGCTGAGAACGCCTCAGAATGACGAGGTCATCAGGCTGGTCAGCGATATTTTGCGGTCCGCATCCTTCCAGGGCGAGTTGGCCGCGGTTGGCGGTTACGACGTATCGCAGACAGGACATATCTTGTATGAAGCATGACCAAAGCAGAGGCAAGCCAGGTCGAATGGCCTTGCCTTTTTCGGGTAATTAGACACAATTTTACCATATTTCCGGATGACTTTTCTGCTCGTTCTCACCCTAGCAATGGTAAAATAGCACCAAATTACCATCAGACTTCGGTTGCTTATTGGAGGAGTAGAGAATGTTGCAGAGAACTTCCATCCGCTACAAAATGCTGCTGACGCTGGTTTTCATCACATTGGTGCCCATTTTGACGGCGGGTTATTTTCAGTATGAGAACGCCAAGCAAGGGATTTACAACGTAACCATTGAAGATCTCAGGTACATAACGAAACTGAAAGCGAAGGAGCTGGCTCCCTACACCCAGACGAAGTCACCCGGCCCGGAAGAACTGAAAGAAATTACCAAGATCGTCTATGAGGTGGGGGATGCCTACTACCAGCCAAACGGCATGACCGGTTACGCTTATCTGATGGACGGGAACGGCGTGGCATTCATCCACCCTTCCGACGATACGAGAGGAAAAGATCTAAGCGGTTACGACTTTGCCAAAAAAATGTTTGCAGACAAGCAAGGGTGGGTGGAATACGACTGGGAAGGCGAAACGAAGTTGTCCGCCTTCGAAATGCTGCCGAACGGCTGGATGCTGGTCATCGGCAGCTACCAGGACGATTTGTTCAAACCGTTTGAAAAAAGCAAAACCATTATTCTCGGCATTACCGTCGTCGCCGGCGCTGTTGCGCTGCTCGCCGGGGCCGTGATCGTCAGCCGCCTGATCCGGCCGATAAAAAATCTGGTCGGGGCGATGCAAAAAGCGGAAAGGGGCGACCTGACACAGCAGGTGCCTGTCACGTCGGGGGATGAGCTGGGGCAGCTGTCGCGGATGTTTAACGAAATGCTGACGGTATTTCGCAAGATGATGGCAGAAGTTCAGGATGTGTCGGAGCAAGTAGCCGGTGCTTCGGAAGAACTGACCGCAAGTGCCGGCGAGAGCGCCCGGGCCTCCGAGCAAATCTCCATCGCGGCGGCAGAGATTGCGGCGGGGTCGGAGCGCCAAAAAGAAACCGTGCAGACGACGACCGCCACTTTGCACAGAATGGGGCGGGATATTGAACAGATTGCTTCCTTTGCCGACCGGGTCAACCAAGATTCTGCCGTCGCGACACAATACGCGCATGAGGGTGAGCAAACATTGTCTCGACTGGCCCGTGAGATGGACGAGATCAGTACCAAGGTGCAGACGACAGAAGAAGCAGTTCGCCTGTTGGGCGAGCAGTCAGAAGCGATTATAGGAATTATTTCCATTATCCAGGATATCAGTGAGAAGACAAATCTGCTGGCGCTGAACGCAGCAATTGAAGCGGCTCGTGCCGGCGAGCAAGGGAAAAGCTTTGCCGTCGTGGCAACAGAAGTGCGGAAGCTGGCAGAGCAGTCCCGGCAATCTGCCGAGGAAATCTCCCAATTGGTCTATTCGATCAATACGGAGATTCAAGACGCTGTCAGTTCGATGGGCGAGACTACCCGGGCCGTTCAGGTAGGCAGAGAGGGCGCAGGAGCCGCCGGACAAGCTTTCCAGCAGATCCTGAAGGCGGTCGAAGATGTAAACCGGCAGATTGAGCAAATGAACCAGGCGGCTCAAACGATCCGTCAGGATACCGGACGCATCGTCGGCGATGCAGACGAAATCGCCCGTTTGGCGACGATTGCCGCAGACGACATCCAGGAGGTGGCCGCCGCATCGCAGCAGCAAACCGCTTCGACAGAGGAGATGAACGCAGCCTCCGAGTCCTTGGCGCAAATGGCCAACAAGCTGTCAGAACAGGTAAAAAGGTTCACCATTTAGGAAAAACGCGGGGTGCAGTTGATGAACTGCACCCTGCGTCTTTTTCTATTTCATTCTTGGCACCCCTGCCCCATCAGTGAAAATAAGGCTGCAATGTACGAAGCGTCTGTTCAATTGCTTGATCCGGCGCCGTCACATAGCGGTCTGATGTAAACTCCAGAGTTAAAGAATCGGTGTACCCGTTTTTCTCCAACGTCTCAAGGTAGTTCTCCAACGGCAGATGGCCGTCACCCCAGGCCAGATGTCCCCCTGGCCTGCCGTCGATAAAATGGATGTGCACTAGGTCGGACTTCAGCCGGTCAAAGTACGCTTGCAGCTCTTCTCCAGCGATTGCCAGCGGAACCGTATCGACCATCCCCTTCAAGCAGGGCGAGCGGACTTCAGCAAGCATCCGGGCCAATGTCGGCAAATTGGTGACTAGGTTGGACTCTTCTGGCCGCAGCGGCTCCAACACCAGCGTGACGCCGAGCTGCTCCGCGTGCTGTGTCAGCCGCTCCAGCGATTCCCTCGACCGTTTCCAAGCTTCCCCGACTGGTGCGGAGAAGTAGCCCCACCCCGAGGTGACCAGCAATAGGGGAGCTCCCAGCTCCGCCGCCGCTTCCAGCGATTTGATAAAATACGCGACGCTCCGCTCCCGTATCGCCCCTTCCTCAGCGGCGATGTTGATCGGGTAGACGCACTGCTCCGGCGTAAAGCAGACCAGCTTCAGTCCGCGGCTCTCGATTTCGCGTCTGATCCGCTTGATATCCGCTGGAGAAGCCTCTTCCACGTAAAAGTGTGGAGATGCCCCCCATAGTTCAATCCTGTCGATCCCATACCGCACCATCGCCTCAAGAAAATGGGCAAACGGGTAGCGGATGTAGTGAAAGTTCATCCCGGTGATTTGCGATCTGCGCAGCCTCGTCATGCTTCTTCTCCGCCTAGCCTTAATAGGCCACTATGCCCATATACCGTCTCGTATTCAGGGGGTGGTTACGAGCCTCGGCCAGGGCGGTCGCGTAGACTCCTAGCACCTTGTTGAGCACGAGTGGAGCGATATACCCTTTGACTGCATCGTCAATGCCGGTCAGGTCCACCTCCTTCGCGTCGATCACGATCAACTGTTCTCCGTATTGGCGGGAGAAGTTTAGCGCCCGCTCTTCCAGCGGCCGCGTCTCATCCAGACCAAGCAGCAGGATGAAGGGCACGTCTTTGTCGAGAACCTCAAATGGCCCGTGGAAGTACTCCCCGGCGTGAATAGGATGGGAGTGGATCCACTGCATCTCCATCAGGATGCAGACGGCGAAGATGTAGGCAGCGCTGTAGTTGGACCCGCTGGCCATCGTGTAGATGATCTTCGCGTCCTTGTACTGCTCGCCAAACGCTTTCGCCCGCTCCGTAAACTGCTGTTTGGCCCGTTCGTAAACGGCCTGCAGATTCTCTAGGCTGACCATCATCGGCTGATATTTTTCGTATCCCTCTTTTTGGTGGAGCAGGCCGGCCACCAGCTGGTACATGATGTAGTAATCGCTGTCCTTCGCCACCACTTCATCAGAGTAGCTGGCTTTGGCGTACTTGATCACGAAGTCGGACGCCTGGGCCAGCGGCGAGCCCTCCTCAAACGTCAGGGAGACGGCCAATGCCCCCCGCTCCCGGGCAAATTTGGCTGCTTCCACGGTTTCCGGCGTCTTGCCGGAGTGCGAGCACAAGATCACCAGCGAGGTTTCCCCCAGGGTGGCGGGATTTCGGTGTATGAACTCATTGGCGTTGTACACATCGGAAGTGATCGTTTTCGCTTCCCGGTCGAGCAGGTACTTGCTCGGGTACATCAGCGCGGACGACCCGCCGCACGCGACGAAAAACACCCGCTTTACCTCCCTCTCCTTTACCGCCTCCAACGCCTTTTGCACTTGCTGATTCATCGTTCATTCCCCTTTCCCTTTTTCAGATTGGCAGAGCTTTGCTGCGAACCCGACATAACCACTTCCGCCGGGCTTGCCCGCATACTGCAAACAGACAACTCCTCTCCCCTCCCAAACCGTTGTTTTTATGGTATATACCACTGGTCCGAAAAATCGCCGGTCTCATCCGTTTAAAGGACAAAACCGCGAATTTCACTCGGTGGAAGCTGCCCTGAAACAGTGCTGATTCAGACGGCGTCAGGTTCGGTGGCTCTCCCGCCAAAGCGAGATTGCCCTGCCAATCCAGCCTGCCTGTGGCAGCCTCCCCGGACCGCGTGGGAAAACCCGCTAATGCGCCTTCAGTGACTTACCCCTTAACGCTGCCCGCTGACAATCCGCGGACAAACTGGCGCTGGAACAGAATGAACGCCACGATCATCGGCAGTGCGGAGATCGCCAGTCCGGCCAGCTGCACGCCGAAATTGGTATTCAGCTGGCTTCGCAGGTTCATCAGCCCGACCGGTATGGTACGCAAGTCGGCGTTTTCCACGAAAACCATGGCGAACATGAATTCGTTCCAGATCGACATGCTGGTGAGCAGCGCCGTGGAAGCGATAATCGGTCTACTCATCGGCAGGATCACGTGCCAGAATACCCCCCAGCTGTTGCAGCCGTCAATGTAGGCGGAGTCCTCTACTTCCCGGGGAAGAGAGAGGAAGTACGAACGGATCAGAAAAACGGCAAACGGGACGTGAAACGCCACATACGGGATGATCAGCGCCCAGTACGTATTGTAGATGCCAAGCAGTTGAAGCATTTTGTAAAGAGAAATCAGGCTGACCTGGGGAGCCAGCATCAAGCCGCTCAAGATCAGAATGAACAGGATCTGCCGTCCTTTAAATTCAAACCGGCTTAGCGCAAAGGCGGCCAGCGAGCTGATTAGGAGCACGAGGCCGACAGAGACAGTGGTAACCAGCACGCTGTTTAAAAAGTATTTCCCAACTCCCGCCGCCCAGGCAGCCTTGTAATTTTCCCAGTGCCACTCTGTGGGGAGCGACCAGGTGTCGAGGAAAAACTGGCTATTTGTCTTCAGCCCGTTCATCGCCAGCCAGAAAATCGGGTAAATCACACAGATTGCGTATACGAAAAACCAAATCAGGATGACGGCGTGCAGCGTCTTGTTCCAAAAAGCTCGGCCCTCCATTTCATCTCCCCCTCGTTGACTTACTCCTGCCCGGTCCTGGACAGCTTCAACTGCAGCAGCGACAGGATGAGCGTGATGACGAAGATCACCGTTGCGATCGTCGAGGCGTAGCCCATCTCGTCGTTACGAAAAGCGGAGCGATACAGCATGGTGCCCAGCACTTCCGTCGAGCGGCCCGGACCGCCAAATGTCATCACATAAACCTCGTCAAACACCTTGAACGCCCCGATCACCGTAATCGTCGCCGCCACCAGAATCATCTCCTTGATTTGCGGGATGGTGACGTGGAAAAACGTCTGAATCCGGCTGGCCCCGTCGATCATCGCGGCTTCGTACAGCTCCGACGGAATTTTGTGCATCGCGATTAAAAACAGCATGGCGATGTAACCGGTAAACTGCCACTGGGAGACGGCGATAACTGCGAAGATGGCCGTCTTGCTGTCGCCCAGCCAGGCGTGGGCCAGGTCCCCCAGCCCTGCCGCCTTCAGCGCACTGTTGATCAAACCGATGTCCGGATTGTAGAGCAATTGCCACATCAAGCCTACCACCGCAAGCGACATGACCGACGGGATGAAGAAGACGGTGCGGAAAAAGGGCTGCAGCCTGCGCATGAACTTTTCCTCGAGGATAGCGGCGACGATCAGCCCGCCCCCGACCTGAAACACGATCGAAATGACGGCGTAGAGTGCGTTGTTTTTTAAGGCGACATAGAAGACGGGGTCGGTGAACAGCCGACGGTAGTACTCCACTCCGACGAACACCCTTTCCGTGGAAAAGGCGTTCCAACGAAACAGGCTGTAACCGAAGTTCATCACGATCGGCAGGAAGATAAACACCAGGATTAACACCGTCGCCGGGAGCACGTACAGGAGAGCGGTGCGCCTATTCTGGTACAATTTCAATATCGATCCCCCCTGGTAAAGGGAGGGCCTCCTCAGGAAGAACCCCTCCCTTGTCGATCACTGCGACACTTCTTTTTTTACATCCTGAGCGACCTCCTGGACCTCATTCATGATCTGTTCCGGCGATTTCGTCCCGTTCAGCAGCAGTTGGAGGTTGGACAGATAAGTGTCGGCGATCTTGGCGTGGACGTCCGTGTCGAGCCATTCAGCCATGCCTTCCGACTCTTTCATGATGTCGACCCCTTCCACCACCTGTTTCAGCGCGGTCTGTTCGTTCACGGCTCCGGTGATCGGACTTGGCCAGCCCAGCGTCTTGACCAGCTTTTCCGCGTTTTCCTTGCTGGTTAGGAATTTCAGGAACTCCAGCGCTTCTTTCGGATGCTGTGTCTTGGATGAGACGATGAACCCGTCCGGTGCCCCGGTGATGTACTTCTGGTTCCCTTTTCCTTCCGGGATGTCCGGCATCGGGAAAAAGTCCCAATTGCCCGCCATGTTTTTCTCTACGTCGGGGAATTCTTCCAGTTCGAGGTAGAAGATGGCCCCTTTTCCAGCGAAAAACATCTGCTTGGCCATGTCGTGCGATGTAGAGTTGACGTTGCCTCCGAAGTAGCCCTTCACCTGCAGCTCTTTCAGGTACTCCAGCGCTTTGACATAACCGGGATCAGTGAATTCTCCCGACTTCGGATCGTAATCTTTTTGCCGAACCTCGGTGCCGACTAGCTTCTGGTTTAATCCTGTCAGGTAGTGGATCGATGGCCACGGCGGCTCGTTGCCGAAGATGATTGGTGTCTCTCCGGCGCTTTTCAGCTTATCGCAGACGGCCAGGAATTCTTGCCAGGTTTTCGGCTTCTGCAGGTTGTACTTGGCGAACATATCCTTGTTATAGACAAAAAACTTACCGTTAAAGCGCAGCGGAATCCCGTAGTTCTTGCCGTCCGAAACAAACGGCTGCAGCGAGGCGGGGATAAAGCTTTTCTTCCACTCCGGATCGTCGTCCAGGTACTTCGTCAGGTCAAGTGCCGCCCCGGAACGGACGAACTTGCGGGCGAATTCTCCTGACCAGGAGAAGGTGATATCGGGCACGTCACCTCCGCCCATGACGACGCGCAGTTTGTCTTTCATCGGCTCGTCTGCAACCGCTTCCATATTAATCTTGATGTTGGGATGAGAGCTTTCAAAGTCCTTTACAATCTGCTCAAAGTAGGGAGCGTACTCTGGCTGCGGCCACTTTTCCAAAAATTTCAACTGGATCTTTCCATCCCCTGCCGCGCTTTGGCCGGAGCAGCCGGTCAGCGCCGCCGAAACCGCCAACAGCACAGGAAGCAGCATGCTTATTACCTTGCCGGTTTTCATCTCGATTCAACCCTCCTTGATTCATTGAAAAGTGTTAAAACGGAACGCCGTGGCCAAACGCGCCGTCAACCAGACACGTCTTTGCCGCGAAAGCAGCACCTTTCTTCAGGCTCTCTGTGATCAATCCGAAATCGGAAGCGGCGGCGCCCCCTTTTCGCCCGGCCAGGTAGTTCAGGATAAATGCGGTGAAGAACGAATCCCCCGCTCCCAGCGTATCGGTCGCTGTCACCAGCTGCGGGGCCTGACGGTAGAACGAAGTCCCGTCGTAAAACACCGCCCCCCGCGTGCCCATCGTCGCCAGGCAAAGCCGGCTGCCGTAGCGGTTCACCGCTTCCAGCACCTCTTTGACCGCTTCGTCGGAGAGGTGGCTGCAGGAGAGGAAGCTGCAGGTGACGTACGGGCAGAGCTTCCGAAGATAGGCGTCGTTCCAGTCGGCGGAAAAGTCGTACGAGACGGGAACGCCAAGCGCCGCGATTTTGCCGATCTCCTCTTCCGTCCCGCTGTAGCAGCTGGAATGAACCAGATCCGCCCCCGCCAGCCAGGCCAGATCCTCGCTGTCCAGCCTGATGGGATAGTGCCGCTGCACTCCTCCCTTGTTTCCCCCGACGAACACCCGGTCACCCTCCACTACGTCCACCATCGCGTAGCCGTTCTCCCCTTGATGGTGCCGGCAGCGCGATACGTCAATGCCCATCTCCCGCATCACGGAAATGATGTGGGCTGCCGCCCTGTCGCTCCCAAAAACGCCGAGGTAGGAGGATCGCGCCCCCAGTTGGCTGGCATAGACGCTGAAGTTGAGCGCATTTCCTCCGGGATACATCATCTTCGTATGGACGTACATGTCAACGACGTTGTCACCGACCCCAAAAACGTGCAACATGTCTCCTCCCCCCCCCCACAATATCGCTCACTTTTCTGCATACTCGGCCGCAAACGCGCCAGTACCCGCTGCTGCAACGGTCGTCATCAGCGGCGATTCTTCATCGCCTAAGGGCCTTGCTCCATATGTTCGTTCACGTTAACCATCCCTTTTTATAAGTTCATCGATTGTTATATAAGGTCATAAAAATATAGGTTATATTTTTAATTCCAACGTTATTCGCTGTCCAATCGGTATATACCACTTCATCGAAAAAAAATATCTCTCTTGCGAATCACATCATTTTTGTAAATTAAGCTCCATGTAGAATTTGACAATGTCGCTGCGCGTCATCGACTTGGAGAATTCGATCGGCCGGCCGTTCGTATCGAACGCCACCGCCTCCAGCAGAATGCAAGGGCTTTCGTTTTTGATCTTTAGGAGCTTACTCTCTTCCTCATCTGACACCCCCACCTGCATGTACTGATTCGCTCTGACCAGCTTGATGCCGTATTGATCTTCCAGCACTTGATAGAGGGAGACGTCGTAGCCAATATACGTTTCAATCCCGGGACAGAATTTGACGGGAATGAGTGATTCCTCCAGCGCAACAGGAATATCGTCAGCAAGCCGAAGGCGCTTCATCATGACGATCTCTTCTCCTGGCTCGATTGCGAGCACTTTGGCAAGACCCGATTTCGCCTTATCCCTACGGATCTGGATCTCCCTCGTACTGGGCACCATCCCCCGCTCCAGCATCGTTTTCGTAAAGCTGTTGAACGTGATAAAATCCATCTCAATCCGCTTGCGGGCGATAAATGTCCCTGCTCCCACGCGGCGCTCCACCACTCCTTCCCGCTCCAGAATGGAGATGGCATGCCTCGCCGTCATACGGCTGATGTTGAACTGCTCGGCCAGATCCCGCTCTGAGGGAAGCTTGTCTCCATGCTGCAGCTTGCCGCTTTCAATCTCTTCGACAATAATCTCTTTCAACTGTTTGTAAAAAGGAACGGACGTAGAACCTCTCTTGTTACGATCGATCATAACTCTCTCCTATTCGCGTTGTGATGATTGGTCATTTTGCTAGCGGTATATACCACTAACTATATGATAAATAATCCAAACTATTCCGCCAACTTTGTCCTGCCTAACATTTTAACGAAGCTTTACGCTAAGCCCTCCATCTTGTCGGGATAGACATTTTTTCATACTCCTAGCCTGGTGTCCAGGGATGCCGCTAATGACATCCAGGAGGCGGCCGCCGCATCGCAGCAGCAAACCGCTTCGACAGAGGAGATGAACGCGGCCTCAGAGTCCTTGACGCAAATGGCCAACAAGCTGTCAGAACAGGTAAAACGGTTCACCGTTTAGGAAAAACGCGAGGTGCACTTCAGTTGATGAACTGCACCCCGCGTCTTTTTCTATTTCATTCTTGATACCCCTGTGCTCTGTTGTACGCTGTCCCCCCGCGCTCCGATCCGGCTACCCTTTTACGGGCTGCCAGCCGACGAGGTCGCGAATGATCACACTGGCCATGATTAATCCGGCAACAGACGGCACAAAGGCATTGCTTGCCGGAGGCTGGGTCACCTTGCGGATCGGCGAGTCCGGATTGACGACGACCTGCTGTAGGACATCGGCGTGGATGGGTACCGGAATCTCCTTGGAGTAGACCACCTTGACCCCTTTGTAGATGCGTTCCTTGCGCAGTTCGCGGCGGATCACCTTGGCGATCGGATCGTAGCTGGTCCGGGAGATATCTGCCACTTCAAACCGGGTTGGATCCATTTTGTTGGCTGCTCCCATGCTGCAAATGATCGGGATCCCGCGTCTCCTCGCTTCGAGAATCAGGTGAATCTTGGCGGAGACGACATCCATCGCATCGGCAATGTAATCCAGCCGGTGGGCGAACAGCTCTGATGCGGTCTCAGCGTTGTAAAACATCTGCATCGTCACCACTTCACACTCCGGGTTGATCAGGGCGATGCGCTGTTTCATCAGCTCGACCTTTTGCTGACCGATCGTCCCCAGGTTGGCATGGATCTGCCTGTTAATATTCGTAATATCGACGACGTCCTTGTCGATCAGGACCAGTTTGCCTACTCCGGTACGGGCCAGGGCTTCGGCGGTAAACGAGCCTACCCCGCCTACCCCCAGCACGGCCACAGCACTCCCTTTCAGCTTTTCCAGCCCTTCCGGCCCGAACGCCAATTCACACCGGGAAAATTGATGGAGCATAACGAACAACCTTTCAGATGAGATTAAATCGAAATCAATGCGGACGAAAACGGGAAAGAGCCCCGTTATGCCGTGGCCTCCCTTGCGTTTTGAACCTGCTTTGGGCAGGTGGGTGTTCTGCCGAATCAAGCCAGACGTCCACTTAAGTCAGAGGCATGTCTTTTTGATCAACGGACGGGGAACTCCCTGAACAATCATTGTGGCTCAAAACGATTGGCAGTCACGTACATCGCAGGACTCTCATCCTATTATCTCCCATTTGGCGAAGCGAAAAACAGGCAGCGAACACCCCGTTTACGCGTTTACCTTCGCTTCTTCTTCCTCTTCCGCCGTCACGGCAATGTGGAGCTGCTGAAGCTGTGCCGGATCCACTGCGTCTGGCGCATTCATCATCAAGTCGGAAGCGCTGGCCGTTTTCGGGAAGGCGATGACCTCGCGCAGATTGGTCCGGCCGGCAAGCAGCATGATCAAGCGGTCAAGACCGAGTGCAATGCCACCGTGCGGAGGTGTGCCGTACTCAAAGGCATCCATCAGGAAGCCGAACTGCTCCTGCGCCTCCTCGGGGCTGAAGCCGAGCGCCTTGAACATCTTCTCCTGCACGTCCCGCTTGTAGATCCGCATCGATCCTCCGCCCAGCTCGTACCCGTTGAGGACCATGTCGTACGCTTGCGCCCGCATGGCTCCCGGATCGGAATCAAACAGATGCAGGTCTTCGTCTTTCGGACGGGTAAACGGATGGTGCAGCGCGACATAGCGGCCTGCTTCTTCATCCCATTCCACCAGCGGGAAGTCTACCACCCAGAGGAAAGCGAATTGGCTGTGATCGATCAGGCCCAGCTCATGGCCGAATTTCAGGCGGAGCGCTCCCAGGGCGTCAGCCACCACTTTTGGCTTGTCGGCGACGAACAAGAGCAGGTCGCCTTCTTCGGCGGCGAGCCGCGCTTTCAACTCTGCCAGTTCGGCCTCGCTGAAAAACTTGGCGATCGGCCCCTTCAATTCGCCGTCCTTCAGGCCGATCCAGGCCAACCCTTTGGCTCCGTAGCGGGCCGCGAACTTCATCAAGTCATCCGCTTCCTTGCGGGAGTAGTGGCCGCACCCTTTGGCGTTGATGCCCTTCACCCTGCCGCCGTTTTCCACGGCGCTGGCGAACACCTTAAACCCGCTGTTCACCACGACGTCGGAAACATCGACCAGCTCCATGCCAAAGCGCACGTCCGGCTTGTCAGAGCCGTAGCGGTCCATCGCTGCCTGGTAGGTCAGGCGCGGGAAGGGCGTCGGCACGTCGATGCCAATCGTCTGCTTGAACACGTGGGCCACCATCTGCTCCATCATCGGCAGCAGCTCCTCCATCGGCAAAAACGAGGTCTCGATGTCCACCTGTGTGAACTCCGGCTGGCGGTCCGCCCGCAGGTCTTCGTCGCGGAAGCAGCGGGCAATCTGGTAGTAGCGCTCAAATCCGGAGACCATCAAGAGCTGCTTGAACAGCTGCGGCGACTGCGGCAGAGCGTAAAATTCGCTCGGATGGACGCGGGACGGCACCAGGTAGTCGCGGGCCCCTTCCGGTGTGCTCTTCGTCAGTATCGGCGTCTCCACCTCGAGGAAGCCTTGTCCGTCAAGGAAATCGCGAAACGCTTTGGCCGCTTTGCTGCGAAGGATGAAGGTGCGCTGCATCTCCGGACGGCGCAGGTCGAGATAGCGGTACTTCAGCCGCACCTGCTCGTCTACGTCAAGGTCGTCTTCAATCTGGAACGGCGGCGTCTTCGCTTCGTTCACGATGGTGATCTGGGAAGCAGCGATCTCGATTTCCCCTGTTTTCAGCTTGGGATTGACGGCCTCCGGATCGCGGGCAATCACTTTTCCCTTCACCGACAGGACGTATTCGCTGCGGACCTTGTCTGCCATCTCCCAGGCTTCCTTGTTTACCTCCGGATTGAATACCACCTGCACGATGCCGCTGCGGTCACGCAGGTCGATGAAGATGACCCCGCCCAGGTCGCGGCGCTTGTTCACCCAGCCGTTCAGCGTAATCTCCTGGCCCAAATGCTCTTTGTTCACTTCTCCACAAAAGATTGTACGGTACATAACGATCCTCCACTCTATTTCAGCTTGCTGGTAAGCGTTGCTACTGCTTCATTTGCCGACATGGTTTGCTGCTCCCCGGTGCCCATCTCCTTGACGACGACCGTGCCTGCCTGAAGTTCGGCTTCGCCGATGATCAGCGTGTAGCGGGCCTGCAGGCGGTCTGCCGCTTTCAATTGGGCTTTCATCTTGCGGTCCAGGTAATCCATCTCCGCCGTCAGGCCGGCACTGCGCAGCTGGTCCAGCAGGCGAAAGGTCTGCCGCTTCGCCTCAGGCGTCTGGATGACGACGTAACAGTCGATCGCTGTATCGACAGGCAGCTCTACTCCCTGTTTTTCCAGTGCGAGCAGGAGCCGTTCGATGCTCAGCGCAAAACCGACTCCCGGCATGTCTTCGCCGCCCAGCTCGGCCACCAGGCCGTTGTAGCGTCCGCCGCCGCAGAGCGTTTCCACGGCGCCAATCTCCGCCATCTTGATCTCAAAGGCGGTCTGCGTGTAGTAATCCAGCCCGCGGACCAATCTCGGGTTTACTGTGAAGGGAATCTCCAGATCGGTCAGATAGGACTGCACTGCTGCAAAGTGGGCTGCCGATTCCTCGCTCAGGTAGTCCAGAATCGAGGGGGCGTCCTTCGTCAGCGCTTGGCACTTCGCGTTCTTGCAGTCGAGCACCCGCAGCGGATTGCGGTCAATCCGCGACTGGCAGTCCTCGCACAGCTCGCTGCGGACGTTGTTCAGGAAAGCGACCAGCTCTACCCGGTGACGGGCCCGATCCTCCAGAGTCCCGACGCTGTTTAATTCGACGCTTAATCCCTTCAACCCCAATTCCTGGTAAAGGCGAATCGCTACCGCAATCGTTTCCGCGTCAATCGCCGGGTCGACGGCGCCGATCGCTTCGATGCCAAATTGGGTAAACTGGCGGAAGCGTCCGGCCTGCGGGCGTTCATGGCGAAACATCGGGCCGAGGTAGTACACCTTGGTCGGCTGGTTGGGCGCGCCGTACAGCTTCTTCTCCACATAGGAGCGAACGACTCCCGCCGTCCCTTCCGGCCGCAATGTCAACCCGCCCTCGCCGCGCCACTCGACGCTGTACATCTCTTTTTCGACGATATCAGTCGTCTCCCCGACTCCTCGTTGGAACAGCTCGGTGTGTTCAAAAATCGGCGTGCGAATCTCATGGTAATTGAAACGTCGGCAGAGATCGCGGATTTTTTGCTCTACATAGTGCCACAGCTCGACGGTTCCCGGCATGATATCCTGCGTACCGCGCGGGATTTGAATCTTGGACATGTCCTAACCCTCCTCTTTGACCTAAAAAAGAAAACCCCCCGCCTCTGACGAAAGCATCTGCTTTGCGTCAGGGACGAGAGGTTGGTTGTAACTCCCGTGGTGCCACCCTTTTTGGATACAAGTATCCCGCTTTTTACGGCCGGTAACGTCGGCCTGACGCCTGCAGCTACTTAGTATCACTACTGTTCGCAGCGGGTCCTCCGGGAAGTCATTCGCCAAGTCGTCATAGAGAAGTGCTCACAGCCTTGGACACTTCCTCTCTGGCTATGCGTTGCCTGGTTACTCGGTCCCATCATCAGATGCAAAATGTGAAAACTTATTACCGAATCATAGCAAATTGTCGAAACAGAGTCAATGACTGCTTCCCACAAAAATGTTTTTTACCGGGAAAGCTCTGCACCCTTGTTGTACAGTTCATCCAAATCCCGCAATTTGTCGGCCACAAGCTGTTTATACGTGTCGTTGTACGTCTTGGGATCTTTCGGATTCGCCCAGCGGGTCAATTTGCCCGAACCGGGTGCCATCAGCTTCGAGACGGCGCCGCATCCCAGCCCGAGAATCGTCTGCGCCTCTTCCATCATCAGGATGTTGTAGATGCTTTCGTATCCTTCCAGGGAGTAGCCGATGTTTTCGAGGTTGCCGAGTATGTTCTTTTGCCTGTACAAGTAGTAGGGAACATAGCCGTGTTCTTCCGTCCACCGGCTGGCCAGCTCCATCATTTGCTGGATTTCCGCCCGCCCGGCCACCTTGTACTTCTCCTTGTTTTGCGTCATCTCCGAAGCCCGTTTGAACGAGAGGGTGTGGACCGTCAGCGAGCTTGGCATCAGTTTTTGCACTTCGGCCAAACTGTGCTCCATATCGGACAGTCCTTCGTTTGGCAGGCCGATGATCAGGTCCATGTTGATATTGGTCAATCCCATCTCCATCGCCAGCCGGTATTTCTCCACCGTTTCCTGCACGGAATGGTGGCGGCCGATGGCATGCAGCGTCTCATCGGTAAAAGACTGCGGGTTGATGCTGATCCGGTCAACCTTCCATTTCTTCATGACGTCAATCTTTTCCGGCGTAATCGTATCCGGTCGTCCCGCTTCGACGGTCAGTTCGCGCACGTGTTCCAGATTGGGAAAAGACGCGTGCATCTCGGCAAACAAGCTGTCCAGCTCTTCCGCCGTGATACTGGTCGGCGTCCCGCCGCCGAAGTAGATCGAAGTAATCCGCATATCGTGCCGCCTGAGCCACTCGCCGACGGAGCGGATCTCGTAGCGCAGCCCTTCCAGAAAACCGCCCACGGAATTTTTTTGTCCCCCGATGGCATAAGCAGGAAACGTACAGTAGGCACACTTCGTCGGACAAAAGGGGATGCCAATGTAGATCGAGAGCTCCCGGTCAATCTGGTAAAAATCAGGCACTACCCGCAGCTGGCGGTCGACGATGCGCTGCAGCAGCTCCAGCTTGTACGGGCGGACCATGTAGTCTTCCCTGAGATGGCGATGAGCCTCCTCACTGCTCATCCCGGAGGTCAGCAGCTTGTGCAGCAGCTTTGTGGGACGGATTCCCGTGAGGATGCCCCACCCTTGCTCGATCCCCGTCAGCTGCTCCAACAGGCAGAGCAGAGTGTAGCTGACCGCTTGTTTGGCCGTCTTCTGCACCGCTTTAGGATCGCCGCCGACGTACGGCCGGGTATAGTCAAAGGAGAACTCCCGGCCTTCGGCCTGCAGCCTGCCGTGTGCCTCGGCTCCCCGACCGGTATGGTTGACCGAGAGAAAAATCCGCATGCCGGACTGGCTGTCATCCCAGTCGCCGACGTACACGATCTCGGGGTCTTCGTAAAACAGAGCGAGGATCAAGCCGATCTCCCGCTCAAATGTATGTCCTGCACATTTGATCTGGATCATGAAAGTCACCTGCTTTGCAAAGTACGCTACGCCAAGTGTAACGGTCCGGGGGAAGACCGTCAACCTGAAGCGATTGGCAGGTTTAACGCGTCATTTTTCCGCGGAGCTGACGCCCGTCTTTCATGCTGAGATGAAACTCCCGGGACAATTCCACATCGCTCATGGCCGACTCCCGCTCCAGGAAATCGTGAAAGTCGACCGATACGCCCTTGTTGTTCATCTGTTGCGCAACCGTTCCTTTAAAAGATTGTCGCATTGTGTTCCTCCTGCGTCGGGGCAAGATTGTGCCGGCACTTGCCTTTTCCTTGTAGTCTCTCCGGTTTCGGAGCGATCCAAACCTGCGAAGAAACTTGTCGATTGATGCAGGAAAATCAAGGGAAAAAGTCGAATGAGAATGAGATGTAAGAAACAGCAGAACATTGTAGAAAGGATGTACATACGTGTTTACTCGACTGCAACAGCTTGCTGGTACCGGTCTGCTTCTCGCTGTCTGTCTCGCTTCAGGTTATGCCGCTGATGCCGCTTCCAGCCATGTTGAGGTAACGGGAGATCGGGTGAATATCCGTTCCGGCCCCGGCCTTACATACGACGTGATCTCCAGTGTCAACGCCAAAACAACGCTGCCAGTCGTTGCCCAAAAGAATGACTGGTATCAAATAACCTTGCCAAACGGAAAGACGGGTTGGATCACCAGCCAATACGCCAAAGCGGTTACACCTCCGGCAAAGCCATCCTCTCCTCCGACTGCGCCGGCAGCGGCGGGCAAATCGTACATTGAGAGTAAAGTGGACAGCTTGAATGTTCGCACGGCTCCGAATACGACGTCAGCCGTGATCCAGCAGATCAATCCCAAGACGAATTACCCCGTCCTGAAGAAAGACGGGGATTGGATGCAAATTCAACTAAGCGGACAGAAGACTGGCTGGGTGGCCGGCTGGCTGGTAGAGGAAAGCAAGGAGGCTGCCGCTACGCCCCAACCGCCCGCCGAACAGCCCAAACAGACGATCACCGTACTAGACACCATGGATGTCCATGCGGGTCCGGGAGAAACGTATGAGACCATCGGCCAGCTCAGCGCTGGCGACACTCTGCCGGTTCTCGGCACGTCCAACGGCTGGTCAAAAATCACCTACGACGGACGCGAGGGATGGATCCTGAAGGCGCCGCCACAAACACCCGGCTCGTCGACAGCGCCGCCGCCTGACATCGGTCCTGTGGCGCCGGATCAGCCTGCTTCACCGTCCACCCCGACAGCGGAAACCGTGCGGGTAAATGTGGACAACCTGAACCTGCGGGCCACACCATCTTTGGATGGACAGGTGATCGCCACGCTGGCAAACGGGACAAGCTTGACCGTGCTTGCCAGACAGGGCGATTGGATCCAGGTAAAAACAGCAGATAACAAGACAGGCTGGGTGGCAAACTGGCTGGTGGATGATCTGGCTAATAAACCGCCGGTCGTCGTCACGGCGGACTCGCTAAAAGGAAAGGTCATCGTCGTCGATGCCGGACACGGCGGACAGGACGGCGGAGCCACCGGCTCGCACTACAACACCTTGGAAAAGGAAGTCAACCTGCAGGTGGCGCAGTTACTGCAGGCAAAACTGGCCGCTGCCGGAGCTACGGTGATCATGACCCGTACGGATGACAGCTATCCGACGCTGCAGAACAGGGTAGATATTGCCAAGCAAAACAAGGCCGATCTGTTCGTCAGCGTTCACCACAACACGCATCCTAACACGGCTACCAACGGTACGATTGTGTTCTATTACGACAAGGGAAAGTCCAGCAAGCTCGCTTCCCACGTTCAAACCGAACTGGTTCGGGCAACGCAGTACAAGGATATGAACGCCCGCTACGGCGACTACTTCGTCCTGCGTGAAAACCCGGTGCCTTCGATCCTCACGGAAATCAACTTCTTGACCAATGTCGAGGACGAGGCCAACGCCCGCGATCCACAGCACCAGGCTCTCGCCGCAGAGGGAATCTGCAAAGGGATCGTAAGTTACTTCCAGTCCGGCCAATAATCAATCATGAAAGAAAAGACAGCCGCTCAGTCTCCATCTAACATTGGAGGCTGGGCGGCTGTCTTTTATTCACTTTCGACGATCAGGGTGACCGGACCGTCGTTTGTCAGGCTGACTTCCATCATGGCGCCAAACTTGCCGGTCGCCACGACCAGTCCTTTTTCCCGCAGCTTCTCGTTAAACAATTCGTACAAAGGCTCCGCCTGCTCGGGACGGGCGGCGGCCATAAAATTAGGCCGGCGTCCCTTGCGGCAGTCCCCGTATAAGGTAAATTGGGAGACGGACAAGATCTGTCCGCCTGTCTCCAGAACAGAGTGATTCATCTTCCCTTCCGCGTCTTCAAAAATTCGCAGATGGGCCACTTTTTCTGCTACGTAGGAAACTTCCTTTTCCGTGTCTTCATGGGTGATGCCGACAAGCAGCACCAGGCCGTGCTCGATCCGGCCAACCACTTCTCCGGCTACCGTGACACGTGCTGCTTGCGAGCGCTGAACGACGACTCTCATGGGTGAATATCCTCCAAAACTGTGTATATGGGCCATTATATCAGTTCGGGGGACGAGCGTCATGTGAAAGTATATTCAAGGGAAGCTGGGATGTCCGTCTCCACTCCCAAAAACGGCGCGTCGACCAAAAAGGACTGTGAGCAGCTTGAACGCTCTTATTCCTCTGCAGTTAGTTGATAATATCTCACGTTTTCCATATGTAAAGCATTTCTCCAAACCAATTTGTTAATAAAAAGATTCGTTTTCCGTATTAACTAATGTGAGGCTCACACAACCACAACAAATTGCGCAATTTGTTTTGTTATCCCTTTATTGGTTGTATCTCATAAGTGAGGGGAGGAGAAGTAGTTGGAAGTTGCTCAAGTGAATACAGGAATCAGCCACAGCGACATTCGTGATCTTCAAAAGGGGATCATGTCAGAAGAAAAATTTACTGCGATTTACGATGCATACTATAGCCGTGTCTACAAATATATTTGCTACCGTATCAACAACCACTATGAAGCGGAAGAGATTTGCAGTCATGTATTTGAAGTAGTGATTTCAAAATACAACAGTTACTCGCCACAAAAGTCCAATTTTGAAGTTTGGTTGTTTGCGATAGCTAGAAACGCTGTGGCTGATTACTTCCGCTCACAGAAAAAAAGAGTCACCTTTTCGCTGGATTCAATTCTGGACATGATTTTACCAAGGTCATCTCCGGAAGAAATTGTCATCCTTGATGACAGCAACGAAATCTTGTACAAGGCTCTGGCAAAGCTGAGCGATAAGGAACGTAACATCATTGGCATGAAGTATGCAGCCGGTTTGAAAAACGCGGAAATTGCTGACCTGCTCGGAGTCAGCGGTTCAAATATCGGTGTAGTCCTCTACAGATGTCTAAAGAAGCTGCAGCAAGAACTGGAAAAAGGAGGTTTTCAATATGAAAAATAGGCGGAATGTAGATGAATTTCCTGATCTAACCAACTTGCTTACCAATCTGGAGCTTACTGACAAAGCCTCCAAAGATCGAATCTACCATCGTCTCACGTTCAAAATGAGATCAGGAACCATTCAACCAAATTTTAAGAAAAGGGATGAGATCGTAATGAAAAAAAATACATGGAAAACTGTAACCGTAAGTGCTATGGCTGTTGCTATTTTGACAAGTGTTTTCTCGACTACCTCTTTTGCACAAAATATGATGGAAACCATTCTGGCACGTTTTCAGGTGGGAAATATGCAAATCGTCCAATACGACAAGGAACCGACTGTATCTGCAGATAATAGCGCATCTGAGCAAGCAGCGGGCGATGCTTCCCGCGAGGTTCAATTGCAGGTACGTCCTAATCTGACTGTGGAAGAAGCTCGTGCCGTATTGGGGCTAAACTTCCCAGCCCCATCCTGGCTGGCAGATTACAAGTACGTCAACACAGTCATTCATGGCAATAACATGGCGGAAGTACAGTTCGAAAAAGGCGAGAAAACCGTTAACTTCCTGATTTCCAAGGGGGGAGAAAACGGCATCGGTACCACAGGCGAAGTGAAAAAAGAAGTGATCAAAGAAACCACAGTTTACTTCGCAAACGGGATTGTGATTTGGGAGAACAATGGCTTTACGGTCGAGCTGTATGCGCAAGACGATTTTGATACGGCGACACTGGGCAAAATTATTGAAAGCTTCAAGGTTGGCGCACCTCTGAAGAAGGAAGAAATCGAGAAAGCAAAGGAAAAAATGCAAAACACACCTCCAACAGAAGGTGCTGGCCCTGCTCCTTCCCCAGCTGCTAGCTAAAGAGGATATAAGCCGTTTATCATCAAGCAAAAAGCTGAAATATAGCTTGAGGGACGCTCTCTGCGTGCAGAGGCGTCCCTTTTCTTTTTCGCGAATGGCAAGGCGATTCTATAAGATTAGTCGGATTCTTTTAAAGTAATAAACACCGTTTTGCTTCCTTCATCCCAATTGACTTCGGCCCCCAGGGACTCACTGACAAAACGGATGGGAACCATGGTATAACTATTGATCAACCGGGGAGGTGTCCCGAGAGTGATGGTTTGGCCGTTGACTGTTGCCGTTGGTTTGTCGATCGTCAAGGATATTTTCGTAGATCCTTTCGTGGCTGTAATGGAACTGGTCTCCTGGTGCCATGTTACGTCGACTCCAAGCTTTTCAAAAATAGTCCGCATCGGAACCAGGGTACTCCCGTTGATTTGGGTTGGGGGTTGTTCAAAACAGAGCCATTCGCCATTGAGCAGGACATTGATTTCGCCGAGGTCAGGAATCAAAGGTTCAAAGCTGATCTCTTCCCCAAAATACTCTTGATGCAGCTTGGCAATGGTTTCCAGTGTTTGCTTTCGCTGGTCTAAAATCCCTTGAACGGTTGTGCACTTTTGCTTGAAAATGGCCTCTTTTGCTGCAGCTTCGGTTTGCTTGATCTCTTCCATGGATCGATTGCCGATGTTCTGAATGGCCTGGGTCTCTGTCTTGTACAACTCTCCCCACTGTTTGACGGCTTCCTGCTGGGATAGAGAGCCCCGATTGTATTTATACATAATGCTGTTCAGATAGTTTGTGTTGCTTCCATTCTTCAGGTGAAACATGGGACTGTTTAGATAGTTCGCATTTACCGCATTTTTATACTTCATCATCGGGCTGTTCAGATAATTTTCATTTACTGCGTTCTTGAATTTCATCATCGGGCTGTTCAAATAATTCTCGTTCACCGCATTTTTATAGTTCATCATGAAACTGCCAAGATAGTTGGGATTCGTACTATTGGTATACTGCTGCATCGGACTGCTTAAATAGTTGGGGTTGATTTTATTGGTGTAATCCCTGAGTTTGGCAGAATCTCCGCGATATTGTTTTGTTACGCTCTCCAGATCCTGACTGAGCCATTTGTCCAGCTTTTGCGCATCTTGCTCTGCTTGTCTGGCGAATCGCTCAAATGACTCCGTTTGATACTTTTTGTAATCTTCGTATTTTTTGGCCGAACCTTCTTGAAATGTCTGATAGGCAGCAGACATTTTCTTTTCATAACCAAGGTACTCATTCCGAACCTGATCAATGAATTGTTGCTTTGTTGCTGCAAAAGCAGGGCCCGAACTGCTCAAAAAAAATAGACCTGCTAGAAAAAGACAAAAAAACCTCTTTTGCCCCTTTTTCATCTTCGACGGTCTCCTCTCTATATTAAAACGTTTAATCACATTACAGCATAACATATAAAACCAAAATTGGAAACTATTACTCCAGGAGAAACTGTGAAAGTAGTTTCAGCGGGGATTTGTTTGTGCGAACATAGTGGTGGGGAAGAAAAAAACGGGCTCGCTTCGTTCGTGGCACGCCTGCGGGGAAGCCGGGGTGTCCGTCTCCACTCCAAAAAACGGCACGTCGACCAAAAAGGACTGGAAGTATTTCAACGTAGCATTTGGTCGACAAGCGTGTGCCGTTTTTTTCCGTTCCGACTGGGTTGGCGTTGCCAAGGCCTGCGCTCGCTCCGTTTTTCTCTTCCTGCCCGTACGTTGATCATAAAAAGCCTCCCCTCTTCAATCTATTTCTTACAACCTCCCCCCTGCCAGGCATGATCACATATTGCTGTTGTTTCTGTTATTGAGAAATCCTGAATCATCTATGGGATTTTTACTGTTGTGTTCATCCCTTTTTCTCAGACTCGGAGACGATCTAAAGAAGAAATAAAAACCTGCAAACAACAAAATCACACCGATGGTGAGATACAACCCATTCACGATTGCTACCCTCCGTTTGAACTTATTACCCCCCATTATAATCAATCTATTCTAACAGTTGCAATTTTAAAAAACAACAGTCCGCCGCAATACAAACGGGCGGCACCAGCGCTGCTGATGCCACCCGTTACGTTTACGTATTGAGAATCCGCCTGACCGAGTAGATATCTTTGATCCGTTTGATCCGCTCCACCACTTTTTGCAGGTGGTCGATGTTGCTGATCGCGATCGTCATGTGGATCGTCGCGACGCGGTTGCGGTCCGCTTTGCCGCTGACGGCTGAGATGTTGGTCTTGGTCTCGCTGACGACTTGCAGCACGTCGTTTAGAAGTCCGTTGCGGTCGCTGCCGGTGATCTCGATGTCGACGTTGTAGTTGTGCTTCAGATCGCCTTCCCAGTATACCGGGATCAGCCGTTCGCTGCAGTCCTCCGCGAGGACGTTCGGACAATCGCGCCGGTGGACGGATACGCCCCGGCCGCGCGTGATAAACCCGATGATATCGTCGCCCGGAACTGGGGTGCAGCAGCGGGAGATCCGCACCAGCAGGTTTTCCACGCCTTCGACCCGCACGCCGGACTCACTGCGCCGGACGTGATGCGCGGGTGCCGGCTTGACCTCGGGAACCTGCTGTTCTTCCCGGTCACGCCGCAGCTTGTCCGTAAGCCTGGTGACGATTTGCGAAGCCGTCAAGCCGCCGTATCCCACGGCAGCGTACATGTCCTCTTCTCCCTGGAAGTTGAACTTGGCGGCCGCCTCCTTGAGGTTCTCCTCTGTCATGACCGCCTTCACTTCAAAGCCGCGAGCCTTGATTTCCGCCTCGATCATCTGCTGCCCTTTGGCTACGTTCTCTTCCCGTTTTTCCTTCTTGAACCACTGCTTGATTTTGTTGCGGGCATGGGCTGACTTGGCGATCTTCAGCCAGTCCTGGCTCGGGCCGTAGGAATGCTTCGACGTGAGAATTTCCACGATGTCGCCGGTCCGAAGCAAGTAGTCGAGGGGGACGATCTTGCCGTTTATCTTCGCGCCGATACAGCGGTTGCCTACGGCAGAGTGAATCCGGTAGGCAAAATCGAGCGGAACAGAGCCTTTGGGCAGTTCCACGACATCTCCTTTGGGGGTAAAGACAAACACGGTATCGGAAAACAAGTCCTGTTTCAGCGATTCCATGAACTCCTGCGCGTTGGGCGCCTCTTCCTGTCCGCCCTGGATGATTTCCCGCAGGCTGCCCAGTCTCTCTTCGAACGTTCCCTGGACGACGCCGCCCTTGCCTTCCTTATAAGCCCAGTGGGCAGCAATACCAAATTCCGCCGTCTGATGCATATCCCAGGTGCGGATTTGCACCTCCAGCGGTTCCGCTTTTGGTCCGATCACCGTCGTGTGCAGCGATTGGTACATGTTCGGCTTTGGCATCGCGATGTAGTCCTTGAAACGGCCCGGCATCGGCTTCCACAGCGTGTGGACGATGCCCAGTACCGCATAGCAGTCCCTGATGTCGCTGACGATAATCCGCAGCGCCAGCAGGTCGTAGATTTCGTTGAACTGCTTGTTCTGCGTCTGCATCTTTTTATAAATGCTGTAGATATGCTTGGGCCGCCCGGAAATTTCCGCCTCGATGTGCAGTTCGCGCAGCTTGTCCTGGATCGTGCTGCCCGCTTCCTTCAAGTACTCTTCCCGCTCTGCCCGCTTCTTCTGCATCAGGTTGACGATGCGGTAATACTGCTGCGGATTCAGATAGCGCAGCGCGGTATCCTCCAGCTCCCACTTGACCGAGGCAATCCCCAGACGGTGCGCCAAAGGAGCGAAGATCTCCAGCGTCTCGTCCGATATCTCGCGCTGCTTTTCTTCGGACATGTGGCGCAGTGTTCGCATGTTATGCAGACGGTCCGCCAGTTTTATCAGAATCACGCGTATATCCTTGGCCATCGCGACCAGCATTTTGCGGTGATTTTCCGCCAACTGCTCTTCTTTTGACTTGTATTTGATTTTCTCCAACTTCGTTACGCCGTCTACGAGGGCTGCCACATCGCTGCCAAAGTCCTGGCGAAGGGTATCCAGCGTAATCTCGGTGTCCTCCACTACGTCATGCAAAAAACCCGCGGCGATCGTCACCGCATCCATCCTCAGATTCGCCAAAATCCCGGCGACGGCGATCGGATGCATAATGTAAGGCACGCCGGATTTACGCACCTGTCCCTCATGCGCTCGCTTGGCGATCTCGTAGGCGCGCTTCACCAGTTGGATATCCGACTCTGACATATAGCTAGACACTTGATTGATGACTTCATCGATGCCCGTTGTCATAGTTCCCTTCCCTTTTCAAAATATCAAGTCATTTGCAGGAGGGTCAAAGATATCCATTGCTGTCGCTTCTCCTATGGCTTGTACAGAAATGACTTAAAAATGTGCTTCATATTATTATCTTGCAATCTCACTGACTTGTAAAGATCGTTCTGGGGGAAATTCGGCTCCGGCAAGCAAAGCAGCCACGCTCGATGAAAAAAAGAAGCCCTTATGGAAGGGCTCCCGTACCGTAAAGCTGTATGCGTTCTCGTCTGATGTAAATCGAGCCAGCGCCTGATCAGCCGGTTCCATCCGGCCGTTTGTTCAAGTGTCAGCGTGTCTCGCCCGCTTTAAAAAGTAACCAGCGACTTGGTCGGAATGTCACCAAGCTGCTTGCGTCCTTCCAGGTAGGACAGCTCGATCAGGAACGCTGCCGCCACCACTTCTCCGCCCAACTGCCGGATCAGTTTGATCGTGGTCGCAATCGTTCCGCCAGTTGCCAGCAGGTCGTCTGCGATCAATACGCGCTGCCCCGGCTTGATCGCGTCTACGTGCATGGCCAGTGAGTCCTTGCCGTACTCCAGGCCGTACTCCGCTTTGATCGACTCGTAGGGCAGCTTACCGGCTTTGCGCACGGGGACAAAACCGACTTCAAGCGCATAAGCCATGGGCGCTCCCACGACGAACCCGCGCGCTTCCGGCCCGGCGATGAGATCCACATCGTAGGCCTTGGCAAATTCAGTCAGTTCGTCAATGGCCGCCCGGTACACCTTCCCCTCTTTCAAGAGCGTGGTGATGTCTTTGAAGCGGATGCCCGGTTGGGGAAAATCTGGAATGACACGGATGTGTTCTTTAAAGTTCATATGGCAATTAGCCTCCTAAGCGGTGGTTTCCGGCCACCATTGATTCAAATAACGGGTCAACTCTTCCTGGGAAGAGAGCAGCAGCTCTGTGTACAGCTCGGTCTGCTCCTGCCACCTGCGATAAAGCGGCGAGTTGTCCAGTGCCGTCTTTTGCGGCTCCGGATGGAGTGAGAACTGCTCGCCCTCCTCCCGGATAAATCCCAACTCGACAAAAACAGCCAGCATGCCATCGAGCGTCGCTCGCGTCCAGCGCTGTTTTCGGGCTAACGAGTCAAGATGCTGCTTTTTTACTTGCCTGTACTGGTGAAAGATTTGATAAAGCCCTTTAAATTGGTCGCGGCTGGGAAAATGAAGCTGTTCAAATGAAAATTCCGGATCGCCAAACAGGCAGTACAAGCGCTTGGTCTGCTTCATGCCGGACAGCACCTCTTCCAGGGCAGCCCTTTGCGTTGGCAAATCGTACAAGACGAGTGTGTCAGCTTTGGCAGCTTCAGCTGGCATCTCGGCGCCGTCCATCAAAAGGCAGGAAGCCATCTCCGACTGCGCCAGATACTGCTGGAGCTGCTGATAGTTCTCCGGTTGAAAAACGGCAGTAGCCACGTTTGCTCCTTGCAACAGGGTGAGCCACTTCTGCTGTTTTTCCCTGCTGCCCCGCCAATCGAAGACCTGTTTATGGGGAACGGCGAGATCGCGAATGATCAACTGGGGTTTGCGCTGGTTGTTCCATTCGTTGAGCGAAAGCTCTCCCACCACCTGGATCCTTGCTCCCGGCGTCAGATGTTCCATCAGCGGCGCCAATTGGAACCCGATCGCATCGAGGCTGCGTCCCTCACCGTCAGCAGCAAACATGCATTTCAGGTGGGAGTCGTCCCGCCCGATCTTCCGCATGCTGCTGGCGTATACGTCAGCAAGCTGGATCAACGGAGTGGGATTTCCCATACCGAAGGGAGCGAGCCGCTGCAGGCTTGAGACTGTCTCCAGGTCGATCGCATCCAGCTGGATTTCGGCGTCCACGCGGGTTTGCGGGATGAAATCGTCCGCGGACAGGCGTTCGCGGGCAATCTGATTCATCTTCTCCCGAAGCTGCTCGATATTTTCGACTGGAAGCGTCATCCCTGCCGCCATCGTGTGCCCGCCAAAGTGAGGCAGGAGCTCCTGGCAAGCAGTCAAGGCTTCATACAGATCAAACCCGGCAATGCTGCGGGCAGAGCCTTTTGCCATCCCGGTGTCCGGATCGATTCCGAGCACGATCGTCGGCCGGTAAAACGTTTCGACCAGGCGGGAGGCAACAATCCCCACTACCCCGACGTTCCAGCCGGTTTTCGCCAGCACGAGGACGCTGTTCTGATCGGCGGGAAAGTGGTTTCTCACCATTTCCTCCGCTTCTTCCGTCATCGTTTGCACCAGTTCCTGCCGTTCCCGGTTCAAATCATCCAAGGTCTGGGCCAGTTCGGCCGCTTCTTTGGCGTCGTCGGAGGCCAGCAGGCGAACCGCTGCCTCGGCAGTCTCCAGTCGGCCGCCGGCATTGATGCGAGGAGCCAGGCCGAAGCCGACGTGGCCGGCCGTAAGCTCTTTTTCCTCCAATCCGCACACCCGGATGAGTGCTTTGAGTCCAGGATGTCTGGTCTGATTGAGCGCCCTTAGACCGAAGCTGGCCAGCAGGCGGTTTTCGTCCACCAGGGGAACGAGATCGGCAATCGTCCCGATCGCTGCGATATCTGCCAGATGCATGGGCGGCTGCCCCAACAAGGCATGGGCCAGTTTAAACGCGACGCCCACTCCCGCCAGCATGTCAAATGGGTAGGAACAGCCAGGCTTCTTCGGATTCATGACAGCCAATGCATCCGGTATCACCGCAGGCGGCTCATGGTGATCCGTCACGATGATGTCCAGACCCAGCTCCTGTCCGTAAGCGACTTGCCGGGCGGCACTAATTCCCGTATCGACTGTGACGACTAGTTTAAATCCTCGGTCGTATATGGTTTTAAGCGCATCTGTATGTAAGCCATACCCCTCTGTAAAGCGGTTGGGTATGTAATAGTCAAACACCGCCCCTAGCTGCCGCAGCACATGGATCATCAAGGTGGTCGCACTGACGCCGTCCGCATCGTAATCGCCGTAGAGGCAGATCGGTTCTCCTGCGGAAATCGCGCGTCTGATCCGCTCAACGCTCACGTCCATGCCGTCCAATCGGAACGGATCGTGGAACTGATCGATGCTGACATTCAAAAAGGCGTGTATCCGCTCAGCGGTATCAATCCCGCGGATGATCAGCAGCTTCGCCAGCAAAGGCGGGATATTGCATTCACGGGCAAGCTCAGAAGCGCGTGTCTCGTCGCATGCTGCCAGCTGCCAGCGTGTTTTGGCTCGTAACATAAGCCGCCCTCCAATCCCAGTATTTAATTATAGTAAATGGGGGAGAGGCTGACAATACACAGAAAAACCGCAATCAATGGATCACGTCGCGTTCCTCATGGTCCGCTGTGCCGGAAGAAAACGGAAAGACAGAGTCGTACGGATTAATGTGCACAAATACGTCCCGCACCCGTTCGAATCGGTTCATCAGCTCCTGTTTTACCTGCTTGCCGATGGTGTGCCCCTGCTCCACGGTGATCTGCGGATCGACACTCACCTTCACGTCGACGATGACGTAATGGCCGTGTTCTCTCGCCCGCAGGTCGTCGATCCGGATCACGCCGGGGACTGCTTCCACCGTCTGCACCATCGGGACCGTCTCTTCGCTGTGCAGCACGTGATCAAGCGTGTTGTGTATCGACTCCTTCAGGATCTTGTAGGCCATCTTCAGGACGAGCAGGGAGACGAATACGCCGGCCACCGGATCGAGGTACACCATCCAGCCGACCCCCAGGTATTCGCCCAGTACCGCGCCGCCGATGCCAACCAGCGCCGCAAAGGAAGAAAAGACATCGGATCGGTGCTCCAGAGCATTGGCGATCAGCGACTGGCTGTTCAGTTTTTTTCCCAGATTGTATTTGTAGCGGTACATCCACTCTTTTACCGCCATCGATAACACGGCAGCCCAAATCGCCAGCATTCCAGGGGCCGCGACCGGCACCAGCATGGATTGGATCGACTTGTAACCGATTTCAAAACCGACCACTACCAGCAGCACCGCAACGATAATCGCGGCGATCGATTCCGCCTTGCCGTGGCCGTACGGGTGATCCTCGTCAGGGGGTCTCTCGGCAGCCCTTAGGCCGATGAGAACGGCGACAGAGCCGACTACATCGGAGGCGGAATGAGCCGCATCTGCGATCAGCGCACGGGACTCGGCGACAAGCCCGATGGTCAGCTTTGCTGCGGCCAAGGCCAAATTGCCAACGATACCTACCCAGGCGCCAAACTGTGCCTTTGCCAAGCGGTCCTCCATCATCATCCCTCCTATCCTATGCTGAAAGAAAAGCCGCGGATCCCTCCGCGGCCTCGCACTTAACTCTGGTTCGGATTTGCTGCCGGTTTTAACCGTTTTTTCATCATTTCGCGTTTTTTCAACGTCACCCATACCTGGGCGGCAATAAAGATCGAGGAGTAAGTCCCGGTCACCAGACCAAAGATCAGCGCAAGCGAGAAGTTGCGGATTCCCTCACTGCCGAAGACGGCCAGCGCCAGGGCGGCTACAAACACCGTCAAGACGGTGAAAACGGAACGGCGCATCGTTTGCCACAAGCTCACATTGACCAGATGCTCCAGGTCCTCGACCGTTTTCACCTTCATCGATCTTAAGTTTTCCCGAATCCGGTCAAAAATTACAATCGTATCGTTAATGGAGTACCCGACAATCGTCAAAATCGCTGCGACGAAGGTAAGGTCAACTTCAATCCGGAAGATGGAGAACATCGCGATCGGGATAAAAGCGTCGTGGATAAGCGAGACGGTACAGGCGATCCCGAACAAATACTGGAAGCGGAACGCGATGTAGATGGCGATTCCGAGAGCGGCAAGCACCAGGGCGATCGCCGCCTTTTTTACCATCTCGTCAGCAATAATCGGGTCAACTGTCGACTCCTGCCGCTCCACCTGATCGCCGTACTTTTGCTTCAGGTCGGCGTGAATGGTTTCCAGCTTGTCTTTGGAGATTGGCTGGTCAAACGTCGTGGTCGCCCAGAGATTTTTATCCCCTGTCTTGGTTACGTCTTTAAACTTGACGTCCGGCACCTCTTTGTGCAGAACCGCCTCGATATCGCCGACGTTAAACTCTTTGCCGATGTACATGTCCAGGCGCGTTCCGGCCTTGAAATCGACTCCGAGATCCAGACCCAAAATCAACGTGAAGACTAACCCCAGTGTCAAGATGACAGCTGAGAGCAAATAGAACTTTCTCCTGTTTTTTACAATATCAAAACGAATCACCGTATCTTGCGCATTAGAGCTCATGAATTTCACTCTCCTTTACCCCGTACCAGACCGGCTTCTTGAACATGTTGGCCTTGATGAGCAGCCAAAGCAGGAAGCGAGAGCCGAATACGTTGGTGATCAAGCTGACGATCAACGTCATGATCAAGATGGTCGCAAAGCCCTGAATCGAGCTCGTCCCGACGTACAGCAGCACGAGTGCGGCGATGATCGTCGTCAGGTGGGAGTCGATGATCGTAATAAACGAGCGTCTTTGACCGGCGCGGAACGCAGACAGGATCGTCTTGCCGCTCTTGATCTCTTCCTGGATACGTTCATACGTGATGATGTTGGCGTCGACCGCCATCCCGACGGAGAGAATAAATCCGGCGATACCTGGCAGTGTTAACGTGGCGTGCATCCAATCCAGTACCAATAGACAGAAATACGTAAAGCCGATCAAGGTGATGTTGGCGATCATGCCCGGCATGCGGTAGACCAGCAGCATGAACAAGAAGATCACAGCACCGCCGATGTACCCGGCGTAGATCGTCTTCTGCAGTGCCATTTGCCCCAGGCTGGCGCCGACGGAGTTGGCCGACAGCTCCACCAGTTTGGACGGCAGCGCCCCGGCGTTCAGAATCCCGGCCAGTTCATTTGCTTCCTGGAGGGTGTACGATCCGGTAATTTCAGCGTTGCCGCCAGTGATTACGCTGTTGATCCGCGGGTTGGTCAGCATCTGGTCGTCCAGGTAGATGGCGACCGTTTTCCCCAGATTGTTTTTCGTCACGTCGGCAAATTTGCTTGCATTTGCAAACTTCAATAAAATTTTCGGACGTTTCAAATCGTCAAAGCCGACCTTGGCTCCCCCTGGAGCGAGGTCGCTTCCTTGCAGCACAATGTTCCCTTGTTCGTCGCGGAACGTCAGCACGGCAGGTTTGCCAATCAAGCTGCGCATCTTCTCCTGGTCGGTCACCCCGGCCAGCTTTACACGCACCCGGTCCGGATTTTCGATCGTAACCTCCGGCTCCTGAACGCCCCCGACATTGACCCGTTTCTCTACCATTGAAGCAGTTGCTTTCAATAGATCTGTCGTTACTTTCTGTCCTGCTTCAAGCGGCTCTACCTTATATAGAATCTCAAATCCGCCCTGAAGATCGAGACCGAGTACGATGTTCTTCGATACAGGTACGGTCGTCGTTATCACCAGACCAGCCAATGCGGCCAGTACGATCAGGAAGAGCACGAACCTACTCCATTTAATCATTTGCGATAATGCCCCTTTCCCTTTTCCAAGCGGGTTGTCCCCCACAAAAAATAAAAAAGCCGTTTTCTAACCAACACGCCCATTATAGCCAACCTGTGAAAAGCGTGTCAAATGAAGTTGTCTGGGTTTTTATACATATTTACCATCAGCCAATTCATGTACTTCGTTGCCTTCAGCGAAAGGATGTCGTTTACCAGTTGATGTTTTGGCGGAATCTCTTTTTTATAGGAAGCAGAAACACACTTCCAGATATCGTCGGGGGTAATGTTGTCGTACCCGAGCAGGGCGAACTCCTGGGCCTTGCTCAGACACAGCATGTGTACCTCTGCCTTCAGCTCCTCACTTGCATCAACGGGAAACTCCATCTTTCATCTCTCCTTTGCAAAATTGTCATGACCCGGCGGGCACGTCCATATTCTTAAAATAGAATCCTCAGCTGCCTTTTCTCAACTCTATTTTTTGTCAAAAGAAAGGACCATCCCATGAGACAATCGTTTTTTTACGGTACCGTCATCTTAATTGTCGCCGGGGCTGCCACGCGAATCCTCGGCTTTATCAACCGGGTCGTCCTCTCCCGGATTATCGGCGCCGAAGGCATGGGACTGTACCAAATGGTCGTGCCGCTCATGTACTTTTTCATTACGCTGACCACGTTCGGCCTTCCCGTGGCGATCGCCAAACAAGTGGCAGAGAGCGAAGCAGCCGGGGACTTCCGCAAAACCAAGCGCCTCTTGGTCCTCTCCCTTACGCTTACGGGGACCATTAGCTTGATACTCTGCCTCATCATGTTCCTGGGGGCGCGGACGCTGACCGGTTGGCTGTTTTCAGACGACCGCGCCTATCTGGCCTTGCTGGCCGCGCTTCCAGTGATTCCGCTAGCCAGTTTTTCCGCCGTTCTGCGCGGCTACTTTCAAGGCAGACACAATATGACACCCACGGCCACTTCCCAGCTGCTTGAACAGGTCGTGCGGATGGCCCTCGTCGTCGTGATGACCGTCACCTTTATGGATAACGGCGTGGAGTACGCCGCTGCCGGTGCGGTCGCCAGCATTATTTTCGGAGAATCCGCCGGTTTATTGTACATGTTTTGGCAATTCCGCCGGCAGGGACGACAGACGGCAGAACGCCTGATCCAACTGCCGCTGCTGGCATCCCTGAGGCAAAACCAGGAGAACCTGCGCCAGCTTTTGAGCATGTCCCTTCCCGTCACGATGAGCCGGCTGGTCGGCTCTATTGCATACGTATTAGAGCCCATGATAGTTCCATTTGCGCTCCTGGTAGCGGGGTATCAAGCCCATGAGGCTACCAGCCTGTACGGAAAATTTGCCGGCATGGCCGTTCCCTTGCTGCTCTTCCCGACGTTTTTGACCTATTCGCTGTCCATCTCGCTGGTTCCCGCCGTGTCGGAGGCGGCGTTCCAGAAGAACAGCACCCTGGTCCACCGCCGCATTTACCAGGCGATGCGCATTACGTTGGTCATCGGGGCTCCCTGCGCCGTGCTGTTGTTCGTCTTTGCCGAACCGCTCTGCCAGCTGCTCTACGGAAACAGGGATGTAGGGGTGCTGCTAAGGCAGATGGCGCTGTTCTCCGTTTTCTTGTTCTTTCAGACCCCGCTGGCTGCTGCCCTGCAGGGGCTGGATTACGCAAGCACGGTATTTCGGAACACTTTGTTCAGTTCCGCCGTCAAGCTGGTCGCCATGTTTGTCGTCACAGCCCAACCGGCGTTCGGCATCTATGGTGCGATCATCGCGCTGAACTTGAGCATTACGCTGGGCACTCTCCTGCATTTTGCCAGTCTGGTCAAGGCGATCGGGTTTACCATCGACTTTTCCGAGTTTTGTAAAATTGGCGCCGCCATGCTTGCCATGGGCTATGCCGGCTCGTACATGGCGAACCACCTGTTCTACGATCTGTCGATCATCAAAATGCTGCTGCTCAGTTCCGGTTCCTGCTTTCTCCTGTATGTGATCCTCCTGGTCGGCATGCGGGTCCTGGGCAAGCAGGACGTCCGGCGCATCCCCTGGATCGGCGAGCAGCTCTCGGTCTTCTTTCCTCGCCGCTAGGGATTACAGCCACTTGCGTTTTTTGAACACGCGCAGCATGCCGAGAGGCACAACCGTCATGACGATGAAGGCAATCACAAACATGATCGGTTCTGCCTCCACCCCTAGCCAGCTAAACGTATTCATCCCAAACAAACCGGTGATAAACGTAAGCGGGAGGAAAATAGTGGAAATAATGGTCAAGACGCGCATGGTCTCCGTCGTCTTGGCGTTGATAATCGTGTAGTACGTATCAAGTGCGCCGTTCACCAGATCGCGGAAGGTTTCAGTCGAGTCAGCAAGGCGTTCCAGGTGATCCGTCAAATCGGTGTAAAACGGCATGTTCTCCTCGGATATATCGAAGGACATGCGTCCGTTTACGTTGGCAAATATCCGCTTCTGCGGCAAAATGACCCGCCTGATCAAGATGATCGTCCGTTTCAAGGCCAGGAACTCTTCTGTGATCTCTTCCATTTGATGTTCAAAGATCTCGTCTTCCAACTCGTCAATCCGCACGCTGATGCGATCCATGATCGGAAAGTACTCGTCCGTGATGCCGTCCACTATCGTGTAAAGCAGGTAATCCGGCCCGCGGTTCATCCACGCCATGCTCCGGTGGCACTGCTTTGCAATGCGGCCAATCGTATTCATCGGCGATTTGTGAATCGTCACAATGTAATTGGGCCCCAAAAAGACGTTTAATTCCAGCGTGGTAATCTCGTTGTCGCTCTCTTCATTGTACCGCAGCGCATGGAAGACGAAGAAATAGTACCCTTCGTACTGGTCTACCTTGGCCCGGGGGCTTACGTGCAAGCAATCCTCGATGGCCAAGGGGTGGAAGTCAAAAATTTTGCCGATATATTGTAATTCGTCATTTCCAACGTCATACAAATCGATCCACAGCAAATCTTCGGGTGACCGAAGCCACTCGTCTTTTGTCGCCAGATCCATATCGTGGCACATTTTTTTCTCCGAGTGATTGTAAAAATAGGTTTTGATCATTTCGCTCACCCCCATCTGTTCCATCATCCATCATACACAATATTTGCTGCATAGTTCAATGAAGAGATGAATAAGCCGGATAAGCCCTTCATATAGATGGTAGAAAAACATATGAGAAGGAGGGATTTGCTTGCGAAGCACGTCCGCCTCAATCGCTACGGGGCTTCTGTTTACGCTTGGACTCGTTTTAACCGGATCTTTATTGACTGCGATCCTGCTCTCTTTTACCGATCTGAAAGAAAGCTCGCTGCCATACTTTACGTACACGATCAACATCATCAGTCTGCTGCTCGGCGGCATCATCACCGGCAGGCGCTGCATCAGCCGCGGCTGGTATTACGGCGGTCTGACCGGGATCACCTATTTCCTGCTCGTGGTGTTAATCGGGTTTCTCGGCTTTGATGCGCCGATGAGACTGGCGACCTTGTATTACCTGTTTGGCGCCTTTCTCATCAGCGCACTGGGCGGCGTGATCGGGGTCAACATGGCTGCCCGCCGCTAGGTTCCCCGAAGGACGAAAAAAAGCAGGCTGAGATGCCCTGCTTTTTTTCGTGGCAAAACTACTCTTCTTTTGCCGGTGCTGCCGGAGCGGCAGCTTCGGTGCTGCTGGAAGTGCTCAGCACGTTGTTGACTGCTCCGCGGTCGAAGGTGACGTTTACATTATGGGCGATGCGCAGCGTGACCGTATTGTCGTCAATTTCCTGGATCGTGCCGTGCACCCCGCCAATGGTTACCACCTTATCCCCTTTTTTCAGCGCACCGAGCATCGCGTTGCGCTGCTTGTTGCGTTTTTGCTGGGGGCGAATTAACAAGAAGTAAAAAATTAAAACCATAATGATCAGCGGTAAAAAGCTTTCAATTCCTTGCATGCCAAATCCTCCTCTTGTCTAAAAAGATCTATCTTCACCCAACCCGTATTGAGCGAAAAACTGGTCCCGAAAATCGCCCAGCCGATCGTCTGCGATCGCCTGGCGCACCTTCTCCATCAATTTGACGAGAAAGTAGAGATTGTGGTAGGTCGTCAGCCGAATGCCGAACGTCTCCTCCGCTTTAATCAAATGGCGAATGTAAGCGCGGGTGTAATTCTTGCAGGTGTAGCAGTCGCACTCAGGGTCGAGCGGTGAAAAATCGCGCGCGTATTTGGCGTTGCGAATCACCAGGCGGCCCTGGCTTGTCATGCATGTCCCATTTCGTGCGATACGCGTGGGCAGCACGCAGTCAAACATGTCGATGCCGCGGATCGACCCTTCCAGCAGCGCGTCTGGAGAGCCGACTCCCATCAGATAGCGCGGCTTGTTCGCAGGAAGCAGGGGAACCGTGCAGTCCAGCATCTCATACATGAGCGAAAACGGTTCACCTACGCTGAGGCCCCCGACGGCGTATCCAGGAAAGTCAAGCGCCGTCAGTTCGCGGGCACTCTGTTGGCGCAAATCCTCATACATGCCGCCCTGGACGATGCCAAACAGCGCCTGATCACCGGGTCGGGCATGGGCTCGCAAACAGCGCTCGGCCCAGCGGGTCGTCCGCTCCATCGACTTCTTGACGTAATCGTACTCCGCCGGATACGGGGCGCATTCGTCAAACGCCATGATGATGTCTGCTCCCAAGGCGTTCTGAATCTGGATCGACTCTTCCGGACCGATAAACAGCTTTTCTCCGTTCAGATGGGAGCGAAAGGAGACCCCTTCCTCCGTGATTTTTCGCAGCTTGCTCAAACTAAAGACCTGGAATCCGCCGCTGTCCGTCAGAATCGCTCCCGGCCAATTCATAAAGCGGTGCAGGCCGCCGGCTTCGCGGACAATTTCATGTCCCGGCCGCAAAAACAAGTGGTATGTATTGCTGAGAATAATCCCCGCGCCCATCTCGCGAACCTCTTCCGGGCTCATCGTCTTGACCGTAGCCTGTGTGCCTACCGGCATAAACACAGGAGTGTCAATCGTTCCGTGCGGAGTATAGAGCTTGCCCAGTCGGGCTCCTGTCTGCTTGCAGGTTTTTATCAATTCGTAGCGAACGGCCAAACTTGTGCACTCCTCAATCTGTCGTTAAGTCAAATAAGATATAAGCCAACTCTATTATAGTGTGATTGGCAATGAATCACAAGGAAAGTTCAGCCAAAAATCGGTCAAGACCCGATTTGTTTTTGTCCGACACCCGTATTTAACCCCTGCCCGCTCTCTTTCGAAGCGCGTACGCTCCGAGCAGCACCAGGGGCAGAACCACTCCGTAGATTGAAACGTTTGACCATTTCGGCAAGCGGTCCGGGAATAATCAAGATGGAGGTGCCGATGGAGTAGTAAGCAACCTTGATGTTCTTTTCCATCAGATTGATCCCCTGTGGCTCGTACTTAAACGGCTTTCCCCTCCAGTATTTCCTGTCATTGCCTAAATTATATCCACGTAGAAAGGGTGCTCCCGGACAGTCGTGTCCGAGAACACCCCCTGCAGCGTATCCTCTTTTCTTTACACGATCAGCATGGCGTCGCCAAAGCTGAAGAACCGATACTCATGGTCGACCGCACTGCGGTAGGCGGACAGCACATTCTCCCGCCCCGCGAGCGCGCTGACCAGCATGACCAGGGTTGACTTGGGCAGATGAAAGTTGGTCAACAGTCCGTCGATCACCGAAAATGTGTAGCCGGGGCGGATAAAGATGTCTGTCCAGCCCGAAGCTGCTGCTACTTTTCCCTGATGTGCCTGACCCGCTGTCTCCAACGTTCGGCAGGAGGTGGTTCCGACGGCAATCACCCTTTTGCCGGCCGCTTTGGCCTGATTGATGAGCTTGGCCGTCTGCGGCGATATGTCGTAGTGCTCAGCGTGCATGACATGTTCTTCGATGTTCTCTGTACTGACCGGCCGAAAGGTGCCAAGGCCGACGTGCAGGGTAATAAATGCCAACTTTACGCCTTTTTGCTCCAGCTGCTGCAGGTATTCACGGGTAAAGTGCAGTCCGGCTGTAGGCGCGGCAGCAGAGCCGCGCTCCTTGGCGTAGACCGTTTGGTACCGTTCCTGATCGTCCAGTTGGGAGTGGATATACGGCGGCAGCGGCATGGTCCCCAGCCGTTCCAGCACTTCGTAGAAGACGCCTTGATAGTGGAAGCGGACGATGCGTCCTCCCGATTCCGTCACGTCCTCGCAAACGCAGCGCAGGACGCCGTCACCAAACTCGATCTGTGTACCCGGTTTGACTCTTTTTCCAGGTTTCACCAAAGTCTCCCAACGGTCATCCCCAAGAGATTTGAGCAGCAAAACTTCCACCTTCGCTCCTGTCTCTTCCTTCACCCCGATCAGGCGGGCGGGCAGCACGCGGCTGTCGTTCAGCACCAGCAGATCGCCCGGCTCCAGATAGTGGATCAGATCGGTAAAGCTCTTGTGTTCGATCTCCCCGGTATCTTTATGCAGCACCAGCAGCCGTGACGCCGTGCGCTCCGGCAGCGGGTGCTGTGCGATCAGATGTTCAGGCAGGTCAAAATCAAAAAGGTTAATGTCCACGTGTATGTGCTCCTTATGAGGTCAAACTTACGGTTCAATCGTTACGTCTGAATAGTAGTGTTGCAAGATTTGGATGTAGTCATACCCGTCCTCAGCCATCGCCTTTGCCCCGTATTGGGAAAGTCCGAGTCCATGGCCGTTTCCGTTACCGCGGATTAAAAACTTCTGCTGCTTGGAAGCCACGCGCCACTGCTTGCCGTCGAAGACGAGGAAGTCTTCGCGCGATCCGCCGACGCTGACTGGACGCGAATAGCCTGCGCCAATCGCCTGCAAGGCGCCGCCCTGGGTGGAACGGGTGACGAGCTGGCCGTTTGCTCCCAACACGGAAAGCGTGCCCATTTGCTCCACGTCAAACTTTGTGCTGCGCAGGCTGCTTGTCCCCTGCTGAAAGACGGAGCGGAAAGAGTCGGGAGATGAGACGGCGATCGCCATTCCGTTTGCTGTCATCGCCAGTACGCGTCCGGACGGTCCGCGCTTTGTCACTTCCAATTGGGAAATCGGCACTCCGAACGCGGCGCCTCCGTTTCGCTGCTGACTGGCGTTGATCATCGCGGTGATCTCCTGCGGCGTGTATGGTCCTCTCGTCCATGAGTAAGCATTCTCCTCCGGAACAGAGGTAATCACCGTCACCTGGGTCCCTACCGGCAGTGTGAACAGGCTTTTGAAGACCGTCGGGCTAGGTCCCGTCCGGAGGTTGAGGTTGTCGGTATTCACTTCCCCGAGCTGCAGTCCCGCTGCGTTTCTCGCTTGCAGCAGGTTGATGTAGTCATTCCTGACGTAGCCGATGGTCCCGTCGGCTAGCTCTACCAGATACCACGTATTGGCTGTCTCCTGTGGATACGTATCTTTGCTCTCTACCGGCCTGAGATACGGCACAGCGTTCCCCCACGCTTCTGTCCCATCGGCGGTCAGGCCGCCGGCATTGGAGTAGAACAGGGCTTCAATCACTTTGCCCTGGTATTTGATCACTTCATCAGAGGTCTCGTCGACGGCGCGGCGAATATCTCCCGCCTCCCGGCTGTAACCGTAGTAGGCCTGCTCCAGCACCGTATCGGACAGATTGGCAATCCCGTACTTGTTCCCCTGGCTGACTGCCCGGGTCCGGGCCAGCACGGCTTGCGCTTTCAGCGCCTCCAGAGGCCATCCGGTGACCATCTCCGCCCCGACGACGCCGTACAGGTATTCATCCAGGGGCAAGTCGTTGACCACTGCCAATTTTCCCTTGTACGCGGACAACTCGATTGTACCGCGGTACTGCCGCCCCTCTCTTTCCGCCACCGTGACCAGCGGCACGCCGCCGCCATTCGCGGCTGTCACGCCGAGCTTTGCACGTGGAGAAAAGACGTACCGATCGATCTGCTCGCTCCCGACAACCTCTCGATCAACGAGCGTATAAGCGGTATCGGCAGGCTGCCTGTAGCCAAACCCGGGGTACATGCCGGATACCGTTTGCGCCAGGCGATCCCGGGCGGCCTCCGACACCTCATCGCCCACCCAGACGGCATAAGCCAGGTCGCCGCCTCTCTCCACGAGGACGGTATGAGCGGAGATGCCGGAGCTTTCAAACTTCGCCTCCCACTGCTCCGCCTCGCTGCGGCTCGCGAACGTGTTCGCCTCGAGATGATACGGCCCCGTCACCTTTGGCGTCTTCCCGGTGATCGCAGCTACTGCCTGAACCCCGGCATTAGCCTGCTCCAGCGTCTGAAACGAACCGCTGACCACGCGGTACAGCTGACCCTCGCCGCGCGACTTCACCGTGATCGAAGCGTCTTTCTTTTGTTTGCTGAGCTGTTGGGCGATTCGCTCCGCTTCTGTCAGATTGCCCGTCTCCAGTGCGACGATGGCAAATTGGTCCACGGAGAAGCGAGCCGAACGAACACGGGGAAGCTGGTAGCTCCCTCCATTGCCGGACAGCTCTACTCTTAGGTCGTTCGTGCTCTCCAGTGTGACGGCGGGGATGGTATTGCGGTACCCCTGTCCGTCATCGATAAACAGTGCGACCCGGATGTTTTTTTCCGCTGCATCTGCGGGCCCGCTATTGAAACCGATAGCCAAAGCCAGAGCGCTCGCTAACAAAAAGGCCTGCTTCGCTATCCTGCACATTTTCATCGCGCCTCGTTCCCCTCCCCAGACTGACTCGCTTGTCGAATTTTTATGAATCAACTTGATTGATTCGACAAAAATTGAGCCAATTCCTTCCTGGATTCTGGCCAAAAAAGGAGAAACGAGGCAGAACGCATCCGGTTCTCCCTCGCTTATTTAAACAGCCGAAACAAATAGCTGATCAGCGACAGCACAACACTGATCACGATACAGGTAACGATCGGAAAGTAAAACCGGAAGTTTGGCTTCTCGACGACGATGTCGCCCGGAAGCCGGCCAAGCGGGAAAAACCGCCCTCCTACCTGCCAAAGAAGGCCAGCTATGACCAGCACCACTCCGGCGATAATGAGCACTTTGGCAACCGGATTCACGCTTTCATCTCCCGTCCAAAATGTTGGTATGCCGCCGGGGTAGCCATGCGCCCCCGCGGAGTCCGCTGCAAAAAGCCGATCTGCAGCAGGTACGGTTCACATACGTCCTCAACTGTCTGGGCCTCTTCACCGATCGTCGCGGCGATCGTATCCAGACCGACAGGCCCGCCGGCGAACTGATCCATAATCGCCAATAACAGCTTGTGATCGATGTTATCCAGACCGCAGGCGTCTACCTGCAGCCGCAATAACGCTTCTCTGGCGATCTCCTCGGTAATTACCCCTTCGCCGCTTACCTGGGCAAAGTCGCGGACGCGCTTCAACAGCCGGTTGGCGACCCGCGGAGTGCCGCGGGAACGCTTCGCGATCTCGACAGCGCCCCCCTCGGCGATGCCGATCTGCAGGATATCGGCGGCCCGGCTGACGATAAATGCCAGTTCTTCGACGGTGTAGAACTCCAGACGGTTGACCACGCCGAATCGGTCCCGCAGCGGCGAGGAGAGCAGTCCCGCTCTCGTCGTCGCGCCGATCAGGGTAAACGGCGGCAAGTCCAGCCTGACGCTGCGGGCACTCGGTCCTTTGCCGATGATGATGTCCAGCACAAAATCCTCCATCGCCGGGTAAAGAACTTCTTCCACGCTGCGGTTCAGGCGGTGAATTTCATCGATGAACAGGACGTCCCCTTCCTGCAGATTGGTCAGGATGGCCGCCAGATCGCCCGGACGCTCGATGGCCGGCCCCGAAGTGGTCCTGATGTTTACCCCCAGCTCGTTGGCGATGATCTGCGACAGCGTCGTCTTGCCCAGCCCAGGCGGGCCGTACAGCAGTACGTGATCCAAGGCTTCCCGCCGCATTTTGGCCGCTTCGATAAAGACTTTCAGATTTTCTTTTACCTGCTGCTGCCCGATGTATTCCGACAGAAAGCGGGGGCGAAGGCTGAGATCGGTCCCTTCATCCTCCCACTGCATATGGGTGGTAATAATCCGCTCCTCCACCTGTCTCTACCCCCTTGCCAAAAGCACCAGAGCTTGTTTGATCAGCTGTTCGACAGTGCCGCCCTGCTGAGCCTGTTCAGTCAGCGCTCCCTTTACTTTAACCAGTTCCGCATCCGTATAGCCAAGGGCGGTCAGCGCTTCCAGCGCCTCCTGCAGGCTGCCGGTTCCGGCATCAGGGGAAGCGGACAAGGCAGCGGCGGCAGAGGTGATGAAAGAAGGCGTAAAGCCCTTCAGCTTGTCTTTCAAATCAAGAATCATCCGCTGTGCCGTCTTTTTCCCGATGCCGGGAAACTTCGTCAGGTATGCAACATTTTCTTGCTCGACGGCCATGACGATTTGCTCCGGTGTCGCCGCAGACAAAATCGCCAGTGCTCCCTTCGGACCGATCCCTGTCACGTCCAGCAGGCGGCGGAACAAGTCACGCTCGTCGCGCGACCCAAAGCCGTACAGGCTGATCGCGTCCTCCCGCACATGGTGATGGGTAAAAAACCGCTGTTGATGCCCCTCGCGCGAAACAAATGCGTAAGGGTTGGGGCAGAACAGCCGGTAACCAATTCCCGCTGTTTCTACGACTATGTATTCTGAATCGATGTAGGCGATCGCCCCTTCGATAAAATCAATCATGTTCGCACACCTTCCGCTATGTCGATATATGGGCGAAACTGCTCATGGGTCAGCGCGATCGCCAGCGCATCCGCTACGTCGTCCGGCTTGGGCGTCTCTTTCAGGCGCAGCAGCAGGCGGACCATCTCCTGGATCTGCTTTTTCTCAGCCGCACCGTACCCCGTCACTGCTTGCTTGACTTGCAGCGGCGTGTATTCGTAGATCGGGACTCCCGCCATCTCGGCAGACAGCAAAATGACGCCGCGAGCCTGGCCGACGGTAAAGGCCGTCGTCACATTGCGGTTAAAGAACAGCTTCTCTACCGCCATCTCATCCGGCTGATAGGTCTCGATCAAGCGCTGCATCGCCTCAAAGATCTGCTTCAGCCTGACGGACACGGTCAAGCCGGCCTGCGTCTGGATACTGCCATACTGGACAGGTCTGATCCGGCTGCCGGTTTTTTCGATCAAGCCGAATCCGACGATGGCAATTCCTGGGTCAATTCCTAATATTCGCATCTTTTCTCTCCGCTTATCTTTCGTCATGCTCCCTTTAACTGTATCACAACGCGGAGCAAAAGCGAACATGCATTTCCCCTCGCCCTGCAGAAAACAAGAAAACCCAACCCGGATTCGGGTCAGGCCTGACGGCGCGGCTAGTGTTTGTTCATCCCCAAGGCATCGCTGATGTCATGCTGCATGTGGGCGTATTCGTCTACGCCTTCGCGCATGTCGCCCTGAATCATGTTGATTCTGCGGTAATCAAGCTTGTTGTGCCCCTGGTTCAGTTGAACGTACAAGCGCTGGTGGAACTGGTCTTTGTAGCTTCCGCGTGGCATTGAAGACATACACAGACTCCCCCTTTTTAAACGCCGTTACGTTTCATTATGGGCGAAATCATCCCGATTATGTTGGCAAAAGTTGACGCTTTTGCCTGATCAGGATTTTGCCTTTGCCGTCACCTCCAGGTAAAGCGCATACAAAAATTTTTTCAAATTGAGCCGGACGCGGGAATGCGGTTCCTCTTCTTCAATCTCCCGCATCTTTTGCCGCACGTCGGCAAAGTCGAAGTACCTGGTGGCATACCCTTCAAACGTCGGGTTGCCGTAGTCGGTCAATCCCAGCGAAGCGACGTTGAGCAGCGCCTGGGCTACCGAGCGTCGGACGCGCTGTTCGATCGCCTTCACCTCTTTTTCGACCAGGGTGGGAGAAGGAGCGTCAGGCAGTATGCTGGCATACAGGTCCTTCAAGGCGGGAAAATTGCGTTCGTCGTAGTGGGGTCCGCTGTCGGCCAGTTTCTGGATGATCTGGGTCACATCCCGGCATACCCGAGCCCGCTGAGGCGGCGGATCGTCTCAATTCCGTCCTGTTTGGGCATCAGGTAGTCGATGATCAGCATGTCCGGAGCGTAGCGGATCACCGTCTCTTCCATCTCGTAGCCATCCTCCGCCTCGCCGACCACCCGGCCCAGGTCGCTGTCCTCGATGATCGTCGCCAGCATGCACCGGGCAGCAACATCGTCGTCGATCAGAAAGAAGCTCGTCATGGTCCTGTCACTCCGTCCTTTTGCCGATCCTGGCCGTAAGCGAGCTGATCGGAATGATGATGCGGAACAGGGCACCGCCCCACCTGTTTTCCGTCACTTCGACAGACCCGGCCAATTCGTCCAGCGTTGATTTTACATAAGTCAAACCGATGCCTGTGGAGGCATTTCCGGCGTGATCGTACTTGGTCGTGTATCCCGGTTGAAAGATCAATTCGCGATCCGCTTGGACGATTCCTGGCCCGTCATCGCTGATCTCGACCCAGATGTCTTGCCCGCGCGGAAAGATATCGATGGTGATTCTGCCTTCCTCCCTGATCGCCTCGATCGCGTTGGCAACGATGTTGTTCATGACGGAGAGCAAGGAATAAAAGCGATTTGTCTCCCGGTTGGCCTGCAGGTTGAATTCGATATCGACGGACTTCCCCAAATGTTCCGCGTATTTTGTATTTGCCTTCGCCACCAGCTGCGCAACATCCTGCAGGGTCATGCGATTGGTTACCCGCTCCTGTTTGATCAGCTTGGACAGACCGGCCGCGATTCGCTGCGCGTCTTTTTTCACCTCATGCACCTCTTCCGCCAGCCGCAGGGCTTCACGCGCCCGCACGTCCCCCGCCAAACTGCGGTACAGCTTGTAGCTTCCAGCCGTTATCTGCTCGACATGCTTCATCATCTTCTGCAGGTAGAGGCGCTCTTCATGCAGTTCGGACAAGATCAGGAGCAGCGTTTCCATCCGCTTTTGCTGTTCCTTGCTGACCGCCCGCAGCTGACGGATTTCAAGAATATTATAAATCCCCACGACAAAAAAGCTGCGCAACAGTCCGAGCAGGAACAGGAGCGATGAATTGGCGATCGGGTCGATGTCCCGACCCTCGAGCAGCATCCGGGCCGCCAGCTCCACCAGGTTGGAAGTGAAATCAATCGCTCCGCCAAGCAGTCCCAGCATCAGCGGAGACGACAGGAAGCGGGGATACCGCACGATCTGCAGCAGCAGGGCAAACGCGACGTAATACCAGGCTGACGGCATGTGGGCAGTGTAGCTCGCCGCCCAGTTCTCTGTCACGCCCATCCCCCAGTCTAGCGTCATCCGAAACAGGCTGACGAAAACCCCGACCAGCACACCCACCGCAGGCAAGTATTTGGGCCGAAACAGCAGCAGCATGAAATAGAAAACAGCGCTCCCCAGGCTGATGCGAAAAGCGCCAAAAAACGGGCTGAACTTCAATTCTCCGGCAATCGCCGTCGCCGTCATGACGGCGATAACAGCCAACAGCCAACGGTACACTGCAGCCCCTCCCTTTCGCGCTTGTAGGTCAATCTCGTCCTATTGTACCTTTGCCAAAAGCGCGTCGGCAAGCACTGAGCTACTGGCTTTTCTTTTCCTCTTTGCGGAGCTGAAATTCGCTGTATGTAGATAAAATGCTGTTGTATTCCGCCAGATCCCGCACCCTGATGCCGCTTTTGAGGTGTGCGATCTCTTCCTTCGGCAGACTTGCCTCCATCCGTGCCGTATTGATCTGGTAAAACGTCTGGATAACCTTGTTTTCGCTCGGTACTCCGTTAAACAGCGCCAGCATGCCGTCCCTAGAAACGCCAAAATAGCCGTTCTCTTTGCAGACGGGGGAAAGATCGTTCACCTGCTTGTGCAGGACCAGTCTCTCAGGCTCGACCGAGACGACCTCCCAGTCAGTGTGTTCGGACAGGAGTTGTTCTGCCGACTTGCCGTTTGACAGCTGCTTCTCTTCATCCTTGGTGCCGCACAGGTAGGAACGGCGCAGGACCAGCTCTATTTGTTCAGCCTCAAGTCGCCCGGCGGCCGGCTGGTCAGTCTGCTGCCATGTTTTGATCACGTTTGCCAGATAGGGTGTGCCGCCAAACACCCCGATTGCCATAGCGGAAACAATCAGTAATTTCCCAATTCGCTTCATAAAAATACCCCTTTTACGGCTTTTCTTTCAGTTTCGCCATGAAAAGGGGTCGTTATACGTTGTCTATAAAACCTGCAATTCTTATTCCTCGGCCTCTTCGGCGGCATCATCTGCCGCACCCCTTGCCTCCTCAATCGTGACCAGGACGGCCTCAGGCTCTCGCATGACTTCCACGTTTTGTAAACCCTTCAGATCGGCAACCGTCACAGTATCGCCGACATGAAGCCCCTCGACCGGGATGGCCAGTTCAGCCGGGATATCGCTTGGCAGACAAGTGACATCGATCTCGTGCAGGTGAAGGATCGCCTGCCCCGAATCCGGTTTGCCGGTGATCACCAGCGGAACGCTGGCAGCAATCCCTTGATCCATGTTGATCTGCTTGAAATCAATGTGCAGGATATCAGGCAACGTCGGCTTTTGCTGCATTTCGGCTATCATGACCGGCACTTCGCCGGCGCCCAGTTTCAACCGGAACGGGCGGTTTGAGCCATTCGCCCGAATCATCGCCATCAGCTGCCGTCCTTCGACCTGCAAGAGCTGCGATTCTTGACCTGGACCGTACAGCACTCCCGGTACACGCCCTGCTTTGCGGATTTTTTTTGCTCCGCTCTTTCCATGTAATGCTCGTTTCTCCGCTGTGATTGTCTTCATCGCCAATTCCTCCTTCTCCAGCCCCTCCCGCCATCTGCAGAAGTGCTTGGATTCCTTTTTAGACTACGACAATAGCGAACACGTCGCCCTTTTATTCTATCATTGCGGGCGGGCAGGATAAAAAGCGGAATCCCTGCAGATTTCAGGATTTTCAAGGCTGCGCCGCAGATAACCGGGGCTTCGGCCTGATTCCATAGATTTCCCGTCAAATCCTCCGCATTCTATGTAAGCTTTACGAAAATTCATTACTCGGGAGGAATCGCATATGCTAATATCAAATTGTGATACTATCATCTGATCATAGAGGGAGGATTCATTTTGAACAAAAAGGGGATTACCAGCAGTTTTCTGGCTGTGTCTCTGCTCCTCGGTACTCTTGTCCTGCCGGGGCTGGCAGGTGCAGAGTCCCAGGGGCCGACGTTGAAGCTGAGACTCCTGGAAACGACCGACATCCACACGAACATCGTCAACTACGACTACTACCAGGACATGCCGACAGACGAATTTGGCCTGGCAAAGACCGCTTCCTTGATCATCGCTGCCCGGCAGGAAGTGGAGAACAGCATGCTGTTCGACAACGGCGACCTGATTCAGGGGAATCCGCTGGGCGATTACGTCGCCAAAATCAATCCGCTTAAGCCAGGGGAGACCCATCCCGTCTACAAGGCGATGAACCTGCTTGAATACGATGCCGGGGGAATCGGTAACCACGAGTTCAACTACGGCCTCGACTTTCTGGGACAGAGCTTGTCCGGCGCCAATTTTCCCGTCGTCAACGCCAACGTCTACTACGACGACAAAGACGGCAACCCGGACAACGACAAAAACTACTTTGAGCCTTACAAAATCCTGACCAAGACTTTTAAAGACGAAAACGGCAAGGACGTGACGCTCAAGGTAGGGGTGATCGCCTTTACGCCGCCGCAAATCATGAATTGGGACAAAGCCAACCTGGAAGGCAAAGTGATCGCCAAGGACATCGTCGAAACGGCGAAAAAGTTCGTGCCAAAGATGAAAGCAGAAGGCGCCGATATCATTGTCGCCATCCCGCACTCCGGATTCGAACAGGCAACTCCGCAAGGCAATGACGAGAATGCAACCTACTATCTGAGCAGCGTGCCGGGCATCGATGCGATCCTCTTCGGCCACGCCCATAAGCTGTTCCCAAGCGCAGACTTTGAAGGCATTGCGGGCGTAGATACGGCCAAAGGGACAATCAACGGAATTCCTGCCGTCATGCCCGGCTTCTGGGGAGATCATCTCGGCGTCGTCGATCTGACCTTGCAGCAGGTGGACGGCAAGTGGAAAGTCGTCGACGCCCAGACAGAAGCGCGCCCCATCTACGACAAAACCAATAAGAAACCGCTTGTGGAAGTCGACCAGGAGATCGTCGACGCAGTGAAAGACGAGCATGCCAAAACCCTTGAATACGTTCGCGGACCTGTCGGCACGACGACGGCTCCGATCAACAGCTTCTTCTCATTAGTACATGACGATCCATCCGTCCAAATCGTTACAAATGCGCAAAAATGGTACATCGAAAAGAACATCCAGGGAACGGAATACGACGGCATCCCCGTCCTTTCCGCAGGTGCCCCGTTTAAGGCCGGCGGCCGCAACGGCGCAAGTTACTACACCAACATCCCGGCCGGTACGCTGGCGGTGAAAAACGTGGCTGACTTGTACGTCTACCCGAATACGGCAAAAGCGGTACTCGTCGACGGCAGCCAGTTGAAAGAATGGCTGGAGCGCTCGGCCGGCCAGTTTAACCAAATTGATCCGAACAAATCGGGCGAACAGCCGCTGGTCAATGAAAACTTCCCGACGTACAACTACGACATCATCGACGGCGTCACGTATCAAATCGATCTGACGGAACCGTCCCGCTACGATCTGAAGGGCACACTGGTCAATCCCGGCGCAAACCGGATCAAAAACCTGCAGTTCGAGGGCAAACCGGTGACAAAGGAGCAAAAGTTCCTCGTTGCGACCAACAACTATCGGGCGGGCGGAGGCGGAAACTTCCCCGGTCTGGACGGCAAAAACATCGTCGTCGATTCACCGGACGAAACCCGTCAAATCATTATCGACTACATCACTTCAAACAAGACGATCAATCCGACCGCAGACAACAACTGGTCGTTCGTACCAATCAACGGCGATGTCACCGTAACATTCCGAACCTCTGTCGACGCGAAGCCGTTCGCGGAAAAATTGGGCGGCATGAAATTTTTGGCCGAGGAGTCGGACGGCTTTGCCAAGTATTCGCTCGACCTGACCGCAAAAGACGAAGCTTCGGCTTCAGCTCCAACTGTCCCGAAAGAGGAGGCACCAAAAGCAGACGCACTGGTTCCCGTGCGGGCTACAGCGGACTCGGTCGGCATCACTGTTGATTACGATGCCAAGACACGGCAAGTGACGCTGACCAAAGGCGATGCCAAGCTCATCTACATCCTGTACGCCTCCCAGGCCAACATCAACGGGAAGGATGTTCCTGTAGAAGCAAAAGTCGTGAACAGCCGCCTCTACCTGCCGGCCTCTGTTCTGGAAGACGCCTTTGACGTGGAAGTTGGGTAACACAAGCCGAAACAAAAAAAGCTGATGACTTCGCGTCGTCAGCTTTTTTCGCCTTTGGTCACCCGTTTCAACCCGCTCCAAGGTAGCCTGCCCACCCTCCGCCTGTAAACAACGGCTGCTCGGCCTGCAGAAACTGACGCCGCTGGTTTCGCAGCTTGTATTCCAATTGCAGGAGCTGCATCACGCCGCGAAGATTGTACCCCGGCCGTTTCTGGTAGACGCCGGTCACTTCACGCAAAAAGTTGTCAGGGTATCGCAGCAGTTGATGAATCAGTTTAATCTGTTGGTCAGACAGCGGACAGATCATCATGTATTGCTCAATCGCCTGCGAGAAGGCATTCATCTCATATCCCTGAAGCAGCATCATTCGACTGATCAATTGGACGACGTCAACCAGCTGCATGTCGTAGCTTACCGTATCCAAATCGATCATGTAGCAGCTTCCCTGGGCCTTGATCAGGAAATTGTGGCTGGCGACGTCCCGATGAGCAAGCGTCCCGAACATCGCAGCCTGGTGGATCTCCGGCAGCAGCGGCAGGTAAAAGGCGTTCTTGATAATTTGGTAGCCGTCTTCCAACACTTCAGGAGCCATTTTTAGCACCAGCTCTTCAAAGCGGTTTTGCGCCCCTTTTTGCTCGACCGAATGGGCGATTTCCTCAAAATCGGCCAGCCGCAACTCCCACTTTTCGATGAGCGGCGGTTTGTAGTGGAACATATCCGGGGCGGGCGGAAAGCCTCGCGCTGCAAGGTGGAACCGGGCCAGGGTCGCCATCGCTCTCTTGACGTCGGTCAATGACATGTAGCTGGCTTCTTCTCCGTCAATCGCTTTCATCACTGTATAATAACTAGACCCGATCGGGATGACAGTTTCCCCGCTGACGCTTTGGACGTACTCCACAGTCTTGGTGAATCCCCTTACCCGCAGTTGTTCTGCAACAGTGGTCACCCATTGCGCCTTTTCCTCATCTTTATAGCCTTTGACTACCCACATGCCGCGATTCGTCCTTAACATATAAACATTTCTGCGCTGCTTCACCCCGTATATATGAACCCGAAAGACCCGTTCAAAAGTGGGAAGAAACGCTTTATTCATAAGAATGCCCCTTAATAAGAGGAGGAGGATTCATCGTAATGGTAGCTCCAATTGGGCGACACGTCAGGAGTTGGCGCAGGCGGCATCCCGTAGTAAGGCGGAAAAGCAGATCCTTTCATGTAGGAGGGGACCGCCGGTTGTGACATGCCGCCGCTCGAGCAGCCGCACTGGGACCGGCTCGGCGGTTCGTGATGATAGTAGGACGTATCCTGGATGTGTCCGTACGGGTGGATCCTGGCCATGGCATCATTGTGAAAATAGTGGGATTCCGGGGCGCCCGCCGAGCCCGTCATGGCTGACGGATACTGCGGTGACATCGCCATTCCCTGATCGTGCCCAGGCATCTGGTAGGGTGCAAGCGCCGGTTGGTTCATCGGCCCCCCATAGTAGCCCTGGGAGCCGTAATACATGGAAGAATCCTGATACATTTGTACAGCTGGCTGCATGTATTGCGGCATGATTTGCGGATAAGGAAGCGTGGGAAACATCGGTACCTGGCCTTGCGGATAGGCAGGCGGCATGACATGATCATACGGGCTGGCGCTCATCGGCGCATAGTTTTGATACGGATTGGCTGGTTGTGCGGCCGGATACTGCTCTTGCGGCCACTGTGGCCACCTTGGCCACCCGGCGGGGGGAACCGGGCTTGCACTCGTCACTTTTTCCGTAGACGATACGGTTTGCACCGTCGGCTCTACCGCCGTGTCCTCCCGTACACTGGCTGTTGCAGAGGGCAGTTCTTGCATCTTCTCCTCCGCCTCTTCAAGGCGGGCGTCTTCACGTGATTTGAGCGGGACTTGTTTTGCCGGCAGCTTTATTTTGACACCAGGGGAAATTCGATCGGGATTCTTCAATTGGCTGTTCGTGCGAAGCAGCTCCTGAAAATCGACACCGTACTCGTTTGCGATTTTCCACATGGTATCGCCTTTTTGAGCAATGTGAATTTTCACTTCGTTGTCTCCTTCCTCGTTCTAGGTCCTTACCATGGTATGCACCCATAGGCGATTTGCTCACTTAGACGCCTGCGGGCCGCGCCCAAGTTTTATAAAAGGGAGAACGGCGGAAGGCAGAAAAAAGCGGTTCTCCCCTTAGGGAAAACCGCGTTCTGTGAAAGATGATGCAGCAGGGGGAGTCCCTTACCGCTTGCCTAGCAAGTCTCCTTGACAGTGTGCTGCTGCAGATAAGCAGGGTACGTGCCAAGCTGACGCACCTGGCAGCCCAGTGCCTCGATCTCGGCAAAGGCTCCTGGCATCAGCACCTCATCCATGCGCTGCTCGATATCGATGACAAAATGGTAGCTGCCGAGGCCCTTCTTCGTCGGCCGCGACTCGATTCGCGAGAGGTTGATTTTACGCCAGGCAAAAACAGCGAGAACCTGGTACAGCGCCCCCGGAAAATCCTCCGGCAGCGTAACCTGCACGGTCGTCTTCTCCCGCTCCGATGGAGGCAATTCGATCGGCTGTTTGCCGACGAGCACAAACCGGGTGAAGTTGTTCTGATAATCCTCGATGTTTTGGCGGGCAAACACCAGCGGGTAGATCTCTGTGGTCAACCGCGGGCCGATCGCTGCCAGCGGTTCGTCCGGGTGGGCGCTCACGTACTGGGCCGCTGTCGCCGTGCTGTTCATGTACTCGATTTCGGCGTGCGGCAGGTGCTCCTGCAAAAAATTGCGGCACTGCGCAATCGCTTGGGGATGTGAGACGACCTTTTTGATTTCGGCAAACGAAAGGAGCTGCTCACGCGGAGCAACTACCAAATGTTGGGAAATAGGCATGGCCAACTCGGCTAAAATCGGCAGTTCTACCTCGTGAAGCAGCCAATCGAGCGTCGAGGTGACAGAGCCTTCAATTGAATTTTCCAGCGGAACGACGCCGTATTCGACCTCGTCTTTGGAGACTGCAGCCAGTACGTCTACGATGCTGGGAAAAGTCTTCAGGTGGTATTCCTGCTGTAAGGGAAAGGAACGGGCGGCTTCTTCCGTAAACGTTCCAAGCGGCCCTAATATTGCTATCTGCTTAGCCATGGTTCTCTCCTAACCGGTGCTATCTTGACAGATCCAGCACCTCTATCTCTGTACCTGACTGATCGGGTGCAAGCACCATGGTCCGGTAAGAGATGCCGTTGGCGGCCATCGTCCGGGCGACAAACCGGAGCAGCGATTCGCGAGCGGATTCCCCTGAGAAGAAAAACAGGATCGTCGGCCCAGCCCCGCTGAGCGCTGCCCCGAGTGCTCCATGTTTGGCAGCGTCAGCGAGCATCTCCGCGAGACCCGGGACCAACGCCGACCGGTACGGCTGATGCAGGCGATCGCGCATCGCCTCCGCCAGCAAATCCAGTCGGCCCTGTGCCAGCGCCGCCACCAGCAAGCTGCTGTGTCCGACGGCGTAGACCGCGTCCTGGCGCTCGTATTTGTCCGGCAGAGCCGAGCGGGCCTTTTCCGTGGAGAGCCAAAAGTCCGGTATGACGACCAGCGTCTCCAACCCCTCGGGCACAGCCAGCCGGACATATGGCACGTCCGCGTCTGCTTGCTCCGGCATCGCAGCCACTACGATGCCGCCAAACAGGGACGCGCCGACATTGTCGGGATGCCCCTCCCGGCGGCTGGCCATGGCGAACAGCTGCTCGCGGCTGAAAGGTTCACCGGCAAGCGCGTTGGCAGCCGTCAATGCGGCGACGATCGCCGCTGCACTGCTTCCCAATCCGCGCGTCAACGGCACCTCTGTGCTTACAGTGATATGCAGTTCAGGTACGCTGAGACCTGCTTGCTCAAACAGGTCTGCCGCTACTATATATAATAAGTTGCTTTTGTCCGCGGGTAAAGCCGTCAGTTCATTTCCGACCAGATGAATTTCCGTCTGCTCCGCCAACTGCATCTCCAGCGTAGTATACAATTGAAACGCCATCCCGATCGCGTCAAAACCCGGACCCAGATTGGCCGTACTTGCCGGTACTTTGACCCGTACCACCTTGTTCTTCACCATATTCACCTGCTTTGTTGAATCAAAGCCAGAACGGCTTCTCGTGTCGCCGGAACCGCACTCGGCTCAGCTGCCACTGTCTTCATCGCGATATTGGGATCCTTCAGCCCGTTTCCGGTAAGGACGCAGGCGATGGTCAAATTGTCTGCCAATTTGCCGGCGCGGCGCAGCTTGATGATGCCGGCCAGTGAAGCCGCAGATGCCGGTTCACAGAAGATGCCTTCCGAACGGGCCAACATCTTATACGCTTCCAGGATCTCTTCGTCGGTAACCGCCTCGATCTGCCCGTCCGACTCGCGCAGTGCCCTGAGCGCGCCCTCTTTGCTGGCCGGATTGCCGATTCGGATGGCGGTAGCGATCGTCTCCGGATTGGGCACCGGCTGGCCGTGCACCAGTGGAGCGGCTCCAGCCGCCTGGAATCCGAACATTCGGGGCAGCGCTTCGATGCGGCCTGCCTCTTTATACTCCTTAAACCCTTTCCAATAAGCGGTGATGTTGCCGGCGTTGCCCACCGGAATCGCCAGGATATCCGGCGCCTGTCCAAGCGCATCGCAGATTTCGAAGGAGGACGTCTTCTGCCCTTCGATCCGGTACGGATTGACCGAGTTGACCAGCGTGATCGGCTCGCGCTCTGTAATCTCCCTGACGATGTTCAGGGCTTCGTCAAAGTTGCCGTCGATGGCGATGACTTCTGCTCCGTACGCGATCGCCTGGGCAAGCTTGCCAAGAGCGATGTTGCCGCTTGGTATCAACACGATGCAGCGCAGGCCGGCACGTGCCGCATAAGCGGCGGCAGCGGCGGAGGTGTTGCCGGTCGAAGCGCACATGATCGTCGTGCTGCCCTCTTCAATCGCTTTCGCAACCGCCATCACCATGCCGCGGTCCTTGAAAGAACCGGTCGGATTCAAACCTTCGTATTTAAAATGGAGCTGCACGCCCCACTCTTTGGACAGATTGGGAGCGTAGATCAACGGAGTGCTGCCTTCATGCAGGGTTAGCTCCGGGGTCTGGTCCGTTACCGGCAAAAACTCCCGGTAACGGCTGATGATGCCTGATTGACGTGGTACGCTGGAATTGAACTGGCTCATTCTACGCTTCCTCCCTCTACGCGGTAGCAGCTTTTTACTTCTTTGATCACCGACAGGTCGCTGAACGTGCCGATTACCTGGTCAAGCGAGCTCTTGGCTGCAACATGTGTCACCATGATGATCTCCGCCTGCTTTCCGCCGTTGTACGGCTGCTGCAGAACTTGTTCGAGGCTGATGTCCGCGTCAGCCAGTATTTTGGTAATTTGGGCAAGCACCCCGCGTTCGTCGGCAACGATCAGGCGCAGGAAATATTTGGAAAGTTTTTTATCGTCGGTTTTTAGTTTTTTCTCTTTGTAGGGAGCTACCATACCGCGTCCGTTCACTCCTAACTTCTTGTTTTTCACCACCGTCACCAGATCGGAGACGACCGCCGTCGCAGTGGGAAGTTCACCTGCACCAGGCCCGTAGAACATCGTCTCGCCTACTGCTTCACCGTGCACGTAGACCGCGTTGAATACGCCGTTGACCGATGCCAACGGATGCTCCTTGGGAATCATCGTCGGCTGAACGCTCACTTCGATTTCATCGTCGTCACGACGGGCAAGCCCCAGCAGTTTGACGACATAACCCAGTTTCTTTCCGTAGGCGATGTCTTCCTTGGTCACGCTGCTGATCCCTTTGGCGTCTACTTCCGCCAAGTCGACCGAAGCCCTGAATCCAAGGGTTGAGAGGATTGCCATCTTGCGGGCGGCATCCAGCCCTTCTACGTCAGAGGTAGGGTCCGCTTCCGCGTAGCCGAGCTCCTGTGCTTCCTTCAACACCTCGGCGTAGTCAGCGCCTTCCTGGGTCATCTTCGTCAAAATGTAGTTCGTCGTACCATTGACGATCCCCATCATTTTGGTGATCCGATCAGAGGAGAAGCCCTCTACCAATGCCCGCAGAATCGGAATTCCGCCGGCAACGCTGGCTTCGTAAAAGACGTCGCAGCCTCTCTCTTGAGCCTTTTGCAGGATTTCTGCGCCGTGCAGCGCCATCAAATCCTTGTTGGCGGTAACCACGTGCTTGCCGTGTTCGAGCGCCTGCAGAATGTATTCCTTCGCGGGCGAAATGCCGCCGATTACTTCTACGATTACGTCGATCAGCGGATCGGACAAAAGCTCATTTGCATCCGTCGTGATCCATTCTGACACCGTATCGATCGAGCGAGGCTTATCCTTGTCCTGAACGAGGATCTTGTGTATGTTAATCCCGAGTCCTGTCTGCTTCTGCAGATCTTCCTGATGGCCTTGAATGATGCGAACTACACCGGTTCCTACCGTACCAAGACCCAATAATCCCACGTTGACTGTTTGTTTTTCCATCCCTTTTCCTCCTATCCTCATCCCATCAGCCGCGGCCGATGATCGCCGCTTTGCGGACACCGTCCAAACGATGCAAGTTTTCTAAAAACTCGGTACTGGGAACCTTCAGCTTTGCCATGTCGACCGACATGGATACACTGGCGATTCCCTGCAGGGGGATCGTCTGATTGATCGTCAAAATGCTCCCCCCGTTTTCTGCAACACATTGAAGCACTTTGGACAGGACGCCTGAGCGATCATCCAACGTTAAGTGAATCGTCATGATCTGTTCGCTCATCAAGGCGTTAAACGGAAAAATGCCATCCTTGTATTTGTAAAAGGCGCTGCGGCTGAGGCCGACGCGCTCAACCGCCTCGTTTACCGTATCCGCTTCACCTGAATCCAAAAGCTTCTTCACTTCAATCGTCTTTGCGATGGATTCGGGCAGGATGTCCGCACGGATCAAATAAAACTTTTCTTCCCGTTTACTCATTTGTCCTCCATGTGAATACATTTGTTTTTCTATAGAGGACATTATAACCAACTCCTCTCCCGGTGACAACCCCAAATTGAGAAAACATGTGAAAACGGGCGCTGCCCGCTTTTTTCCGCCCCTACATGACTGCGACAGGTTCTGCACAGACTAAAAGCCAGTACGAGAAAGCGAGGTGAATCAGATGGGCGGACGAGGCAAGTACGATAAATCGGAGCGCCGCAATAACCAACCCCCAGCCAAACCGAGCGATCTCGATCAGTTTGGCGGCGATATCCGGGGCAGGCGCATGTCAGCTTCATCCCGCGTCACGGAAGGCAACGAGCGCGGAGGCTGAACGGATACAAAAAAGCCTTCTTCGGCAGACGAAGAAGGCTTGGTTACATCTCGTAAGTCAAATCCTCTCATCTCTCAAAGCCGTCGCTTTGCAGGAATTGGCACCGTATCGTTCGCTTTCGCATCCGATCGGTTGCCGGGCATCATCGGGCCAGTCCCTCCGCCTCTCTTGATAAGAAGTCGTATGAAATTGTCATTCTCTTGAAATTGAACCTATCTTACCTGGATTTTCTCCGTTTGTCAATCACTTCAGATGCCAAAGCATCTTACTCGACAAAGTCGAATTCAAAATCGCCGATGCGAACCGTATCGCCGTCTTGGGCTCCGCGCTCACGCAGCGCCTGATCGACGCCCATCGACCGCATCAACCGGGCGAACCGCTGAATCGAATCGTAGCTGTTGAGATTGGTCATCTTGGCCAGCCTTTCGATTTTCTCCCCGCTGACGACAAAGACCTCGTTCTCCTTGAAAATCTCGAACTGGGCCTGCTCCGGCTCCGCTTTGAAAATAACCCGCTCTTCCACTTCGGCAACCTCTTCCAGCACCGGCTTGTCCGGAAGCTCGGCGAGCAGGTTGGCTGCCGCCCGCATCAGTTCGTTCACGCCCTGCCGGGTTGCGGCCGAGATCGTGTAAATCCGGGCATCGGGTACCTTTTCCCTAAAGCGCGCCAAGTGTTCCTCGGCATCGGGCAAATCCATCTTGTTGGCCGCGATGATCTGCGGACGATCCTCTAGGCGGGCATTGTACCGCTTCAACTCCTCGTTGATGCGCACGTAGTCCTCATACGGGTCCCGTCCTTCCGAACCGGCCATGTCAAGTACGTGGATGATCAGCCTTGTACGCTCGACGTGGCGCAGGAACTGATGGCCGAGACCCACGCCCTCGTGAGCCCCTTCGATCAAGCCGGGAAGGTCGGCAAGCACGAAGCTCTGTTCTCCGAGGTCAACCACCCCAAGGTTGGGCGTGATCGTAGTAAAGTGGTAGGCCCCGATTTTCGGGCGGGCGGCGGTTACGCTGGCCAGCAGTGTCGATTTGCCTACGCTGGGATAGCCTACCAAGCCGACATCGGCAAGCAGCTTTAATTCCAGGACCACGTTGCGCTCTTGCCCCGGTTCGCCGTTCTCGGCAATCTCTGGAGCAGGATTGACTGAGGTGGCGAAGCGAATATTGCCGCGGCCGCCCCGGCCGCCTTTGGCGATGACGGCGCGCTGCCCGTGTTCGGTCAAATCGGCAATCACTTCACCTGTATCCGCATCGCTGACCACCGTGCCCTGCGGCACCCGTACCACAAGGTCTTCCGCCCCTGCGCCGTGCTGTGACTTGTTGCGCCCGTTTTCACCGCGCGCGGCCTTGAAATGGCGCTGATAGCGGAAATCGATGAGCGTGCGCAGCCCCTCATCGACGACGAATACGACGTTGCCGCCGCGGCCGCCGTCGCCGCCTGCCGGTCCGCCCAATGGGACGTATTTTTCACGTCGGAAGGAAACGGCGCCATTGCCGCCGTCGCCGCCTTTTACATATATTTTTACCTGATCGACAAACATTCGTTCACCTCATTACGTCTGGCAGGGAAATAGAAATTCCGCTACCCATTCCGCTTCACTATGTATCGATGTCATTACAGAGGCTCCCAATCCGTTCACCCTGCCGATGATTTGCCGGATGTCCGGCTTCGCCGACTGGGGCAAGCCGTCAGCCAGGTCGAAGCGAAGCTGTACCGCCGTTTCTTCGGCGGCCTGAAAAGAGACGAGCAAGCTCGCCGGTTCTGCCTGATCCTCTCTGACATGCTTCATCACGGTAAATACGAGATCGCTGACGAAGTGGAACAGGTCGTTTGCATCCACCTGCAGCCGAGCCAGATTTACCTTGTGATCTGCCTCTACTTCAAGCTGCAGCTTGCTATGCAGCGCGTTGAACGTCAATAAAAAAACAGACAGGAGGGGGGAATTGATTCGCGCTATTCCGCTTTCAAGGTGGGTCTTCTCGGTGATGCGGCGCAAGTAAGCCGTCCCCTCTTCCACTCTTCCCAATTGGAGCAGACAGAGCAGTACCTGGACATGGTTTAACCAGTCGTGCCGCTGCTGGTTCAGCACTGTTAACAACAGATCCGCCTGCCGGGTGAAAACCTTTTGCTGTTCGTTCATTTTTCCCCACCAAACACTCGTATTTTTTACCGTATCAGCAAGGTTATACTAGGCTGATTTGTCTATTCTATCACAAGATGGTCCGCGCAAAAAGAAAACCCAGCGTCTAGGCTGGGTTTTTCTTGATCGTCACGATTTTAGGCTTCAACCGCTACGGGTTCGATCACAACTTGTTTACGATCGCGGCCCAGGCGCTTAAAGCGAACAACACCATCCACTTTGGCAAACAGTGTGTCGTCGCCGCCGATGCCTACGTTCGCACCAGGGTAGATTTTCGTTCCGCGTTGGCGAACGAGGATGTTGCCTGCCAGAACAAATTGACCGTCACCGCGTTTGGTACCCAGTCGTTTCGCGATCGAATCGCGACCGTTTTTCGTGGAACCTACCCCTTTTTTCGAGGCGAAATACTGCAGATCAACAGTAAAAAGCATGTTCATGTTGTAGCACCTCCTTGCCATTTGGTATCGTTGACAGTAAGAAACGTTCCGTACTGCTGAGACACGCTGTATAAAGAGACGATCAAACTTTCGGCCAGCAGCTGCTGTTTCTCGTGGACCGCCTGGTCGGCTGTACGCTCCAGACGCCAGCGGAGAAACCCGCCTTCACGTTCCGCCTGCTCTACTTGAGGAGTAATCCCCAGCAAAGCGTGGACGGCGTTCAACATGCCAAAGCTGATCGCTGATACAGCGGAACAGACGATATCTTTCCCATACTCGGCTGCATCAGCATGTCCCGAGATGGTAATTTCTTCAATATCTCCGCCATCTCGCTTAACCGTTGCCAGAATCATCTTCTCACCAAAATTACGCGTTGATTTTTTCAATCACAACTTTGGAGTACGGTTGACGATGGCCTTGTTTGCGGCGGTAGTTCTTCTTGGCTTTGTATTTAAACACGGTGATTTTCTCACCTTTGCCGTGTTTTTCCACTTTGCCCGTAACCGTTGCTCCTGCTACAGCAGGAGTACCAGCTGCTACCTTGCCGTCTTTGCTGACCAGCAACACTTTGTCGAAAGTGACAGTCTCTCCTTCACCGGAAGCCAGCTTCTCGATGAAGAGCACGCTGCCCTCTTCCACTTTGTACTGTTTGCCGCCAGTTTCAATGATTGCGTACATTCTCTTTGCACCTCCCTATACTTAGACTCGCCTCATTCAGGTGTGACTTCACGAAGAAGTCAAGCTTGCAGACCCGTTTCGTGCGGTTACAGCATGCTTGAGGTGTCAAGCATCCTTGGATAACAAACAATAGGATAACACAGGCGGGTGCTTTCGTCAAGGATCTTGTCCCGTCTATACTTCAAACTTGTTGATCACCGACTGCATGTCATTTGCCATTTGGTTCAGCTGATGCACAGCAGATGAAATTTCTTCGATATAGGCCAGCTGCTCCTCCGTCGTGGCGGCGACACCCTGGGTGTTGGCTGAGGAATCCCTGGCGATCCGGGCCAGCTCCTCGACTGTAGCGGCCACCTCCTCTGAACTGGCCGAGAGAGTTTCCGTCACGGCGGTGACCTGCTGGATTTGCGAAGCGACATTCTGGATCGAAGCGTAGATCCGCTGGAACGCCTCACCTGCTTCGTTGATGATTCCCATGCCCAGATCTACCTCTTGCGTGCCTTTGTTCATCGCTTCCACGGCCCGGTTGGTGTCTGTCTGGATTTCTGTGATCATGCCCGTGATCTGACGAGCCGATTCACCTGTCTGTTCGGCCAGCTTGCGGACTTCGTCCGCGACGACGGCAAATCCTCTGCCGTGTTCTCCGGCCCGTGCCGCTTCGATGGTGGCGTTGAGCGCCAGCAGGTTGGTCTGTGCCGAAATGTCCGTAATCGTGCCGACGATCTTGCCGATATCGCGGGAACGCTCGTTCAGCGCCTTGACCATGACAGCCGTGTCCCCCACAGAGGATTTGATCGTCCCCATCTGGTTGACGGCCCGCTGCAGCGAATAATTCCCCTGCTCGGCTTCTCTGGCCGTCTCCTGCGAGGCTTCCGCGACCTGGGAAGAGGATTCGCTGATGTTCATGATTCCGCTGACCATCTCGGTGATGGCTTGCTTGCTTTCCTCCACGCTCTGCACCTGTGCGTCGGCGCCCGTCGCTACCTCTTCGATCATCTCGGCAATCTGGTTGATAGCCACTTTCGTCTGTTCCGTACTTTGCGACAGTTCATCCGAAGAAGCGGCCACTTTTCCGCTTGCTTGCTGCACCTGCATGATCAGATCCCGGATGTTCGCAGCCATCTGATTGAAGGAGACGGCCAACATGCCCAATTCGTCCATGCGCTTGACGTCAATCTGCTGGTTAAGCTTGCCGCGGGCGATTTCCTGGGCGGCCGTGCCGACACGACGCAGCGGCTCCAATATCGATTTGCTCACCATGCCTCCGACCACGACTGTCAACACGGCAGCGATGATCGCGAGAGAAATTTGCACGATGAAGATTTTTTGCTGCAGCGCCTGCGCTTCGTGGTAGTTTGCCTCTGCCATGTTGCTGTTGCTCGCGACCACGTCCTGCAGGTATTTCGTCAGCGCGCTGATTTTCGCCGCAAGGTTGGTATTATAGGTGCTGATGGCGATGCTCATGCCTGTGCCGCTGCCGACCACCTCATTGCCCTTCTGGATCCACTCGAGAATTTTGTTCAGATCGCTTTCGTAACCGGTCCAGATGATGTTGAAGGTATCCAGGTCATCCTGGCTGATCCCGTAGATCTCCTGCTTGTTCTTCAACAATTCAATCTCCTGCTTGACTGTATCGCGGATTTCCTGTATCGGCTTGACCTGGTTGACCGCCATCCCGGAATGCAGCAGCAGCGCAGAGGCGATCGTTCCGTTCAGCTTCTCGAAATCGGAAGCAAGATGCATCATTTCAGATACGGAAATCAAGCGGTTTTCATACATGTCCTCGATGACTTGCAGCGATTTTGAGCCGGAGTACAAGCCTGCCCCGCCGACCGCAAGCAAAATGCACAGGATCAGGGCGTATGATCCGTACAGTCTGAAGATCAGCTTCATGCCCTTCCTGGGATTTTTGGCCGCACCGCCTTGTCCTCCTTCTGGCCCGCCTGCAGTTGGAACAGCTGCAGCACTTCTGCCATCTCCCGGCTGCCCAGGCATGACCTCTGTTTTCTTGCCGAAGAGTTTGCCAAGTGAAAAACGGTTCTTGCTTGGAGCTTTTGGCAGCTTCCATTTTAATTCTTTTGTTGGTTTACGAAATAAGTCCTTCAATCCGGTTAACCCCCTTGATACGATGCGACAGCCTAAAGTTACTACCATTTCTATAACCTTTCTTTCGACAATCGAAACCTGATTATTTTGGACTTTTGGAAAAAACAAGCTTTAACCATCGCCGGACAGGCTTCAGAACGACGTATTTTCCCTAAAAAAATTCCCCGCAAAGCGCGGGGATGGGGCAGCTATTCACGATGTCCGCATGAATCGCCTATGGATTTTGCCTCGCCTGCCTCTAAAGCAAGCAGTCGGTCCGCCTCCTGCTTCGTTCCTGCGTAGCGCACCCGGTATGCGTGTACCGGCTCTGCTTCGGCCAGCAGGTGAAGCTGGATCTGCAAGTCCTGTTCGATGCGCTGACTGCGCACAATGCCGTCAACAGGCTCCTGCCAGTGGCGGGCCAGCTGGGAAGACAGTTCGACTACTACGGCCTCAGCCTCCCCTGTCTTTGCCAGGGCACGGATCTCCCGCTCCAGCCTGCGGCTGACCTCATCAAGTGACAGTACCCTGCCTTTTCCGCCGCAGGTCGAACACGGTGTGGTCAGTGCTTCAGACAGGCTCTGCCGGACTTTTTTGCGGGTCAATTCCACCAGCCCCAGTTTGGTCAAGCCAAGCACGCTGGTGACTGTGCGGTCCTTCGCCAGCTCGCTCTCCAGTTCGGCGAGCAGGCGCGCCTGATTGGCGGCTGACTTCATGTCGATAAAGTCGATGATCACAATCCCGCCGATGTCTCTCAGCCGCAGCTGGCGGGCAATCTCCCTGGCTGCCTCCAGATTGGTCCGGGTGACCAGCTCCTCCAATTGCATCGAAGCTCCCCCGGTGAACTTGCCGGTATTGACATCGATCACGGTCATCGCTTCCGTCCGGTCGATCACGATGGAACCGCCGCTCTTCAACCAGACTTGGCGCCGCAGCGCCTTGTCGATCTCCGCCTCCACTCTGTACTGCTCAAACAGCGGCAGCTTCCCTTGGTAAAGCGACAGGCGGTCGGCCAGATCGGGGTAAAAAGAGAGCAGCATTTGTTTGACTCGCTGAAAAGTGGGCCAATGATCAACGATCAGCTCGTCCACATCTGCAGAAAACAAGTCCCGTACCGCGCGCGTAACCAGGTCGTCCCCCTGGTGCACCAGTACAGGCAGCTTTTTGGATGCTGAAGCGGCCAGCGCCTCCCTCCAGACGGATCTCAAATAGCTCAGTTCGTCAGCGACCCGCTGTTCATCGGCTCCCCCTGCCTGTGTCCGCAAAATGACACCCTCCGAACCTGCGAGCAGCCGGGCTGTCGTTTGCTCCAGCCGTTTCCGCTCCGCCGGGTCCTGAATGCGCCGGGAGATCGAAATGCGGGCCGAATCGGGCAGATAGACAAGCATTCGTCCCGGTATGCTGATTTCCGTCGTGACCCGGGCCGCTTTTGTCCCCTGTGCTTCCTTCATCACCTGGACCAGCCGCTCTTCCCCGACTTGCACGAGCTGGCGAATGTTGGGCTTCTCCCTGGCCTGGCGATTTGCTTTCTGACCGGGGGGAATGGCGTCGTCTATGTACAGGTAGGCATTTTTATCCGCACCGATGTCGACAAACGCCGCTTGTGCCGAGGGCAGCACGTTGACGACGCGGGCGCGGTAGATGTTGCCGACAAGCTGGTCTGTTTGGCCCGTCTCCACATGCAGGTCTTCGAGCCGTCCCGAAACGAGGACGGCGATCCGCGACAGGCTGTTTTCACTGCTGATCAGTATCTGCTTCAAAAGAAACCTCCTTCGCTCGTATCCCACCCACTATCTTACCATGGCGCAAGGAAAGAGAACAAAGCCGCAGGCATTCGCATTCACATTCGCGTGACCCTACCTAGCCGCGGATGCGCAGCAGCGAAAGCATCAGGGCAAGCTGCAGCCCGGCGGCCACGTAGTCGTAAGCGATGAGCAAGATCAAAAACAGCAGCGGAAACCACAGTGCATTGATCACCATGGAAAACAAGGTGCCAACGGCGATCATGGCGACGATGATGAAGGCGGTCTCGGGCAGTCGGCGGCGAAAGTAGTGTCTCGCCTGCCCAAACGAGGCGGCAAGTGTCAAGTCATCTGTCACGATGGTAAATTCCAGGTAGACGAACAGTATCCGAAGCCACAGGAAGATCACCAGGAAAAGCAGTCCGCCAATCAGGCCCAACGTAATCAAAAACAGGCTTCCCGCGACAAGGAAGACAAGCATGATGAGCAACTGCAAAACAAAAAACCGCGCAAAGTAATGGACTGCTCCTTTAAAAAATTGTTCAATCGATATCCGGCGGTCTTCCGCCGCTTTATGCAGCAAAGAGATAAATCCCCCTTGAAAGAAGGCGCTCAGTATCATAAACAGGACAAATAACAAGATGACCGCAAGCGGAGTCGATTCACCAAAGTTGAATTGAATGCCCCCGGGCATAAATTGTCTGTCCAGCAGGGAACTGACAGACGGCAGCCCGATGGCAAGGGTCAATTTGAGCGTAAATTTCGAACCCCCGGGAAATCCGTAGAGCGCCAACCCTACCAAAAAACCGAACAGATCCAAAACAATCGGAACCAGCGCCAGCAAAAGCTGCCGCCGCAGCTTGAAAAAAGCGTCTGAAATCATCGAATCCCTCCTTACTCCCGTGTTGTTTACCTACACATTAGACCCCTCAGGAAGAAAAAGGTTTCGACGATAGGCGACAGCAAAAAAGCTTTCGCAAAATGATCCTGCGAAAGCTTGCGATCGATGGTGCCGGCCGCATCCGAGTCAGAGCCAGCGCTTTCGGCGCTTATAGTGTTTCACTTCCCGAAAGCTCTTGTGTCTTCCTTCACTGATTCCCAGGTAAAACTCGCGAACATCTGCATTGTTTCGCAGCGTGTCCGCATCCCCTTCCAGGACAATCCTGCCGTTTTCCATGATGTATCCGTAATCGGCAATCGACAGGGCGACGTTGGCATTCTGTTCCACGACAAGCATCGATGTGCCGGATTCACGGTTGATCTGCTTGATAATCGCGAATATTTCCTTCACCATCAGCGGAGCCAGCCCAAGTGAAGGCTCGTCAAGCAGGATCAGCCGCGGTCTGGCCATCAAAGCACGGCCGATGGCCAACATCTGCTGTTCGCCGCCGCTTAAATATCCGGCTGTTCGCGCCGAGAGCACCTTCAATTTGGGAAAGTAGTGATACACCCGTCCCATGTCCTCCTTGAGAGCTGAGCGATCTTTGCGTGTATGGGCGCCTGCGATCAGATTCTCCTCTACGCTTAAGTGCTTGAATACACGCCTCCCTTCCATCACCTGAGAGATTCCCTTTTTCACAATCTCTTCCGGCTCCCTGCCGCTAACCGGCTCATCCCCGTATGTGATCGTTCCTTCCGTCACGATCCCGTTTTCACTTTTCAAAAGACCGGAGACCGCCTTTAACGTCGTCGTTTTCCCCGCCCCGTTATTGCCGAGGAGGGCGACTATTTTTCCCTCCGGTACATGCATCGACATCCCCCGCAGAACGAGAATCACTTTGTCGTACACGACTTGTACGTTGTTTAACGTCAGCATGTAATCCCTCCACCTGCCTGCGTTTAATAGCCGATGTAGTCTGTAATAATCTCGAACTTCCCATTTTTTACCTGACCCAATCTGATCTGGTTGGTTCCGCGATGGTTATCGGGTGTAAAGGTGACAGGAGCGGCCAAACCGCCAAATTCCAGGTTGGAGATCCTTTCGAGACCACTCTTGATGCCTTCGCCGGTCAGATTGTCCCCCGCGTTTTTGATGCCTTCGACCATGATCTTCGCTGCAACCCATCCCTGAATGTACTTTTGATTTTTGTCCGAAAGTTTTTCACCCTTAGCCGCCAAATACTCCTCGATCTCCTTCAATCCCTGCAGGTCCTCGTACGGGAAAGCGTGGGTGATCACGCCGATGTATCCCTCGGCGGCATCGCCAGCCAGCGAGATGACTCCTTCTCCTGCTGCCCAGTTTAGTCCGATGAACTGTGTTTTGATGCCCAACTTTTTGGCGTCCTTAATGATCGTGGCAGTAGCTCCCCAGGTTTGCTGGATGATCGCAAAATCAGGCTGTTTCTTCTGCATATTCAGCAATTGGGAGGTAGCGTCCAACGCTTTCAGATCGACGATTTGCTCGTCGACGACGTCTACGCCGACCGAAGCGGCGTACGCTTTCGCATCTTCAATCGGAGATTTGCCAAAAGGGCTGTCGTTGTAGATGAAAGCCAGTTTGGGATTGCCGCTGCCCTGCCAGTTGTCCTTGAACCATTTGATCGCCACCTTGGCCTGGTCCGAATAGGTGGCTGCCGCCATAAAGTTAAACGGGTGCTGATCGACCCGGGTCAGCGCCTCCGAGTAGGATGCGGAAATAAACGGAATCTTGTCCTTGGCGATCAGCTCTTTCATGGCTTCCGTATCGCCTGTCCCCCATCCGAGAATGGCTGACACCTTGTCCTGTTTGATAAATTTTTGGTAGATTTTTACTGCCTCCGGCACGCTGTAGGCATAATCGGCCCCAACCAGTTCCACCTTAAGCCCGTCTAGTCCTCCCTTGCCGTTCAGGTAATCGATATACGCCCGCTCCCCCTCGGCATACGGCTTGCCCACGTCGCCAGTCGCCCCGGTCTCGTCAAACAATCCGCCGATTTTGATCGTTCCCTTGTTGGCAGCAGGTTCGGCAGTCGCAGCCGGTGCCGGCGCTGTTGAATCAGCCGACGTTTGGCCGGATCCTGCTGCTGGCGCGCCGGCCTGCTGACCGCCGCCTCCACATCCCGCCAAGAGGACAATCGAAAGCAATCCTGACGACAGAACACTCCCCCACTTTTTGTTTTTCCCCATGTTTCCTGACCCCCCATCATTGTTTTACAGGCCATTCCGCCTAGTAGGAGAATGGCCACAGCTTGCACTTATCCTTGAAGTTGCGCCATATTTTGGCGAGCCCCTCAGGTTCGTACACAAGAAATGCAATAATAATCCCCCCGAAGATGATCTGCCTGAGTGCCCCGAAGTATTCGGTCACATGGGGGATGAAGATGATCACCAGCCCGATCAATTCCCGCAGCAGAACCGGCAGCAGTGTAATAAAAACAGCACCGAAGATCGAACCGACCACACTGCCCAGCCCCCCAATCAAAATCATCGCGAGATACTCGATCGACACCCCGATGGAAAAATGTTCAGGCGAGATCACCATCGTGTAGTGGGCCATCAGGGAGCCGGCAATCCCGATAAAAAACGAGCTGACGGCAAAGGACAGCACCTTGTAGTGAAACAGATTGATCCCCATCACTTCTGCCGCCACATCCCGATCCCGGACTGCGACAAACGCTCTTCCGGTACGGGAACGGAACAGGTTGGAAGCAAAGACAAAGGCAGCGATCAAGATGACCAGTGCCAAATAGTAGTAGCTCATCTCCGAGTCAAATGAGAAGGCGCCGATACTCGGCCGCGAGAGGATCATCCCTGCCGTGCCTCCGGTCAAAGAGTTCCAGTGATTGATCACATAGAGGATAACGACTTGGGCGGCCAGAGTAGCCATCGCCAGGTACAACCCTTTCAGTCGCAGGGAGGGAATCCCGAACAGCGCTCCGACAACGGCTGTCACAATACCGGCGAGCGGCAGGGAAATCCAGAAGGTCAGTCCGAGTGATGAAGTGAGTATGGCCGATGCGTATCCCCCCACACCCAGAAACGCGCCGACCCCAATCGAAATTTGTCCGGTATATCCCGTCAAGATATTAAGTCCGATCGCGCCTATCGAAGCAATGGCGCAAAGGGTTGCCAGACTGATGGCGTACTCTGAGGCAATCCACGGGAACAGAAGAAACAAACCAACTACGCCATATACCCGATACCGGATCCTCGGCACCTTATACAAGGCTGTATCCTGAACATAGCTGGTACAAAATTCGCCGCACTCACTGACAAATGGGCTTCGCATGCCATTCACACCCTTTCGATTCCGCGTTTGCCAAAGAGTCCATACGGGCGAAACATCAAAATAAAGACCAGCACGACAAAGGGCAGCACTTCTTTTACTCCTCCGCCCATAATCGGATCAAGATAACCGCCGGCAAAGCTCTCCAGTACGCCGATGATAAAGCCGCCGACGATGGCGCCCGGGATGCTGTCCAATCCTCCCAACAGGGCAACCGGAAGTACTTTTAGTCCAATCAGCGCCAGCGATGAATTGACCCCGTTGATGTTGCCGAGCAGCACTCCGCCAGCCGATGAGACGATGGCCGAAATGGCCCAGGTGACGGCAAATACCATTTTCACGCTAATCCCTACGGACAATGCCGCCTGTTGATCGTCTGCCGTCGCCCGCATGGCGATCCCGAGTTTGGAATATTTAAACAGCAGGGTGAAAATGATGAGCAGAACCAACACCGTAACCAGCGACCAAATGTAGACCTGGGAAACAACGACACTGCCCAGCTGCAGAGGTGCGTCGGGAAAAATCCCTGCAAACACCCGTGTTTCTGTTCCCCAAAAAAGGTGCACCACTCCCGCCAATACGCTGGATAATCCGATGGTTGCCATAATCATCGAGATGACCGGCTCGCCGATAAAGGGACGCAGCACCACCCGCTCAACCGCAAGGCCAAGCAGCGCGCTGAACAGAACCGTCAGCAACAGCGCAGGAAAAAAGGAGATCTGATAGCTTGAAATGAACGTCAGACACACATACGTCCCGATTAACACAAATTCCCCTTGCGCAAAATTGATCGCATCACTCGCTTTGTAGATGAGGACAAAACCCAAGGCGATCAGTGCATAAATGCTTCCAATGGCAATTCCGATTACCAGCAGCTGCCAAAAAATATCCATCAGGCGACCTCCTCGTCCGATGACGAACACAGGTTTTCTACGTGCATGACCGTCAGCTGCGTACGAACGGCCGATTCTCTCCCGTCGCGATACCGGACCGTCCCTTCCACCTGCAGCATACTGTCTTCCGTATACAAGCTTCTTATAATCTCCTCGTACTTCTTCGCGACAAATTCTCTCCTGACTTTCTTCGTCCGGGTCAATTCGCCGTCATCCGCATCCAATTCCTTGTACAGCAAGACAAACCGCTTGACCTGCGCTGTCTTCGGCACTTGGGCATTGATTCGCTTCACTTCCGCGAGGATGAGCGAGAGTACCTCCGGCTTTTGCGTCAGATCGGCATAGGTGGTATAGGCGAGCTGGCGAAGCGAAGCCCAGCGGCCGACACTCTCCATGTCAATGTTTACAAGCGCCGTCACATACGGCCTATCCGTTCCAAGGGCAATGGCTTCACGGATGAATGGGCTGAACTTCAGCTTGTTTTCGACAAGCTGGGCCGGCACCGTCTCGCCGGAAGACAGGCGGATGACATCCTGCAGCCGGCCGTGCACTGTCAGCTGCCCCTCGCTGTCGATGTGCCCGCTGTCCCCCGTGCGGAACCAGCCCTCGGCGAAGGCTGAGCACGTCGCTTGTTCGTCTTTGTAGTAGCCGGCAAATACGCCTGGACTTTTTACTAGAATTTCCCCCTCCTGGGAAATTTTTATTTCCGTCCCAGACAGCGGCTCGCCCACCGTCTCCGGTCGAATCCTGCCTTTCCGCTGGGCGGCAGTCATGCCGCATACCTCCGTTTGGCCGTACACTTGTCTCAACTCAATGCCAAGGCTATGAAAAAATTGGCAAACATCTGTCCCCAGCATGCCGCCGCTCGTATAAGCCCTTCTGGTCCGCAGAAGGCCGATATGATCCTTCATTGCCGAAAAGACCAGATAATCGCCCAACCTGTACATCAGCCGCTGCCAAAAAGGCAAACGGACATTGGTTCGCGTGGACTGCGCCATTGCTTCGCCATAGGGCCTGAACCACTCGTACAAGTTCCTTCTCAACCATCCAGCACCCTGAATCCGCAGTTGGATACGGGAAGTAATGTCCTCCCATATGCGCGGCGGGCAAAATATCAAATCGGGTCCGATCTCGCGCAGGTCTGCCTCGACGGTAGCCGTGTCTTCGGGAAAATTGACGGTATAGCCCATCAGGACAAAGCCCGCAATCCCCATCATCTGTTCGCCGATCCATGCCAGCGGCAGAAAGGAAACGTACTCCCTGACAGCCTGTTGCCGATCGAGAGAGAAGAGACTCTCCGCCATTGTCAGCAGATTGCGGTGGGAAAGCATGGCTGCTTTTGGCGCGGCTGTCGTACCGGCTGTATAACAAAGAATAGCAATATCTTCTGCTGACCCGTCCTGGATCATTTCCTGGAAGCAGTCGGTAGACCAGAGTGGACTTTGTTTACCTTGTGCGAGGAGTTCGCTATAGGGGAGTAGCAAGGGGTGACTGTATCCGCGCATCCCTCTCGGATCGCAAAAAATGATTCGCTTCATCAGAGGAAGCTCTGCGGTGATCTCCAGGAGTTTGTCGACCTGCTCCTGTCCGTCCGCGATGACGATTTTGACATCGCAATGAACAAGCATCTCGGCGATCTCTTCCGGAGATGAGTCCTGGTAGATACCCAAAACGGTTCCGCCGACTGCCTGCGCTGCCATCTCCGAGACAACCCACTCGGGCCGATTGTCACCGATAATGGCCAGATTGTCCCCGCGATGAAAGTCAAGCTGACTGAGCCCGATGGATAGCGCCTTTACCTGTTCCCATAGTTGTTGCCAGCTCAGTTGCCGCCAAATACCGGACGTTTTGCTGCGCATGGCCACTTGATCAGGTCTTTCGATCGCCCGTGCTGCCAGGTACTGTGGAATTGTCTCCTTCTTCATGTTTTCCTCCCTCCGCCTTAGGCCTCTTGCCCGAGATAAGCCTGGATCACCAGGGGGTTTTCCTGAATTTGTTGGGGAGTGCCAAACCCGATACAGCGTCCGAAATCCAGTACGGCGATATGTTGGGACAGGTCCATCACCACGCCCATGTCGTGTTCTATCAGGATAATCGTCGTCCCCCGTTCATCGTTGATATCCAGAATGAAACGCGCCATATCCTCCTTTTCTTCGCTGTTCATCCCCGCCATCGGTTCGTCAAGCAGCAACAATTCCGGCTCCAGAGCGAGAGCCCGCCCCATTTCGACGCGTTTTTGCAAGCCGTAGGCCAGAGTGCCAACCGGTTTGTTTCGATACGCCTGGATTTCCAAGAAGCGGATGATCTCCTCTACAACCTCCCGATGGGCAATCTCCTCTTTCTGGGCCCTGCCCCAGTATAAGCCGCAGGAGATAATCCCGGAGCGCATCCGCACGTGCCGTCCGAGCATCAGATTGTCCAAAACGGTCATATGTTTAAACAGTTCGATATTTTGAAATGACCGGGCAATCCCCCTTGCCGCCCGCTGCGCAGGAGGCAAAGAGACAATCTCATCACCGCAAAACCGGATGCTTCCCGATGCAGGCTTGTACAATCCGCTGATACAGTTCAGCATGCTTGTTTTTCCTGCGCCATTCGGACCGATCAATGCAAAGATTTCCCCCTTGTTCACGTGAAAACTGACTTCGGACAGAGCGGTGACACCGCCAAAGCGAAGCGATATCCGATCAATCTCAAGTAAAGGCATGCTTTCCCCCCTTCGGACTGGCAATATTCACTCATGCATATATTAAAGTTATTATATAATCATATAATTGTAAATATTCAGAAATATAACTTTTTCCGACATGAAAAAACGAATCCCACATCGAGATTCGCCTTTGTCAGATCAATTTGCTCAAGGGGACGTGATGCTTTTGCTCAAACAAGAGGGCATTTAGCAGCTGCTCTTCCCACAGCAGGGCGCCATTTCCGCCCTCGATGAAAAACAGATGGTAGTAGCCCCGCCTTAAAAGGTGGGATGCTTCCATCGCAGTAACGGTCGGAGCCAGCGAAACGGAGCGGAGATGGGACAGTTCAGGATTGATTGCGTGTTTTCCCATGAGAAAGCGGAGAAACTGATAGGGAAAGCGGACGAACGCCTGCGCGTTGACGACTGTCAGGTATACGGCGACAGCCATGAGGTTGAGATGCCAGTAGAGCAGGCCGAGCCCGAACAGGGCAGCGGCAAACAAGACGCTTGCCCCGATCGAGAGCAATCCCGCCTTTCTGTAAGGCAAGCGATAACAGAGCAGCGCCTGAAGAATCCTCCCCCCGTCGAGGGGCCAGATCGGCAGCAGATTGAAGCCGGCGATCATCAGATTGCTGTTGATAAAAAAAACGGTCCAGGCCTCGGACCAAATCCCCAACCACCAGAACAGCAGCGAGCAAAAAATCATCGCGACATTCATAAATGGGCCGGCCAGTGCAATGACAATCTCTTCAAGCGGATCGGCGGCAAGGTCCTCCTCCATGGTCGCCACCCCGCCAAAGGGCAGCAGCTGGATCTGCGCCACCCGCCACCCCAATTCGCGGGCTGCGGCAATATGGCCCAGTTCGTGGATGATCACGATCACGAACAACGTCAATGTCTCCAAAAAGTATCCGGCTGCCAAGGATACGCCAATCACGGCCCAAAACAGCAGATGGATGCGGATGACGACACCGAAGCATCTCCATTCAGTCAACCGCGATCACGTCCAGCGGATTGATAAAAGTATCCCTCTCCTTCAGAGCGACAAAGAGGTAGCACGACGATTCGTCGACCGTCTTGGCCGCCCCGAGCAGATCCCCTTGCTTGACCCAGTCATTGACAGCGACGTGCACCTGGGATAAATTTCCGTACCAGACTTCACGCCCTCTGCCGTACTGTACGATCACCGTTTCACCTAAGCCCGGTTTCTCGCCGATGAACGTGACCCAACCGGGCTCTTTATTGATGACATCGCTCTCTGACCCGAGGTCAAACACGACGTGTACGCTCGTCGGATCAAACGGCTTGACCAGTTTCCACTCATGCGGCATCTGCCAGAGGGCCACTTTCGCAGTGGTCGGCGCAGCCGCCGTTTTGGACGATTGCAGCGCGGGCAAAACGCTTGGCGACAAACCCAGTTTTGATTGAAGCCAGACTGCCGAGCCCTCAAAATTAAACTCCCGCTGCATGACGTCGCGAGCCGCCGCCCTCCAGGCCTCCGGCAGAGGCAGTGATGTTTTGAAGATGACAAAGGCAACGCCTACGAGCAGCAGGGAAACAGCCAGCTGAATGCTAATCCTCTCTTGCGGCGGCATCTCCTTGCGGGAACGGAACTCAGCCGGGCTCACTGTAAACGGCTCGTCGGCAGGGTCGCTCAGCTCGTGCAGATGGGGAGGCAGGCTGTCTCTCATCTGCAATCTGATCCGCTCCATTCGTTCGTGCCGCCGCTCTTTTACGCGGTCCACTTCTCCAAACATCAGTCATCTCCCCTTAAGGCCGAGCTTTGTACATCATATGACTTGTCTACCTGCTTTATGCTGTCAGAAGGGGACAAGGGGCTGTCCTTGGATCGGGGTCAACCAAAAAAGGCAGTCCCTCCGAAGAGAGACTGCCTTTGCTTGTCGTGTTTAGCTTACAGTTTTACAACGTTAGCCGCTTGCGGTCCACGGCTTCCTTGTACGATTTCGAATTCAACCTTTTGGCCTTCTTCCAAGGTTTTGAAGCCTTGGGTTTGGATTGCACTGTAGTGGACGAATACATCTTCGCCGCCTTCTACTTGAATGAAACCAAAACCTTTTTCTGCGTTAAACCATTTTACAGTACCTTGTTGCATGGAAAAACCTCCCAAAAATTGTCGTCCATTTCTGGACGAGAAATGCGTTAACCTTTTTACCTGATGTTCTTTCATGTATGGAAAAAAGCCGTCCCAAAAGAGATTTGATCACATGGTGACGTATCTCTTAACAGGTACGGCTTATCAACCAATCCATCAAATCACTTATATTAGTAAGTAAAATGGTTAACTTACTCCTGATAATAGCATACATCTACGCTTTTGTCACGCGCCATTAATCAAACATCAGCGCCTTTTTTCGCATCCCGATGTTGAGGACAATCCCCATGATGAAAAAGTTGGTAACAATCGAGCTGCCGCCGTAGCTGATAAACGGCAGCGGGATCCCGGTGATCGGCATCAGCTGGATGGTCATGCCGATGTTTTCAAACACTTGGAATGTCAGCATTCCCACTACCCCTGCCACGATGTAGGTCCCGAACGGATCACGCGCCTCCATCGCGATCCGGATCAGGCGATAGATCAGCAGGAAGAACAGGATCATCAAAAGCCCGCCGCCGATAAATCCCATCTTTTCCCCCAGAACGGTAAAGATAAAGTCGCTTTCACCTACAGGCACCCAGCCGTAGCTCGCCTGGGTGGCAGTCGTGAAGCCCTTGCCCGACAGCTGTCCCGATCCGATGGCGATCAGCGACTGAATCAATTGAAATCCGGATCCTTTTGCATCCTCATAGGGGTCAATCCAGTAGACGACACGGTCCCACTGATACGGTTTGATGATCTTGAAAAACAGGCTCTGATCGTACTCGTACATCAGCACCATCGCGGCGAAAAACAGGCCGACGCAGCAGCCGATCAAGGCCACATGCCGCAGCCGAATCCCGCCGACGATCAGCATCGTCGCCAGGAATCCGGCATACACCATCGACGTCCCCAAATCAGACTGCTTCAAAATGAGCAGCATCGGAACTCCAACCACCGCGCAGACGGTCAGAAGCTGGGGGAGTGTTTGAACTGGTCGCAGATGATTCTCCTGCTGTTTGGCCATCATCCGGGCCACTGTGAGAATGACGAACAATTTCATCGGTTCCGAGGGTTGGAACAAAACCGGTCCTATCCTGTACCAACTGTGTGCGCCGTAGATCGGTTCGGTAAACAATACTCCGATCAACAGGACAATTCCAATCCCATAGGCCACATAGGTCACAAAGCCCTGGTACACGCGGTAATCAAACAGGAGTGTACCAAACAAGATGATAAAACCAACGACATACCAGATAATCTGTTTCATTGCGACTTCGGGAGCTTTGCCTGACCCGGAAATCCCGAGGTAACTAAATACGCCCAGGCAGACCAATATGGCAAGTATCACCCAATCAAGTTCCTTGAGGTAGCGTTTTTCCAGACCCATTCATTCTCCTCCAAAAAAAGAAACAGGAGGCCTCCCCTGTCCCGTTTTCCCCTCAGCCCTATTTAAATCCGAAGAACTTGCGCATTTTGGTAAACACGCCTTTTTTCTCTTCGAGAGGCAGCAGAGGAACCGATTCACCCAGCAGCCGTCTCGCTATGTTGCGGTAAGCAATCGAAGCGCGGGCCTCGTGGTTCATCACTGCCGGTTCACCCGAGTTGGCTGACTTGATGATAAAATCATCATCGGGTACAACGCCAACCAAGTCAATGGCTAAAACAGCCAATATATCTTCTACATCCAACATATCTCCGCTTTTTACCATATGCGAGCGAACCCGATTGATGATCAGCTTCGGCATCCCGACGCGCTCCCGCTCCAGCAAACCGATGATCCGGTCCGCGTCCCGTACGGCAGCTTTTTCCGGTGTCGTAACGACGATCGCCTGATCGGCGCCGGCGACGGCATTGCGGAACCCCTGCTCGATCCCTGCCGGACAATCGACGATGACATAGTCGAATTCGCGCTTCAATTGGGTGACAATTTCACTCATCTGCTCCGGGGTGATCGCGTTTTTGTCCCTGGTCTGGGCAGCAGGCAAAAGGGCCAAATTCTCAAAGCGTTTGTCTGCAATCAGCGCCTTTTGCAGTGCGCACGTTCCTTCAGCTACATCGATCAAATCGAACAGTATGCGGTTTTCGAGTCCCATTACTACGTCTAAATTGCGTAATCCAATATCTGTATCCACCAAACACACTTTTTGTCCGTTCAGCGCCAAAGCACTTCCGATATTTGCCGAGGTGGTGGTTTTTCCCACTCCCCCCTTGCCAGAAGTTACGACAATTGCGATACCCACTTTGTCTTCCCCCTCTTCATGCCGCCTCAAGCTTTCTTTCTTCCCAGGTCGGGCCGGACGCGGTGCAAGTAATTCATCTTGGCCACCAGCATCTTGTCATCCTCCAGGTAGGCAAACTCTGCGCTTCCCGTCGTTTTGGCCCACTCTTCTCCAGGCCGGCTGATGACATCCCCAATCCGCAGTTGGGTCGGGTTCATCAAAGATGCAGCGATGATCGCCTCTCTGTTGCCGCTGCATCCGGCGTGAGCAACCCCTCGCAGGTTGCCCAGCACAAAGATGCTGCCCGTGCACTTTACTGCGCCGCTGGGATTTACATCGCCGAGCAGCAGAATATCACCGTCAAACTCCAGTACCTGGCCGGACCTGACCGTCCGGGTCTCTATTGTAAAGGTGGATTTTAACAGCTCCGCAAACGCCTCTTCCTTCGAGATGACGTCGGCATCTATCAGATGAATCACCAGGTTTCCCCGCTGCCGGATAATCTGCGTCAGCATCTCTTGCTCCTCCGGCGTGCAGTACCGCTTGCCCAGCTTGACCGTGACGCGTATCAGCGGTCCGCTCAGGATCTGTTGGTGACTATGCTCAATTTTTTCGCGCAAATCGGCGACCAGCTCGTCAAAGGAACACGTATCGTCCATATAAAAGACAAGCCCGTTTTTCGTGCCTTTTATCGTCACTTTGCTTTTTGTTATCGTCATGGTCCCGATTCACCTCGACCGTTACCATTCGCCACGGAAAGGAAGAATTCCTGCTGAACGGGAAAAATTTGCCGGATGGTGTCGCACCGTATGATCGTTCCCTTATTGGGCGGGCTGCTTTTCCAGATAGATGGAATTATAAGCCTCCAGGATCTTGCGGGCGATCGCACCTGACGTATCAGCACTGTGGAATCCGTCTAACAAGGATTTCGGAACGACGACGGCAAATGCGATCTGCGGATTTTCATAGGGAGCAAATCCGACCATGATCGCGTTGTCGGCCCCCGTTCCGGTCTGGGCTGTACCAGTCTTGGCCGCCACGTGAAACGGCAGTCCCGTAAACGTGCGGGAGGCCGTCCCGTCTCCCTGCGTTACCATGAACATCCCTTCCTGAACGAGCTTGATCCATTTCGGGTCAATATTTGCTCGGTTGAGTACTTCCGGTTCGATTGTACTTAATACCTGGCCGGGTTGTTTGGGATCAACCGTCCCTTTGCGAATCTCTTCAACCAGGTGGGGGCGCAGGCGGTAACCCCCGTTGGCAATCGTCGCAACGTACTGCGCCAACTGCATTGGCGTAAACGAGTTGTACTGGCCGATAGACGCGTCCGCCAGGTTCCCGACCTCTTGGTACTGCGAGAACCACCCGGCCAGCTCGCCCGGCAAGTCAATGCCCGTCTTCACCCCTAAGCCAAACTGGGCATTGTAAAAGTCAAAGACTGAAAACATCGGCTTGTAGCTGCCGTATTTTTTATATCCGACATCGGCAAGGCGCATCGCCATCGCATACATGTACGTGTTGTTGGATACCTGCAAAGCGCGTCTGGCGTTGACATAGCCGTGGCCGCTGCGTCTCCAGTTGTACTTCTTGGTGTCCCGCCCGACGATCCAGTAGCCGGGGTCGTAGATCGTCTCGTTCGGCGTGACCAGCCCTTCCTGCAAAGCCAGCATGACAGTCAGCGGCTTTGCTGTCGACCCGGGCGGCCACGCTCCGCGGATCAGCTTGTTTTCCTCCACATTACGGATCAGGGTATCGTAGTTCTCGTTAAATGCCTTGCGATCGTAATGCAGGTTCAGGTCGTAGTCGGGATAGCTGGCCATCGCGAGAACTCCGCCCGTATGGACGTCCATGACGACGGCATGGGCTTCCGTCGCTTCCTTGGGAACCTTCGGATCCTTTTTCATCTCTTCCACTTTTTCCTTGAGCGCAGCTTCCACTGCACTCTGGAAGCGCCAGTCGAGAGCGAGGACGAGGTCATTCCCCGGTTCAGCCGGCCGTTTCAGGCTCTTCTCCACCATCTGGCTGTTCTTGTTGACCTGGACCTCCATCGCCCCGTCTTTGCCCCTCAACTGCCGCTCGTAATACCCTTCCAATCCGGATACGCCAACGCGGTCGGTCTGCTTGTAGCCTTGCGCCAGGTATTCGTTCAGGCGGCTTTCGCTGATCGTGTTGGTGTAGCCGAGGATATGGGTGGCAAAAGGCGTGCCGTCAGGATCCCGCCTGATCTGGCGGATCGGCTCCGAGATGACGCTGATTCCCGGAAGCTCAGACAAGCGCTCTTCGATTTTGGCGTCTTCTTCCGGGGTAATGTTGACTTTAATCCGCCGCGGGATGTAGCTGGCAATCCCGTAGGAGCGAATTTCGTTCAGAATCGCCATTTTGCGCCACTGGAACTGACGCTGTGCGTCGTTGAACGGCAGGCTGACCTCGATGTCAAACTGGGACGCCAGCCGAAGCAGGTCCATGTCGCTCTTTTTCCCCAGGTCTGACGCGTCCGGAAGCAGGCGAAGCTCCTCCTTGAGGTTTTTTACCAGATTTTTCCTATCGTCGTCGGCAAAGGACAAGGAAAAAGACAGGTTATGGGCCACTGCGTATTTCAGCAGATCGGCATTGGACATGTTGTTCCACTTATCATCGGCAAGCGCCGGCTTGACCAGCGGTTTGAGCTGCTTGATCAGCTTGTCTTGGGTCGCCTTGTCGAGGGAGGCATTGACCCGCATCCCCACTTCGATCGCCGTCTTGGCTAATTCGGGATCGGAAAATGGATCCACCTGTGCCGCTTTTGGCAAGCTGCTCAGCTTGGGAGCAATTTTGGCGATCAGGGCGTTCGTCTCATTTGGCTTCAGCGAAACCGGAAGGGTTGCGTGCAGCTCGACGACTTTTTTCAACAGCTCTGAGTCCGTCCCCGGCTCTACGTCATCCATCTTCAAGATCTGTGCAAGCTTGTCAGCGAGCTGCTCTTCGTCGATATCCTGTCCCTGTTCTTTCACGTACGTCACCGTAAAGACCGGCTTGTTGTCGACGAGCACCACGCCGTTGCTGTCGACGATTCGCCCCCGCGGAGCGGGGATGGACAGCTCGCGCGTACTGTACTTCTCGAGATCGTGCATGTACTGTTCTCCCTCTACCAGCTGCACGTAAGCAAGGCGAAGGATAATCGCCGCAAAAAACAAAAAGACGAGCAAAAACAAGATATTTAATCTCGTTGGAATATGGGACTTCTCTTTTTCCTGCTCTCCCATTGGCCCCACCTCCGATACCCACAGGGGTTAATCATGCTGTCTGTCCTTGCGCGCCAGCACCGCTTCGCACGTTTTTGCCATCGGCACGTAGATGAGCAAGGCAAACACAAGGTTCAATCCCACACTGGGTAAAATTCTCTCCGTCAACATCCACTGTACATCAACTGCTGTACCGGAAAACAATCGGAACAAGCTGTACAGCAGCCATTCGTGTCCGAACAGGATCACAGCCGCTGTCGCGACCACGACGGCGAAGCTGCGGTGAAACAACAGCAGCACGAGTCCGGCAAAGTAGCCGGCAACCATCATCGACAGCGTGTAAACGCCGATGACCTGACCGTACAGCACATCCTGCAAAAAACCGAAGCACATGCCGTAGAGAAGGCCTTCCCGCCGCCCGAGAAAGAGAGCGACCATGATGATGCTAACCAGCGCAAAGCGGGGAACCGTCACCACCGACAGGCCCCAAGCGGTCGGCGAGATCAGCTGCAAGACCGTCCCCTCCAACAGGAACAAAATCAGAATGGTAAGTGTCAGAACAAACCGGGGCATCAACGACCTCCCCCCGGACCAGCCGTATTGCTGCCCGAACCGCTGCCGGCGTCAGATGGAGGGGTTTGTCCCGAGGCATCTACTTGCGAGGAGGGAACCAGCTCTCCGCTCCCGGTCGTCACAAATGCCCGCTCCACTACCAAGACCTCGTTCAATTGGGAGAAGTCGGCGCTCGGCTTGATGTAGGCGGTCTGAGTCAGGCCGTAATCGCCCGGCTCGACTCTGACGACTTCCCCGATCAAGAGCCCTTTGGGAGTTACCCCGCCGAGTCCGGAAGTGACAACCTGCGCTTTTTCCTGGATTTTGGGGCCGAGCGGAATTTTCCGCATGATCAAAAGGTGTTCACGGGGATCGTACTCGTCGATGATCCCGTTTAGCTCCGGTTTGCCGAGAATCAGGGCAGAGATGTGATTGCTTCGGTTGGCCGCTGTCAACAATTCCACCGTCGAGGAAAAGTTCGCAACGCTCTTCACCCGGCCGACCAATCCGGATGAGGAAATCACTGCCATGTCTTTCTTGATTCCGTTCTTGCTCCCCTTGTCGATGGTAATGACATCGTTCCACTGTTCCATATTGCGGGCGACTACCTCAGCGACGCGAAACTCGTAGTTCTTCAACTGCGATTTGGCCTGAAGCAGCGCACGCAGGCGTTCATTTTCCGTCTCCAGCAGTTTAAGCTGGGCCGACATTTCTGCAAACTCGTCCAGGTTGGCTTTTAACTGGCGGTTTTCCTGATAAACGTTGTACGCATCTTCTACATCTTTTAAAAAACCAGAAAAAGCCTGGGCAGGGCGATAGAAAAAACCCTGCACCACGCTGAACGTATCCTTTAAAAATTTCTCTGGCCACGTCAGACTGGCCCGTTCCCGAGAGGTGAACCCGATCACCGAGATGAGCAGCACCAACCCGACGAGAAGTATAATTAGTCGCTTATTTCCGAAGAACGACATTCTTTCTGATCTCCTGTTTTTACCTTCCCCGCTTGATGCGAGACGAGGTTATTCCGTGTTTTGATTTGAAGAGGTGGATGTTTTCCAGGGCGCGGCCTGTCCCGATCGCTACGCAGTCGAGCGCATTTTCCGCGACGTGAACCGGCATCCCCGTCTCTTTGCTGAGCAGCCGGTCCATGAAGCGCAGCAGGGCGCCGCCGCCGGTCAGCACAATGCCGCGGTCCATGATATCGGCGGCCAATTCAGGCGGACTCTTCTCCAGCGTGATCTTCACCGCATCCACGATCGCTACCACGGTTTCCGAAAGGGCTTCGGCGATCTCCGTGCTGGTGACGGAAATCGTCTTCGGCAGACCGGAGACGAGGTCACGGCCGCGGATTTCCACGGATTCAGGTTCCTCCGGTGCCATCGCCGAACCGATCTCCATCTTGAGCCATTCGGAGGTGCGCTCCCCGATCATCAGGTTGTAGCGGCGTTTGATGTACTGGATGATCGCCTGGTCCATCTCGTCACCGGCCACGCGAATCGAGCGGCTGGTAACGATCCCCCCGAGGGAGATGATCGCCACTTCTGTCGTTCCTCCGCCGATGTCGACGACCATGCTTCCCGTCGGCTCCCAAACAGGCAGATCGGCACCGATCGCTGCGGCAAACGGCTCCTCAATGGTAAAGGCCTCCTTGGCGCCGGCTTGTTTGGTCGCATCTTCTACGGCACGCTTTTCCACCGCCGTAATCCCCGACGGCACGCAGACCATCACGCTGGGACGCCGAGAGAACATACCCTGATTTTTTTGCGCCTGGCGAATAAAATACCGCATCATCGTGGCGGTCGTATCAAAATCGGCAATGACACCGTCCTTCATCGGGCGAAGGGCCACGATGTTGCCCGGCGTCCGGCCAATCATGCTCTTCGCCGCATTTCCGACGGCTTCAATCGTATTGGTATCCGTGCGAATCGCCACCACCGAGGGCTCGCGAACGACGATTCCTTTTCCTTTTACATATACGAGGGTATTGGCAGTGCCGAGGTCAATCCCCAGATCACGCGAAAAACCGCCTAACATAAGAAAACTCCTTCCGTATTTGAAAACTTGGCCCAGGCCAAACCTCTGGCAAAACATTGCTGTCCGCTCGCCGCCAGTTGTGTGTATTAATGGAAATATCCTTGTTCCTTCAAGCTGACATAACGACCGTCACCGATGATGACGTGATCCAGCAGGGCGATGCCGATCAGATCGCCGGCTTCCCGTAAAGTCCGGGTGACCGCGATATCCTCGCGGCTCGGCGTCGGGTCGCCGCTGGGATGGTTATGTAGGCAAATAATAGAAGCGCTGCTGCGCTTGATCGCTTCCTTGAAAACTTCCCGAGGATGTACGATAGAGGCATCAAGACTTCCGACAAACACGGTCTGCTTGCCGATGACTTGATTTTTGGTGTTGAGGTAAAGGCAGACAAAATGTTCCTGTGTCAAATGCTGCATTTCCGGCATCATCAATTCTGCAACGTCACGGGGCAGGCGAATCGCGACCCGCCTCTTTTGGGGGCGCTGAACCAACCTCCGTCCCAACTCCAGTGCGGCGTGCAATTCAACCGCTTTTACCGGGCCGATCCCTTTGATCCGTCTCAATTCTTCATGCGACGCCTGGACGATCCCTTGCAAATCTCCAAATACGGAGAGCAGCCGCTGGGCAAGATCAAATGCCGTCTCCTTCTCCGAACCGGTCCGCAGCAGGATGGCAAGCAGTTCGGCATCAGCAAGCTGGCCTGCTCCTTTATGCAGCAGCCTCTCCCGCGGGCGTTCATACATAGGGACGTTTTTCATGCTCCATTTGTTGCAGGAAATAATTTCCATATCTCTCCGCTCCCTGTTATCATCATAACGGCATGTCAAATGAGAACAGTCTAGGATGCGGGTATCTGCCGCTTACAGAAGGCTTACGCCAAACCTGGCCAACAGCCGCGCCGTGAGATGCAAAGGCAGACCGACGACGGCAAAGTAATCTCCGACAATTCCCTCAACAATCGTAGAGCCGATGCCCTGAATAGCGTATGATCCTGCTTTGTCCATCGGCTCGCCGGTGGCGATATAGGCGCGGATCTCCCTATCTGTCATCGGTCGAATGTTTACTTTGGCAGCACTGTGCGATACCTCTGTGCGCCCTGTATCCGCCTCGACGACGGCAACTCCGCTGTACACCGTATGCTGCCTGCCCTGCAGGGATTGCAGCATGGCAAACGCGTGCTCTTCATCGCGAGGCTTCCCCAGGATCTCGCCATCCAAAAATACGATCGTATCCGAACCGATGACCAGTCCGAAATCGTTTTTCCCGGCAACTTCCCGGGCCTTTTTCAGTGCGAGGTACTCTACTACCTGGTCAGGCTGCATTTCAGGAGGCACGGTTTCATCGACGTTGCTGGCGATTACCGTAAATGGCAGCCCGATCGCTTCCAGGAGTTCCTTGCGTCTGGGTGATGTCGAGGCTAATATGATCGTTGCCGCACCCTGCTTTTGCATCTTGTTCACATCCTACTTCAATCTGCGATATGCCCAAAAACCAAGAGCCAGTCCTAACAATCTCGCTAAACTTAGTTTTACCTGAAAGTGTAAATCATACTGCAAAACGACCAAGTCCGCTGCCGGCGACCAAGAAATCACCTTGGTTACGTTTAAAAACGGCAAGTACGGTCCCAGCACTTCCCCCAAAATGCTGCCCAGGATCATGCCCAAAACGAGCAGAATCAGGAACTTCAGCGTCTCTTTTCCCTTCATTCTCCTCTTCCTTCAATTCCTCAGCTAAAGGTTGATCGTGCACTTCGTAACCAACACTTAGTGTAGCAAATGGAGGTGGGGAGGACAATCCTATACTACAAAAAGACAGACCCTCCTGCAATGTTTCTGCGAGAGGGTCTTTTTGCCAAAAAGCTATCCAAGCTGCCGGGTAACATTCAGGTAATTTTCATAATAGCGGAGGATTCCGCCTTGAGCCTGCCAGGCATAGGACTGCGCGTTGTCCGTCTTCGCCTTCGTCATCGCGGTAAACGCCTGATTGATGCCGTTTACCATCTCCGTGAAAAACGGCTTCCACTGCTCGGGAATCACCGCCTCGCAAGCCCGGCTCTCCTCGAGGAACCTCAGGTGAAGTTCCTTCACGTTTGCTTCTTCCTCCTGGGTGATTCGCTTTTGGCCCTGGCTGTCGTTTGCGACGCGGCTCGAGAGGACTGACAGATTCCGGGCCAATTCGCTTCCCGTTGCAAAAAACCGCTCCATGGGTTCAACGGCAGAGCCTTTGGCCAATGCTCCGGCGGCCTGGTTCGATTCCGACTGCATGACACCTGCGGGGAAGGCAAATTCCCTGACGTGCACTTCCAATTGCTTATTTTTCAGCGCAGAACCGAGTCCGAGAATGTCGTCGCGCGTCGGAGCTGTCGCGACAAAGACGTACTGATCTCCCTGATGTTCGTACAGGAGATGGGGCAATCCCTGCTTTTGCAGGCTGTCGACCGCGGCTTGGGCGTTCGCCTTGTCCTTGAATACGCCTACTTGTGCCATGTAAACCGAAAACTGCGGCAGGTGAAGGCTGGCTGGTGCATCGGCTGGATTTTCCGCGGCAGGCGCTGCGTTCACCGGCACGGTTGGATTGTCCACGGTCTTTTGGCCGGAAGGCGTGCCGGCCGGATTCGCGGCAGTCAAGGTCTGGAAGGTGCCGTCCAATACCATCTGGTACGTTTTTGTCACCTGCTCCTGCTGAAACACAGACATCGCTCCAAAGCCGAAGAGAAGCCCCAGCGTTACGGCGCTTGCTGCGGCTAAGAGCAGCGAGAATGGCGGTCTTTTTGACGGCCGCCAGCTTTCCCAGGAAAAACGCGGGGGATCATCCGCCGCCTGCCCGATTTGCCCGCTGTACGTCTCTTTCTCTTCCATGCTGCCCTCGTCCACCGCGACGTACTCCCGCTGCTCTGATGCCGGGACTTCCAGCTGCAGCTTCCTGAGGCGGGTAAATGCGTCCTCCGCCTTCGGCAGTCCGGGCTGCGGCCCGATCAGTTCGCCGCCTCTGTCCCCCGCAGGAAGCGTCCACCGCTTTGGCTCCGGGGCTGCAGATGTGTGAGCAGGAGCGGCCTGCTCCTCCGTTTGCTTTTGCCGCTCGGAAATATCCGCGCCATTCAATTTAATCGAAATCCGTCCGGTCCGTTTTGGCTCCAATCCCAAAACCTCCTCGCCTTAGAGCTCTAGTAGTACTAGCATACGAGGACAAACAGGAGGTTATGCCAATCACGCGGACAAAAAGTAGGGCATACACACTGCAAGAAAGGGGCTGCCTAGGTAAACGGCGAGCGAGCCTGCGGCAATGAAAGGGGCCATCGGCACTTCGATGCTTTTTCCCCTGCCTTCGACAGCGCAGCGGATGAGCCCGTACAGACAGCCAAGCCCGGCAGACAGCAAGACAGCCCAGGCAAACTTCGCCATGCCCAAAAAGAGTGCGACCACAGCGTACAGCTTTACATCCCCGCCTCCTATGCCGCCGGCGGGCAGCCTTGCCAGCAAAAGCAGCAGAACAAAACTGGCCGTCATCGCCATCAGGTGCAGCATGACGGTGCGATCAGCCGGGAAGAAGCAGCGCAGGAGAAAAAAGACCGCCCCATAAGGAACAATCACCCGGTTCTGGATCAGGCGAAAACGCAAATCGGTAACGCTGACGGTTGCCAGCATCGCGGCGAACAAAGCGCCCAAGAGCGCCTCCCGGCCGGGCCCGTATACGACGCCGATCCCCGCAAAGACACCGCCGGAGACAAGCGCTGTCAGCAGTATGAAAAGACCGCTCTTCTGGCGCTGCTCCTTGTCGCTGTCGCCTCCCGCGCTCATCGCCAGCCGGCAGCAGAAGGCGCCGGCGAGCAGGCCCAACAGAAAGAAAGCGAGCAGAAATTGGGAAGCCGGCATGCTATTCCCCCTTTTTAACCTGCAATCCGCGTGCAGTCCGCGGAGACATTATAGCCTTGCCGATGGCACAAAAAAAAACCGTGCAGCTTGCCCTTCTGCACGGTCTTCTCTCTTATGCGAGTTTCCCTAATTGTTCCACAAACCAATAGGCTGACTTCCAGATGTCGCCCGCCCCCATCGTAATCACCAGATCACCCGGGCGAAGGTGCCGGAGCAGATGTTCCTGCACTTCTTCCTTTGTCGGGATGTACTGGGCGCCCGGATGGCTGTTCGCGCGAATCTTCTCTACCAGCACTTGCGAATTGACGCCGTCAATTCTTTTTTCGCCGGCCGGAGAGTATATGTCCGTGATAATCACTTCATCCGCTTCCCGGAAAGCGCGGCTAAATTCTTCCATTAAAAAATAGGTTCGGGTATACCGTTGCGGCTGGAATACGCAGATGACCCTCCGTCCGGAAGCACGCGCACCCCCCAGGGTTGCCATGATCTCAGTCGGGTGATGGGCGTAGTCGTCCACCACCAGGACGCCGCTCGCTTCGCCGATGACTTGAAAACGACGCTTCGCCCCGCGAAACGTCTCCAGCGCTTTGGCGATCTGGGAAAAGGACAGACCGGTTCGCATACAGACGATGATCGCTGCCAGCGCATTGGCGACGTTGTGTTCGCCGGGAATATGCAGGACAAGCTCGCCCAAGCAGTTCTCTCCCGACCACACCTGGCAAGCGGTTCGCCGGTCTCCGCAGACTATATCTGTGGCGGTGTAGTCGGCGGCATTGGCCTTGTCAGGCTGAATCGCGTACGTCACCGCCTTGCCCGCCAGTTGCGGCACGAGCTCGCGGACATGCGGATCATCCACGCACAAGACCGCTGTGCCGTCCGGTTTCAGATGGCTCAAAAACTTGACATATGCCGCTTTCAGATTGGCGAATTGACCGTCAAAATGCTCGAGGTGGTCCGCCTCAATATTCGTCACAACAGCAACCTGGGGGCGGTATTCCAGAAACGACCCGTCGCTCTCATCCGCTTCGGCGATGACGTATTCGCTCTTCCCCGCCTTCGCGTTCGTCCCGGCATTCATTAATTCGCCGCCGATGATATACGTGGGGTCTACGCCGCACACCTCCAAAACGTGAGCAATCATCGAAGTAGTCGTAGTTTTGCCGTGCGCTCCGGCGACTGCCACCCCGGTTTTTTCATTTAACATCTTGGCCAGCATTTGTGAACGGTGCAATAGGGGAATCCCTTTTGCCTGTGCTTCGATTACTTCTGGGTTGTCTTTTGGGATACTAGTGGAATAGACCACGAGATCGGCACCGTTGACATTGGCAGGATCGTGACCCACCGTAATGAAAGCTCCCCGCGCTTGCAATTTTTGCGCTAAATCGTTCAAGGCGACGTCGGAGCCGGTCACTTTAAAGCCAAGGTCAATCAGGACGCGGGCGATGGCACTCATGCCATAGCCGCCGATGCCTACAAAGTGGACGTGATTTGTCTGATCCACCCTATTCACCTGCCTCTTCTATGGGAATGGGGAAGAAAGAGCGCACTTGTGCGATAAAGTAAAGCGATCCGCAGACGATGAACACATCATCCCGGTGCTTCGTCTCATGCTGCCAATGGCGGAGCAAGGAGCGCCAATCGGGCGCCTCTGTCACTCGATCGGCGGTCATCCCGGCCGTCAAAAAGGCATCTGTAAGCATACTTGGGGGAGCGGCGCGGTGAAACTCAAAGGACGTGACGTACACCCGCTCCAGGCGGCTGTCCAGCTGCTTCCAGGCAGCCGCCATGTCGGCGAGCGGTTTATCGGCCAGTGCGGCAATCAGCACGTGCAGCCTGGCCTCCTCAGGCAGCAGTGCTGATACGCTTTGGACCAAGGCCGTCATGCCCTCTCTGTTGTGTGCACCGTCCAACAGAATCAACGGGTGTTTTGCAACGACTTCTAGACGTCCCGGCCACCGAGTTTGTTGCAGTCCGCTCGAAATTTCTTCTTCTTCGATGAGGTAAGCGAAAAACTGGCGCAGCAAATCCAGCACCATTAAGGCAACGGCGGCATTTTTCAATTGATGCAGGCCCGGCAGGTGGAGGAGGTACTCGGATTCACCTCGCCGATGGCAGCTGCGGTAGCGAAAGGACTGCCCCTCCAATCCTTCGATCCGCTCTGTCTGCACGTGAAAATCCCGGCCCAGCTGATACAGGGTCGCCCGCTTTTCTTGAGCGATTCGTTCGATCTCAGCCAGTGCCTCTGTCCCTGTTTCGCCGGCCACGACGGGAACTCCCTGTTTGATGATCCCGGCTTTTTCCCGGGCAATGTCCGCAATCGTCGGACCGAGGACATCCGCATGGTCAGTCCCTACATTGGTAATCACCGAGACCAGCGGGTGGACGACATTGGTCGAATCCAGCCGTCCACCCAGGCCGGTTTCCCAAATCACTACCGCCGGACGCGCCACATGGGCAAAGTAGAGCAGGGCCATGACGGTAATCACTTCAAATTCGGTCGGCGATCCGTACTCCGTTTCGGCGCAGCATCGGTCAACGAGCGGTTTTATTTGATTGGCCAACGCAAGCAAATCCTCTTCCGAAATCATCTCGTTGTTATAACGGATCCGCTCGCGGAAATCAAGCAAGTACGGTGAAGTAAACATCCCAACGCTGTAGTTGGCTTCCCGCAGTACCTGGGAAAGCATCGCGCACGTGGATCCTTTGCCATTGGTCCCGGCCACGTGGACAAATGACAGGCGGCGCTCAGGATGCGAAAGCTGCTCCAGCATCCAGTTCATTCGCTCCAAACCCGGTCTCTGCCCAAAACGGAGCAGGCTGTGGATCCACTCTAGCGCCTCGTCATAGCTGGAAAACAATCGATGCCCCATTGTAAATTAACTCCATTCTCATAAATATGAACGTACATCCAGGTTCATACCTAAGCCTCTAGTTCGGCCAGCCGCGCAATCACTTTGTCGCGTTTATCGATGTAATCGGCCATTTTCACTTTCTCTTCCTCGATCACTTTGGCCGGGGCTTTGGCGATAAAACCGGGATTGTTCAGCTTCTTCTCGATGCGCTCTACTTCTCCTCGCAGCGTGGCAAGCTCTTTTTCCAGGCGCTTCCGCTCCTGGTCGAGGTCGATCAAACCGGCCAGCGGGAGGAACAGCTCCGCTCCTGTCACGACAGCAGACATCGCTTTTTCCGGCGCGTCCAGCTCCTGTTCGATCTCCAGTTTTTCCGGGTTGCAGAAGCGGACGAGGAACTCCTCTCCGCGCTTCAGCCGCTCCAGTGACACGGCATCGCCCGCTTTGATCAACAGCTCGATTTTCTTGGACATCGGCACGTTCACTTCAGCGCGGATGTTGCGGACGCTGCGGATGACATCCATCAAGAGGGTCATCTCCGCTTCTGCCTCAGGGAAGCTTCGTCCCTCATCTGCCTGCGGCCACGGAGCGACCGTGATGCTGTCGCCTTCGTGGGGCAGCGCCTGCCAAATTTCCTCGGTAATAAACGGCATGAACGGGTGCAGCAGGCGCAGCGTCTGGTCGAGGACCGTGACGAGCACGGATTGCGTCGTCCGCTTGGCCGCTGCGTCGGTGCCGTAGAGCGGCAGCTTGGCCATTTCGATATACCAGTCGCACAGATCGTCCCAGATGAAGTTGTACAAGACCCGGCCCGCTTCGCCGAATTCATATGCGTCCATCAGGCGGGTAACATCGCTGATCGTCGATTGCAGCCGGGTAAAAATCCACTTGTCAGGCGTAGAAAGCTCTCCCGACAAATCGATGTCCTGGTGAGTAAATCCTTGCAGATTCATCAGGGCAAAGCGCGAAGCATTCCAGATTTTATTGGCGAAGTTGCGGTTGGACTCCACCTTCTCCCAGTAAAAGCGCTGATCATTTCCCGGGGAGTTGCCGGTCGCCAGCGTAAAGCGAAGCGCGTCAGCCCCGTACTTTTCGATCACTTCCATCGGATCGACGCCATTGCCGAGCGACTTGGACATCTTTCGGCCCTCCGAATCGCGGATGATGCCGTGAATCAGCACCGTGTCAAACGGCTTTTGCCCGGTAAATTCCAGGCCGCTGAAGATCATTCTCGCCACCCAGAAGAAGATGATATCGTAGCCCGTAACCAGCACATTGGTCGGATAAAAGTACTTCAGGTCCTCTGTCTCATCCGGCCAGCCAAGCGTGGAGAGGGGCCAAAGCGCCGAGCTGAACCAGGTGTCCAATACGTCTTCATCCTGTTTCAGGTTGTGGCCGTGGCAGTTCGGGCACTCGCTGACGTCCGTTCGCGACACGATCTCGCTGCCGCAGTCGCCGCAATACCAAGCAGGAATCCGGTGTCCCCACCAAAGCTGCCGAGAGATGCACCAGTCGCGGATGTTCTCGATCCAGCGCAGGTAGGTATTCTTAAAGCGTTCGGGCACGAACTTGACGCCCTCGTCGCTGGCAGCGTTGGCTAATGCGGCATCGGCCAGCGGCTGCATTTTGACAAACCACTGGGTGGACAGGTACGGTTCTACGACCGCATCGCTGCGTTCGCTGTGGCCAACCTGGTGAATGTGTTCTTCAATCTTGAACATCACGCCCTGCTCGGTCAGATCGCGTATGATCTGCTTGCGGCAGGCAAAGCGGTCAAGCCCCTGGTAAGCCCCGGCGTTTTCATTCATCGTGCCCGTCTCATCCATGACGATAATCTGCGGGAGATTGTGGCGCAGGCCCAGCTCAAAGTCGTTCGGGTCGTGCGCCGGCGTAATTTTCACGGCACCGGAACCGAATTCGGGATCGACGTAGTCGTCCGCCACGATCGGAATTTCACGGCCGACAATTGGCAGGATGACCGTCTTGCCGACGAGGTGCCGGTAGCGGTCGTCGTCCGGGTGCACAGCGACGGCGGTATCACCCAGCATTGTCTCCGGACGGGTGGTGGCAACCTCGATGAAGCCGGTGCCGTCCGCGAGTGGATATCGCATGTGGTGCAGGGCGCCTTTTACTTCTTTGTAGATGACTTCGATGTCGGACAGAGCCGTGCGGGCCGCCGGATCCCAGTTGATAATCCGATTGCCGCGGTAGATCAGCCCTTTTTCGTACAAGCGGACAAACACTTCACGAACGGCGCGGGAAAGCCCCTCATCCATGGTAAACCGCTCGCGGGAATAATCGAGTGCCAGTCCCAGTTTTTCCCATTGTTCACGAATATGCTGGGCGTAGACATGCTTCCACTCCCAGACCTTCTCCAGGAATTTTTCCCGTCCCAGGTCGTGGCGGGAAATCCCTTCTTCCCGCAGATTGGCTTCCACTTTCGTCTGAGTGGCAATGCCGGCGTGGTCCATCCCCGGCAAAAAGAGAGCACTGTAGCCCTGCATGCGCTTGGCCCGAGTGATGATGTCCTGCAAGGTGGTGTCAAGAGCGTGTCCGAGGTGAAGCTTTCCCGTCACGTTGGGAGGCGGGATCACGATCGTAAACGGAACTTTGTCCGGGTCGCGTTCTGCCTGAAAAAAGTTATTTTGGATCCAGTACGGATACCATTTCGCCTCAGCCGCCTTAGGGTCGTAGTTTTTTGGCAGCTGTTGGTCATGTGAATCGGATTGGGCTTGCATAACGTTCCTCCTTATTAAAATAATAAAAACTCCTCTCATCCAAAGGACGAAAGGAGTTATTCCGCGGTACCACCTTTGTTAGTGCAGCAGACAGCCAAAAACCGACCCTGTTGCACTCACTTTTACCTGATAACGGCTGTACACCGCCCCCGGCTACTCATGAGTTCGCCGGAGCTGCTCACAGGCGACCTTCGACTCATCACACCTTAGAGAATCTCGCAGCAATTGATTCTCCCTCTCTGACAAGGGGTAAAAGTCTACTCTTCCCGTTCATCGCATCTCTTCTATGCATCGTTTTCTCTACGATATTATAAGCGACACTCCCGGCTTCGTCAATTTTTACCGCTCATATCCGCAGGTGCTTACTTTGACTCCGAGCGCTTCGACGAAGCCAAGCACCCGCAATATATCAAGAATATCCTCCTGGACATTCACGATCTCTACGTGCTTTCCGCTGGCCAGCAGTTCTTTGGTGGTGTAGAACAGATTGCCGATCCCCGACGAATCTACGAACGTCACCCCTTGGAAATCGAGGATGACGGATTGCTTCCGTTGTCCTACCTCGCGGATCAGATTGCCTAGTTTCTCGCCGACAGCCATGTCAAGTTCTCCTTTAATTGTAACCAATGCCTGCTTTTCACTCTCCTGCACTTGATAGTTCATCACTTGATCTCCTTTCACCTCAACTTAAATTAGCTGATCTCTCTTTTTCTGCTTCTTTCAAAATTGTGTGTATCAAGTTTCTGAACAATCCAAAGTAACACTTTTAACCTGATGTATAGTTCAATTCCCCGAAAAGAGGTTGTTAAAACGTTCCCCTCCGTTCGGTTGCGGTGTGTACGGTCCGAATTTATCCCAGAAGAAGCTCTAAAACGAGTTTTGTCCCTTGCTGAGTCGAGTTTATCATTAATTTATCGGCATATTGCAGCATGACGTGAAATCCGGCACCAAGCGATGCCCGGGTGGAAAAACCGTGGACCAGAGCGGCTTTTGGCAGATCGGCGAGAGAGATGCCCTGTCCCTTGTCAAAAACGACTGCACGGCACACCCGCTCCGCTTCATTGATGTAAATCTCCACGCTTCCGCTTTGTCCGTGTGTCAGCGTATTGGTCGCCGCCTCATTGACCGCGACCACAAAATGGAGCAGCTTTTTCGACGGGAGCCCAAACGGACCAAGCAGATCGCGCAGTACTTTCCGCAAGTGAGCCAGATCCGCCGGGTGCTGCATGTGGACGGTGCCGTACTTCTTGCTGGAGCGAATCAGCTCGTACAATTGCTCGTCCTGCAAAAGCATCAGCTTTTCGCCGGTGACGACGGACAGGATGTCTTTGTACAGCTGCCATTCCTGCTGTTTTCGGATGCGCTCGGCGAGAATCGCCTCCGTCACGTCGATGATCGCTATGCCGCAGGAACGGTCTGACATCGGCACGATGTGGGTATCGAAGACCTTGTTGAACTGTTCGGAAAAAAGCTGTTCCCGGATCGGATTTCCGCTGGCTACGGAATCTTTGCAGAGCCGTTTCAGCTGGTCCCAATTGGCGCCGCCAAGCGGGATGTCACCCAGTGAACGAAACTGCCCTTTGTCCCAGACGAACATGTAGATGTCGTGAATTTGCCGAAGGATCGAAAGCTTGTCCAATTCGCGCTTGACCGCTTCCAGCTGTTTTTTGTTCAGCCCGGACGCCCGCTCCAGTATGGCCGCCGGCTCCAGTTCGTGGGTCAGGTGCCAGTGTTGAAACTCCTCCAGCAAAAGCCGCTCTAAAACCTCTTCCTTGCGCAGTACCTTTTCGATGTCGAGAACCATGTAACAGGAATCGCGCGGAGCGGAAACGGTCGAGCCGATTATGCGAAAATCGGTGGCCAAATCCACTTCGTAGCGGTCGTTTTCAAGCGGCTCTATCGACGCGATGCCAATGGCCAGACGGCTGACTGCCCTCAATTCGCCCGAAACGCGCTCTCCCGTCGACAGACGAAGCAGTGAAACGGGGCGAGGAGGAAGCACTTTGTATGCCATATCTCCACAGTTAAGAAGATCCAAGCATCTGCGGCAGGACGGATGAGTGGGACATTGATCACACAGAAACATCCTCGTTTCCTCCTCTCTCTCCCTTTTCAGGGGCCTTCACGTCAAGGATCAGGACCGAGATATCGTCATTCTGCTGCTGCTGTCTGGTCTTCTTCCAGATCTCCCGCTCGAGCAGAGCGATTCGGTCCTTCTCCCTGGCTTGATCCGCCTTCAACACTCGTCCTAACAGCTTCAGCCACTTTTCGGAGTCGGGTGCCTGTTTCCCCCGTCCAAGATTAATCAATCCATCCGTATACAAGAGCAAGGTGAAATCTTCTTCCACCTTCCATTCGTCCAGTTGATACTCTGCCGCAAGCGACAGACCCAGCCCCATTCCTCTGGCACAGGCGAGTTGTGTCTGCTTTGTGCCCGACAGGTAAAACGGGGCGGGATGACCGGCCCGGCTAATCCGCAGGACCATTTCCTGATGATCGAAAACCGCAATCAGCATCGTGATGTAGGAGCGAATTTCCGACAAGTCTTCATACAACAGGTGATTCAGCCTGACCAGCATCTCGTCAGGAGAAATACACATCTGCACCACAGCCCGAAAGGAATTGCGGATCCCCGTCGTCAGCAGGCTGGCAGGGATGCCGTGTCCCGAGATGTCGGCGATGAGAAAACAAGTGTAGCGCTCGTTTATGGAAAAGTAGTCTACGTAATCGCCGCCGATGTAAGCGGCGGGGATATAGACTGCCTTCGCTTGCACGTCTGGCAAAACCAGCCGATTTTTAGGGAGTAGGGAAAATTGAATGCGCGAAGCCAGCTCCATCTCCTGTTCCATCAGGCGAATTCCCAGGGACTGCTGCTCCTGCAGACAGCGCATGATCAGGCGGCTGACGTATATCGCCAGCAGCTGATAAAACGATCTGACTTCCTCCGTCGATTCGTCCGTCAGTGCTTCCACCGCCACATACCGGGGAGACAGCGGGGTGTCGCGCTCCTTGTCGACGATCAAGCGAACCAGCACGTAGCCCTCTTTATACCGCTCGGACTGTGCACCGCGTTCCGTCTGATAGTAAATTTCCCCTCGTTCGGATTGCAGGGAAACCCGCAGAAATCGCATACCGATCATCGTCATATACCAGACGTCGACGATCTGTTCGATTTTTTGATGCAGGTTTTCATAGCTGATCGGCTGCATGGTATGTTCATTGCTTTTCAGCAGCAGTTCCTCATAGCTTTGTTTTAACTTCAGCACCCGGGACAAATCTTCATTTTTTTTGCGAATTTGCGCCAAATTTGTCTCGAAGTGCCTTTCCAGATTACGGGTGAATTGAAACGACTGCTGCAAAGCTCCTTGCTTTTCGTAATGCAAAGTCAGCCACCTGAGCGTCAATAAGACAGCGTACAATCCTAATCCCCAATCCCGGATGGCGTCAGCCGGATAGACAAGCACGCCAAATACAGCTATCGCGGAATAGAAAAAGATCAATCCCTGATAGTGGCTGTAGACAAGGATCTGTTCATGAGTATGACGTGATACGTCGCATCCGCATTCCTGTCCCTGTGCAGGCTGTTTTTCCCATCCTGCACAGACGGCGACGAGACAGGCAGCACCGAGGAAAAACAGAAGCGGACCGGATAGCCAGGGTACCAGCGCCATGACCAGCCAAAACGCAATCGTCCCCGCTAATGGCAGCAGGCTGTACACTCGAAGCCTGTGTTCCCGGCTGACAAAAACCAGGGCGGCAATACCCGAACCGGCAAGGAACAACCGAGGAAGGACGTCATCGCCGAAAGCAAAGTGCAGAAGAATCAGCAAACCGACATCGCATGCGCTTTTCCAGCGATCAAAATAGGAGGGCGGCAGCAGCGGATACCTGCGGAAAGCCAGCAAGGCAAATGCACAGGCAAGGCAGTTCGCGAGAAAGGATACGATCGTGTGCGAGGAGGAGCTGTCCGGTGAAAAGAGTCCGCCAAGACCCCAGAAGAAAAAAGCTCCTCCCAGCAAAAATCCATAGCCATACCGGATGCTGCGTCCACCTGTCAAACGGGATGAAAGCAGAACGTAAAGTGAAACAAACAGGCTGAAGGCATACAACATTGTCTGCCAAACCACTACTTCAACCCCTTCCATACGGTCCCTTGGGGCTGCAGCGGATGGCTGCCCCGCTTCCAAGCGACACAACATCCTTTAATTTGACAAATTTAGTGGATATCCTTCTTTTTGAAACGTCCCCCTTTTACGTCGTGAATGTTTCCGATCGCCAGAAACGCATTGGGATCGGTATCCTCTACGATCGTTTTCAACTTCGCTTCCTCCAGGCGGGTGATGACGCAAAATACGACCTTCTTGTCATCTCCCGAGTATCCGCCTTCACCGTGAAGGTAGGTAACTCCCCGGCCGAGACGGGCCAGCAGCGTATCGCCGATCTCCTGAAATTTTTCGCTGATAATCCAGACAGACTTGGACTGATCGAGCCCCTCGATCGTGACGTCGATCATCTTATAGGCGATAAAATAGGCGATCAGCGAGTACATCGCGCTGTTCCACGAAAAGACAAAGCCGGCGCTGCCAAGGATGAACAGGTTTAAAAACATGACGATTTCGCCGACGGAAAACGGGGTCTTTTTGTTAAATAAGATCGCGATGATCTCCGTCCCGTCAAGCGAGCCGCCGTTGCGGATGACTAACCCGATGCCGATTCCCATAATGACTCCGCCAAACACCGCCGCCAAGAGGGGGTCCTCCGTAAAGGCGGTTACCGGGCCAAGCAGGTAGGTTCCTACCGACATGACCGCGACCCCGAACAGGGTGGATATTGCAAACGTTTTGCCGATCTGTTTATATCCAATGATCAGGAAAGGAAGGTTGATCACGAACAGGAAAATCCCCAATTGCATGTGCGTAAAGTGTGCCAAGATGATGGAGATGCCGGTAATCCCGCCGTCAATAATGTTGTTGGGAACCAGGAAAACCTCCAGGCTGACCGAGTACAAGATTGCGCCAATTACAATAAAAACGGCACGTCTGAAAATTGAGGCAATCGTATGCGGGTGATGTTTTTTTAAGTCTCTAATACCATTTTCTGACATTCCAAGAAACACTCCTCCTGCTCCAGATTACATAATACCATTATACCGTAATTTTCCGCCTAGCGCTAAACTTGAACTCTCTGCAGGGCATATTTCGCTTTAAGGTACCGGTATCCGTACGCGTGCATAAGCTGAAATGAGGTGATGACCGTGAATCAGCGTTGGAAGTTTAACCACCATTTGTACCGCATCAAGAACGTTTGCCGTCAGATTATCGTACCGCTGATCATCTTCCAATTCGTACGCACCATCATCTTTCCCACCACGTTTGACGTGATCATTCTCGGCCTGTTGGCGGCGGTTCATTTAGCCATTACCTTTGACTGGATATGAAGAGAACGTCAAAAAATCCCCCTTCCGTCTCTTGCAGCTGGATCGATGCCGCACGCCAGAGAAGGGGGATCTTACCTTCCAGTAACATCAAAAAGCTTGCTGCATCCACCGCTGCATCCGCATGTAGCGGTCCAGATCTTTTTCCAGGCGGCGGACGGCATACAGTTCTGACCAATCCCTCGCGCCCCTGTAATACAGTTCGAGGTCGCCCATGATCCGCTCGGGAAAAAAGAGGAAGACCTTGAGCAAGTTCACTTCCTCCGGCCGCCAGGGGAAAACTGACTGATACGCTGAAAATAGTTCAGACGCTGCCGCACCTTCTCCTCCCAAGTGAAAATACGCCCGGTAAAACGTGCTGACGTCACGAGCTGGGGTATCAAAAACAGCCCGGTCAAAATTGATGAACTGAACATTTCCGGAAGAGTCGAGCAGCGTGTGGGCCGGATATGGCGCACCGTGAACCAGGCTCAAGCGAAAGTGGGCATACGTGCGGTGCTGCTCCCCCCACCGGCGCAAGGAGGAGATCGCTGTGGCCGCAGTTTCCCTGAGATACCCCTGGTTCGCCAGGAAAACGGTGTCGAAGGGGGAAGGGTAGCTTCGAGCCCTGGCAATGGCGGCGTTCTTCTCCAACAGCCCGAGCCATTTTTCCCAGCGGGCCAGCAGGGAATCAACCAACGGTTCTACTTGACGGGGATCGTCAAAGCGATAATTCTGCGTCAAGTGGTGCAGCTCTGCTAAACGAACCAAGGCGGCCCTCCCCCAGACGGGGATTTGCTCTTCGCCAATCGCCGCAGATGGCCGCCACCCGGTAAGGTAGTAGTACTGTTCGTCTCGTTGGACGTAAGGTTCGTCGTACTTGGTGTAGGCAAGCGGAACAGCTCCGTCCCAACCGCGCTGCTGCAAGTTGCGCAGCAGCCCTGAAACAAACGACAAACGTCCCGGCGAAGCCGAGGTTCGCTTGACTACATAAGATCCGTACGGAGTCATCACTTTATATACATTGGGCGCCTTTAACACGTCGATCGTCTGGGCAAACATGTCGTATTCAGGAAACAACGGATAGATATCGTCAAATCGGCTCATACGACATGACCTCTTTGCGCGCCTTCCGCTCGCTGGGCAATGTGGGCAAGCAGTTCATCGACGAATTGCTGCCGGCGGATGGACTCGGCTATCTGGGCTGTGTCGCATTCCTCCAGCTGCCCTGCCGAAGCGGAATGGACATACTCTTGCAATGTCTGCCACAGCTCTTGCGGCGGAACCATGAACGCGAGCAGCAAGCGGTACTCGGAATGTGCAAGCGGCTTTACCGCCTCGTATCCGTCCAAAAAAGCGTCAATTCGGTCCCGTTCGGCACCGTCCCCGCAGAACAGCAAATCTCGCAAAAAATGCGCCGTATCCCGCTGCTGAACCGAGAGGGAGGGGCTGTAAAAGCCGCGCAGATAAATGCGCTCCTTGTTTAGACCGAGGTTCCCCCGATCCATAAATCGGTGTGACACAGCCAGTGACGTCACGTCGAACGCTTCCGGCGATAGCAGCCTGGTGCCGCGTTCCATCCTCTCCAACAGCGGTCTGAATTGGCTGGCAACCCATTTGTCTTCAGGCCGCCATAGCCGCGAACGGCTGGTAAAGGCATCGTAAAGGTTGCGAACCCGCTCTGTTTCCGCCGCAACCTGGGCCTGTTCCCGGTTTAACAGTTCTACCGCGGCCGGGGCAGATTGGCTGCTCTGCGCTAGATGCATGGAAGCGACCAATTGTCCGCTGAGATTCGCTTGCTCTACTGTCGGCGTCAGCGGGACCCAGGAGCGGACATGATCGGTTAAGGTGTATCCCTTTCTGCCTGATACGACATACGGTTTTGCATCGCGCGTCCGAATAAATCGTTCCACATCGCGAAATCCCTGCCTGGCAAGCTGCTCCCTCCACATAAATGACCAGCGCAGCACATCCACCCGCGGCCAAACCCGCAGTTCCTTCGGGCCGCGATTGGTTTCCAACAGATAGAAATCCTTCTGCGGCTGGATGCGGATCACCCGCATGCGGTATCGCTGGCAAATCCGGTTCAACTCTCTTTCATCCGTTAGCACTTGTCTTCACTCCCCCCTCATTGGGGAATGTATAGAACTTGCCCCTCTGTGATGCGGTCTGATTCGAGGCTGTTGGCCTCCATCAAACGGGAGATGGGCACGGAATAACGCTCGGAAATGGACTGCAGGGTCTCTTCTCGTTGAATGATGCACATCTTCAGCCGGCTGAACGGCTGCTCTTCTTCGCGGACGAACGAGCTGAGACTGCCGACCGCTGCCAATGTACTGCTTGCCGTCTCGCTGTCCTGCACGTCGGATTGGAAGACCTGTTCGGTCGCCTCGGGGGAAGGTGCAGACTGGCGTTTTGACTGGGTAAAGATCGAGGTCAAATTGAGCTCCTCTCCGCTCTCCCTGGCCGGTTTGCCGCTGATCGCAACCCGCAGTTCCGCCTCTTGCGGGGCGTCCGGCTGTGTCATGGTCTCTTCGGCACTCACTTCTTCGGTGCTCACTTCTTCCGCGTCCGCCTCCGCAATCACTGCCGCTTCGGCTGCCTCCTGCTGAACAGTTTCTTCCTCATTCATCTCCTGTACTGCAAACTCCGCTGCATTTTCTGCCAGGACCTCGATTGCCGGCTCCTCTTCACGAGCGGTTGTCGGCTCCGCCTCTGACTGATCACCCGACACATCATAGGCCAATTCCTCATCCGCATCGCCAACGGAGCCACCCGCTGCGGATGCAGTAGCTTGCGCTTCTCGACTAGCGCCTCCCTCCTGCTCTTCTGGCTCATCCGAATCCGCTTGAGAGTATCCGCCAAAAACAGGACGAATGTCGGAAGATTCAATCCTGTTCAACTTCTCCCAAACCGGCAGAAAAGGGGGCGGTGGTGGTTGGATCGGCTCCGTCTGCCACTCCTCGTGCGCCTCTACCGCCCGCTCCAACGCTTCCAGTTTCTCTTCAATTTCCTCCAGGGAAGAGGTTGGAACATCCTGCTCTCCCCGCTCGTCATCTTCGTTCGCGACATGGACAAACTCCCACTCTTCCTCGGCCGCTCTCGCAGCCTCCGGTTCAATCAAGGTGATTCCCGTAAGCTTTAATTCGGCTTCAATCTGAAGCTGATTGTTCGCTTTTAACTCGTAGTCCAATCCGTCCACAACCGCAAAAATTTCCCCGACTTCCGCAACGCGCGACAAAGGGATGGTAATATTGAGCGGAATTCTGTGGGTCAGCTCCTGTTCGGCGTCATAGAGAAACGGCAGCTCCGATCCGGTCTCCAGATGGAAGGGGGGAAATTTCATCGCTGTCAGCAAGGAGTCCCCTTCGTCCTCTGTTTCCTGGCCTTCCTTCGCCACCAGATACTTTCCCTGAAGATGCAGGCAGCCTGTAATGGAGATGTCCTGGGTATTCTCTATAATTTCCACATCAGGAAGCAGTTCCAATTCTTTTAACTCCCCGATGCCTGCTTTATCTGCTGAGAGGAAGATGGTCTCCTTAATGCGAAACGTCAACATGCCATCTTGTAACGACACACTTGCTCCTCCTTTCAGGTAAAAACTTTTCCCTATTACTATATGGACAGAAGGAAGTGTTTAGACCATTTGGATTCATCAGTCAAGCGTCTGCTGGCTAACATCCAAGCATTTTTAGCTGGGACGGATTATCTGGTTAAAAAATATAATTTTGTTAAGTGAAAGAGAAAATAGGTATCTAGTACTCACCATATCAGAAATGAAAATATATATTGCTGTTAGAGAGCTTGAACAAATAAACGAGCTGTCGACCCAATCACAACGAAGAAAGGAGAGAGACAGCCATGTGGTTCAGTTACAGATGGAAGGGCATAGTGAAAAACGCTGTAAGAGAAGTGTTGTTCTCAAGTGAGTTCGCCTCATTTCTTCGCGATGTAATCGAGCAGGCAAATGAACATCCGCTGCGGGCGGTAGTCAAGCAGTATGTATTTAAAAGTGTTGAAGTAACGACGACGGCAGGAACGCTGACAGGTACGGTGACAGGCGCTTTCGAAGACTATTTTCGCCTGCAAGAAACTGCCACTTCGTATCTTTTAATCCCGTATCGAAGTCTTTTGTCGATTCGGGCAAGCAAGTAGAAAGGAGAAAAGAATATGTTTGAAAACGCACTGCGAACCCATGTGGGAGAGCCCGTTGAAGTTATTACGCCGCTGGAGATGACTGCAGGAGTGTTGATGTCCGTATCAGAGGGATCTGTCACCGTGAGAACGCCCGGTGTCGGCTACGGAAACCCTAAGGATGTCGCCATTCCCACCAATTCTATCGCCTACGTCAGGCTTTTTACGTGAGATCAATGAACCGAGAGCAAACGGTATCCGTCATCATCCCTGCTCAAAATGAGGAAGAGACGATTTCCGCAGTGATTGCCGAAGCAAAAAAGCTCGATCCCCTCGAAGTGATCGTGGTCGTCAACGGAAGCAGGGATGCGACTGGGCAGATCGCCAAAGACACGGGCTGCTTCGTCATTGAGTATCCGCAAGCTCTGGGGAATGACGTCGGCAGAGCTGTTGGAGCGTACCATGCAAAAGGCGAAATCCTCCTCTTCCTGGACGGAGATATCCCGATTCCCGGCCAGCAGCTCCTGCCGTTTGTCACAGCGGTCCGGCAGGGAAGCCAGATTGCGCTAAACGATCTCAACTGGTCGGCCAGACTGCCGATTCGTCCGCACTACACGACGGTTAGTAAAATCGCCACTCATTATTTACTGAAGAAAATGACCCCTGATGTAAACTCATTGCTCGCGGTTCCGCATGCGCTCAGCAGGCGGGCGCTAGAGGCGATCGGCTGGCAGAACTTGGCCGATCCCGTGGTCGCGATGGCCGCGGCTCTCGAGCAAAACCTCTCCATCAGTGCCCCTGTTTCAATCGATGTAATCAATCGCAACAAAGTGCGCCCCGTTCACCTTTCAGCCGAAGAAGGCTCGCCTTTTCCTCGTACGACCAGCCGAATTCTCGGCGATCACCTGGCTGCGATCGATCGGGTGATGAAGACAGCCGGTCCTCGCGGCGGATTTACCGACGGCTGGCGCGACCGCCCATTTTTGGAGACGTATGTTCCTGCCCCGGGCAGCAGGCGGGTCAGACGAAGCGCGATTGTTCCCGTTGGCGAGGAAAGGGCGACGATCGCTGAAGTGGTCGCTTCCGTCAGAAACGTCGCAGATGAAATCATCGTCGTCGCCAATGGTGCGGATCGCGAGACGATCCACAAAGCGCTGGAAGCCGGCGCTACCGTGCTGCGGTTCGCGAAGCGTCTCGGCCACAACGTCGGCAGGGCCATTGGCGCCGCCCACAGCAGCGGCGAGGTACTGCTGTTCGTCGACGGTGATTTTGTCATACCGCCGCAGGATCTCATCCCCTTCGTGGAAGCGGCCGAACAGGGGACAGATATTGCATTAAACGATTTACAGAAGCTCCTGGACTTATTCCACCCCATCGATGCGGTCAGCAGCGTGAAGTATTTTCTCAACATGGCTGTTAAGCGGCCGGATCTATTGAACAATTCATTGACTGCCGTCCCACATGCGATCCATCGCCGAGTGATTGACCGGCTCGGCTACCGGATGCTGATGCTGCCTCCGTTGGCACAGGTAATGGCCATTCTGGCCGGGTACAGCATCGCAGCCGTCCACTATGTGGATGTCGTCGGGCCCAATCGCTTGCGCCCGGAGCACCAACGGCAAAACGGCAGGCTGCCTGCGTTCGACCGGATTTACGGAGACCACGTAGAGGCGCTGCACTACCTCCTGTCCAAAACTGACGCACGAGGCGGATTTCACGATGGAGGACGGGATCGGCAGCTGATTGAAACTTTACAAAGGAGGAATTAACTTGGGCAGTACTTCCGTCAATGTCGCGGTCGTCGGACTTGGTTTTGTCGGGCTGCCGCTTGCCGTGCATATGGCCCGGCGCAACTGCATCGTCCTCGGCATTGACATGGATTCTGATAAAATTGAAAAGCTCCATCTCGGCCACAGTTACATCCCTGACGTGCCGTCAGACCGTGTGAAAGAGGTGGTGCAAGCAAAACGCTTTTCCGCCGGACTGCCTTCCGGACAAGTGGGCAAAGCCGATTACGTTATCGTTGCCGTGCCCACGCCAATGGATGAGCAGAACAAGAAACCCGATCTTGAAGCGCTGGTTTCGGCTGCACAATATATCGCCCGGCACTTGCGGCGGGGTCAGACTGTGGTATTTGAGAGTTCCACCTATCCGGGAACGCTGGAGGAAGTGATCCTGCCGATTCTCGCTACGTCGGGCTTACAGGCGGGAAAGGATTTTTTCCTGGGGTATTCGCCGGAGAGGATCGATCCCGGAAACAGGCAGTTTGGTATCAGACAGATTCCGAAAGTCATCAGCGGACTCACACCCGCCTGCTGCAAGAAGGTGAAAGAGCTGTACGTCACGCTGTTCGATACCGTCGTCCCCGTCAGTTCGCCCAAAGTAGCCGAGATGTGCAAGCTGTTCGAGAACATCTATCGCTTCATCAACATTTCGCTCGTCAATGAAATGCTGATTATGTGCCGGAAGATGAACATCAGCTTCCGCGAGACGCTGCAAGCGGCCGCAACCAAGCCGTTCGGATTTACGCCGTTCAAACCGGGACCAGGCATCGGCGGACACTGTATCCCTGTCGACCCGCTTTACTTCCAATGGCGGGCCGCCCAGTTCGGATTGTCGAGCCGCATGATCGAAGCCGCCAAAACGGTCAACGAGCAAATGCCCAAGGAGATCGTCTCTCTGGTCACTGAGCTGTTGAAGCGGAAAGACGGTCCGAACAGCCAACCGTCTGTTCTTCTCCTCGGCGTCGCCTATAAAAAAGACGTGAGCGATCTTCGCGAATCACCTGCATTCGATATTTTTGCCCTGCTTCAGGAAGCGGGCATTCAGGTAGCCTACCACGATCCCCTCATCCCTGAAATGGAGCTGGCCGGACAGAAGTACACCTCCATTCCGCTTACAGCCGAACGGCTCAGAGCGGCGGATCTGGTCGTCGTCATTACGGATCACTCTTCCTTTCCTTGGGATTTTATCGGTCGGCACTCCCGGTTCATCCTGGATACGAGGGGAATTTATCCGGAATCCCACGAGAAGGTGGTTCGATGGGCATGAACCGGAAACGCTGTTTGGTGACCGGCGGTGCCGGATTTATCGGATCTCATCTCGCAGAGCATCTTTTGGAACTCGGCCATGAGGTGGTCGTCGTAGACAGTTTTTACGGAGAAGTCCCTTGCGATCGGCCCAAGGAGCAGGGACCAATACCATTGATCGGGGGAAGTACGACAGATAAACAGCTCATGGACGCGATTATCCCCGAGTTTGATGTCGTCTTTCACCTGGCGGCGATCTTGGGGGTGAAGACGACCATGACCCGGCCTGTCGAGATGATTGAATCCAATGTCGAAGGAACCCGCAACGTATTGAGAGCAGCGTACCGTTCCGGCTGCAAGGTCGTATTCGCATCCAGCTCAGAGGTCTACGGGAAGGGAGCACCTCCCTTTGCCGAAGAGAATGACAGGGTGTATGGCGCAACTGCCAAACTGCGCTGGAGCTACGCTGTTGCAAAAACTCTGGAGGAAACACTATGCCTGGGATACGGTGCCAAGGGGCTTCCCGTCACCATCCTGAGGTATTTTAACATATATGGGCCGCGGGCCAAGGAAGGCCCATATGCCGGGGTCATTCCCCGATTTATCCGCGCGTCCCTTGAGGGAGACGACATGCCGGTCTACGGAGACGGTACGCAAACGAGATGCTTTACGTATGTCGGCGACGCCGTCCGTGCGACCGCCAGTGCCATGGATCCCAAAGCCGATCAGGAAATTCTCAACGTCGGCTCCGCCCATCCGATCAGTATCGGCGCGCTGGCCGTTATGGTCAAACGCCTGACGGGGTCGCCATCGCAGATAGTCCATGTGCCGTTTGAGCAGGTGTATCCGTCCGGCTTTGAAGAGATTCCCAACCGGTTTCCGGATATGCGGAAGGCGAAGCGGCTACTCGGTTTTTCGGCTCGGATCGGCTTAGAAGAAGGCTTGGCCCAAACCATCGACTGGTACCGGGCGCAAGGAGGCGGAAAACGAAGTTGATCTCCGTCGTTGTTCCGGCCTGCAATGAAGCAGATGCCATCGCTGAAGTGATTTGCTCCATCAAACAACTGTGCCCTCATGAGATTATCATCGTCGCCAACGGCTGTACAGACGACACGGCAGAGATTGCCCGCCGCTCGGGCGGGTGTATCGTAATCGAAGAAGAGAAGCCGCTCGGAAACGACGTGGGGCGGGCTGTCGGCGCGGCAGCAGCCACCGGTGAAATCCTGCTCTTTGTCGATGCTGACTTTGTCATTCCTTCCAAAAGTTTGCAGTGTTTTCTGGAACCGATCCGGTACGGACACGCCGATGTGGTTCTAAATGATCTGGATGACCTCTTCACTGCCAACCGCCGGCCGCATTCTGCCACCGTCTGGCGCCAGGTGTTGAACGAACTGATCGGACGCCGCGATCTCAAGATCGATTCTCTGCTGTCAGTGCCCCATGCGATCACCAGAAAGGCCCTTCGAACGATAGGCGTAGAGACCCTGGCTGATCCGATCGTCGCCCATCTGCGGCTGGTCCAGGCGGGATTTCGCATCGCCCACCGCTATGCGATCGACGTCATCACCCCGAATCGGTTCCGCCCCAATGAGCACGGCCGGTATGATCATACCCTGCCGCGGGCCGAGAAGCGGATGGTAGGCGATCATCTGGCGGCGCTGGCGGAGTTTTTAACCGTACCGCGCGGAGGATTTTCCGACGGCAACAGGCAAAGGGACCTCATCCGGCAGATTAGCTCGGGCAGCCGGTCCATTCCGGTGGTATCGCCCGGGTGGGGCGTACAGTCATCCCTGTACGGCGGGCGGAGCCTGTCCGTGATCATCCCGGCGCAAAACGAAGCAGCCGCCATCGGAGAGGTCATCCTCCAAGCGCGAAAAATCGAACCGAAAGAAATCATCGTCGTGGTCAACGGCTCCGGCGATGAGACAGCACAGATTGCCGCCCGGCTCGGGGCAAAAACGATCCTGTTTGAAGAAGCCTTGGGCAATGACGTGGGCCGGGCCGTCGGCGCAAAGGCGGCTGTTGGCGATATATTGCTCTTCATCGACGGGGACTTCGCGATCCCTCCAGCCGATCTCTACCCGTTTGCCGCTTTTGTCGCCCAAGGTGTGGATGTCGCTTTGAACGACTTGAGCTACTACCTGGACCTGCGCTTCCCGCTGCATATCGTGACAGCCTGCAAATACGCGGTGAATCTGGCTCTGGATCGCCAGGATCTCGGGGCCGGCTCGATGATTGCCGTACCTCATGCGATGAGCCGCCGCGCCGTCCGGCAGATCGGCTGGGAGCTGCTGCTCACGCCCGTTGCGGCACAGGTCATGGCCGCCTTGGCCGGATTCTCTGTTCGCTGCGTTCATCGCGTCGAGGCGGATCGGCTCAACCGGATTCGTCCGGACCAGCACTTTGCAGCCGCAGGCTACCCCCCTGCCGTAGAGCGGATCCTTGGCGATCACCTGGAAGGACTGTATTGCCTGCTGCAGGCGAGAGGGCCAAGAGGCGGACTGTACGACGGCAATCGGGCCAGGAACAAACTGAAAGGGCTGACCTTGAAGTAGAAGATTTTCTGCTTCAGGGTTCAGCCCTTTTTTTCCTACGGTCTGCTGATTGCTTTTTCCATCGCCTTGTAGCTGGCGTCAATCGTCCGCTCAATATCCTCCTCTGTATGAGCGAGCGAGACAAACATTCCCTCAAACTGGGACGGCGGCAGCATGACGCCTTCTGCCAGCATGTTGTGGAAGTAAGCGGAGAACAGCTTTACATCAGACTTTTTCGCCGTTTCATAGTTGACCACCGGCGTATCGGTAAAGAAGAGACAGACCATCGATCCGACGCGGTTCACCGTATGGACGATCCCCAGTTTGCGGGCATTGTCGCCAAGCCCTTCTGCCAGGCGGGCAGAGCGCGCTTCCAGCTGTTCGTAAGCGCCGGGTTTGCCGAGCTCCTGCAGCGTAGCAAGTCCGGCTGCCATCGCCAAGGGATTTCCGGAAAGCGTTCCCGCTTGGTAGATCGGACCTGCCGGAGCGATCTGCTCCATGATCTCCCGTCTGCCGCCGTACGCACCGACCGGCAAGCCGCCGCCGATCACTTTTCCCATCGTCGTCAAGTCCGGCTTGATTCCGTACAGTTCCTGCGCTCCGCCGCGGGCGACGCGGAATCCGGTCATCACTTCGTCGAAGATCAGCAGCGCGCCGTAAGACTGGGTGATTTCCCTGAGTCCCGGCAAAAACTCCGGAAGCGGAGGAACGACGCCCATATTGCCGCCGACCGGTTCGACGATCACCGCAGCAATTTCTGCGCCGAACTGTTCAAATGCCAGCCGCACGCTGTCCAGATCGTTGTACGGCACCGTGATCGTGTTGACTGCCGTTGACTGCGGGACACCGGGGCTGTCCGGCAGCCCCAGCGTAGCCACGCCGGAACCGGCCTTGATCAAAAGACTGTCGGCGTGGCCGTGGTAGCAGCCCTCAAACTTCATGATTTTATCCCGTTTGGTGTATCCGCGGGCCAGCCGCAGCGCGCTCATCGTCGCCTCCGTACCGGAGTTGACCATGCGCACCACTTCGACCGACGGGACGATTTCACAGACCAGCTTCGCCATCTGTGTCTCCCGCTCCGTCGGCGCACCAAAACTGGTTCCAAGCACTGCCGCCTCTTGGATCGCAGCCAAAACACGCGGATGCGAGTGGCCGAGGATGAGCGGACCCCAGGAACCAATGTAATCGATATACGTATTTCCATCGACATCGGTCATCCTGGAGCCTTCCCCTTTTTGAATAAACACAGGGGTTCCGCCGACGCTGCCAAACGCCCGAACAGGGCTGTTGACTCCGCCTGGTATGTACTGCCTCGCTTCGTCAAAAAGCTGTTTCGAATTCTCTACATTGATATTCATCCTGACCACCTCTAAAAGTATGATCGATAATCCCTGCACTTCCCAATGTGGAAAAAAGCGCCTGTTTTTCCAAACAAGCGCTTTGCACTTCTCCCTTACAAACCGAGGCGCTCTGCCACTTCCGCTTCCCACTCGTAAATTTCCGGCGTGAAGTAAGAGACGCGGGTCTTTTTGTACTCCTTGGTCGAGTACAAGGTGATCCGATCGGTAATGCCTGTCTCGTCTTCGATCGCCTGCAGAATCGATTCGCACTCCTCCAGATCCCGTCCATGCACCATCGTAAAGATGTTGTACTTCCAATCCGGATAGGTCGGGCGCAGATAGCAGTGGCTGACAGCGCGGAACGATCCCATCTTCATGCCGATTTCGTCTGTTTTCTCAACCGGTACGTTCCAGACGCCCATTCCGTTTGCCCTGAATCCAGCTTTGCGGTGGTTCAGAACGGCAGAGAAGCGGCGCATTTTGCCGGAGTCAACCAGTTTTTGCGCGTGGGCAAACAGCTCGTCAGGCGTCATGTTGATGTTCTCGGCCCACGCGTCAAACGGCCGCTTGATGAACGGCAAGTCCTTCTGCAGTTCGAGGATGACGGCGATATCCTGATCGTTCACGGGAATCTGCATCGCCGCTTGGCGCATTTCCTCGCTGTAGGTGGGAGCCGCTTTGTCTGCTGCTGCCGCTTCCTTTTTCACATCAAGCTGGACGCCGATTTTAAACAGCTTCAAGGTGGGCAGGATGCGGATCGACTCCACTTCCGCCAGCTCGCCCAGGATGTCTACCGTCTTTTCCAAGCCGAATCGGCTGTTCGGAGGGACAGCGATCGTAAACCAGAGGTTATAGTCGTGGTTGCGTTTGTAGTTGTGGGTGATACCCGGATGTTGGTTGAACACCTTCGCCCGCTCATCAAGCTTCTCTGGTGTGATGCGGGCGGCAACCAGGCTGGATTTGTAACCGAGCGCCTTGGTGTCAAAGATCGCCGATGTCTGTCGGATCGTGTCGCCCTTCATCTTGTGCAGACGTTCGAGCAAAATGTCCTCCGTCGTGCCAATCTGTTCGGCGATCACCTTGAACGGCTGGGCGACGAGCGGAATCTCTTTTTGTACCACATCGAGAATCTCACGGTCCAACGCGTCCAATACTTCAACAGACATCTTATTTCCCTCCTTGCAGCCAACCGGCCACGTCTTTGGCGTGATACGTTATAATGATATCCGCTCCGGCCCGCTTAAATCCCGTCATCATTTCCATCACGATCTTCTCTTCGTCGATCCAGCCCTTTTCGGCCGCCGCTTTGACCATCGAGTACTCGCCGCTGACGTTGTAGACGACGAGCGGCAAATCAAAGCTTTCCTTCAGGCGGTGCACCATGTCGAGGTAAGCGAGCCCCGGTTTTACCATCAGGAAGTCGGCCCCCTCCATGACGTCAGACGCCGCCTCGCGCAGCCCTTCGCGGGCATTGCCCGGATCCATCTGATACGTCTTGCGGTCCCCCGACTTCGGCGACGAATGAGCAGCATCGCGGAATGGACCATAGAACGAGGAAGCGTACTTCACAGCGTACGACATGATCGGAACATGAACCAATCCGGCCTCATCCAGCGCTTCGCGGATCGCTGCCACGAAGCCGTCCATCATGTTGGACGGAGCGATGATATCGGCACCGGCCTTGGCCTGGGAGACAGCCGTCTTCGCGAGCAAGGTCAAGGATTCGTCGTTGTCGATCTGTCCGTCGTCAGTCAGCACGCCGCAGTGGCCGTGATCGGTAAACTGGCACAAACAGTTGTCGGCGGCAATGATCATATCCGGATGGTCGGCCTTGATCTGGCGAATCGCCCGCTGCACGATTCCCGTGTCAGCGTACGCCTCCGACCCGCAGGCGTCTTTGTGGTTCGGGACGCCAAACAGCATCACAGACGGAATCCCAAGAGCGGCCACCTCCGCCATTTCCTCTTTTAGCCGATCCAACGAGAAGTGGAAGACTCCCGGCATTGACGGAATCTCTTCCTTGATGTTCTCCCCTTCGACGACGAATAGCGGATACATCAAATCCTCTGTCCGTACGTAGTGCTCGCGGACGAGGCTGCGCATTCCCTGACTGGTGCGCAGCCGGCGGTGACGATCAAACTGTATAGCCATATTCTCTCCCCCCAAACGGTTATCAGGTTGTTTATTCTCCATTTTGCAGGACAGCGTCAAGCAGTCCCTGAATCGTGTATTCCTTGGCGACGACGTGAACGGGCAGACCCAAATCTTTTGCCGTCCCCGCCGTTATCGGGCCGATGCAGGCGATTTGAACCCCTTCAAGCAAGCGGGTCAAGTCGTGTCCGGCCATCGCCTTCACAAAGTTTTTCACAGTGGACGAACTGGCGAAAGTGATCAGCTGGATCGCCTTTTTTTCCAGCAATTGCGCCATTTCCGCTGCATTCTCCGCATCTATCACTGTATCATAAGTATCGGCTTCCGTCACTTCCAGCCCCAGCTTGCGCAGCTCGCGCGGCAGCGTCTTCCGGGCGATGTCTGCGCGCGGCAGGAGCACCTTTTCGCCGGGATTCAATTGGCCTTCAAGACTCTCCAGCAGTCCTTCAGCGGTAAAGTCGCCCGGCAGCACGGCGACTGTCAGCCCCCGCTCGCGGAGCGCTTCCGCCGTCTTGGGACCGACTGCCGCCACTTTTCCCGAAAGCGTGCGAATGTCAATGCCCAGCTCGCGCATCCTTTGGAAGAAAAAGGATACCCCGTTCACGCTGGTAAACATCACCCAGTCGTACGATCCCAGGTTGGACAGCGCCTCGTCAAGCGGCCTGCTCTCTTTGGGCGGCACCATTTTGATCAGCGGAAACTCGTACGCCTCTCCGCCCAACTCGACGATCTTTTCGCTCAATTCACTCGCTTGGCTGCGGGCGCGCGTCACCAACACGCGCTTGCCGAACAGCGGTTTTTTCTCAAACCACTGCAGCTTGTCTCGCAAGCGGACGACCTCGCCGACGATGATGATCGCCGGATTCGTCAGCCCGACCGCTTCACGCTTCTCGACAATGTCCTCCAAGGTGCCGACCAGCGTCTCCTGATCGACAGTCGTGCCCCAGCGGATCAGGGCGACAGGGGTCTTCGGCGAGCGTCCGTACTTGATCAATTGCTCGCAGATGAACGGCAGGTTGGCAACGCCCATGTAAAAAATAATCGTCTCGACGGCAGTAGACAATTTTTCCCAATTGATGCTCGACGCCGTCTTCTCCGGCCGTTCATGGCCGGTGACGAAGGCGAAAGCGGAATTGAAATTGCGGTGAGTGACGGGAATCCCCGCGTATGCCGGGACGGCGATGCCGGAAGTAATCCCCGGCACGATCTCAAAGGGGATATCGTGTTTGGCCAGTTCTTCCGCCTCTTCGCCGACACGGCCAAAGACGGACGGGTCGCCCCCTTTTAGCCGTGTCACCACTTTTCCTTCCTGTGCTTTCTCGACCAGCAACTGGTTGATCTCTTCCTGTGTCAAAGTGTGCCGGTCGGGAAGCTTGCCGCAGTAGATCAGTTCAGCGGCCGGCTTGGCATGGGAGAGCAGCTGCGAACTGGCCAACCGGTCGTAAACGATACAGTCAGCGAGCCGAATTGCTTCCAATCCGCGCACCGTGATCAACTTGGGATCACCGGGACCCGCTCCGACCAAAAAGACTTTGCTTCTGCTCATTGCTGATTCTCCTCCGTCACCTTTGCCAGCACGTCGCCAGCACCGCTTGCCAGCAACCGCTCGGCAACTTGCAATCCCAATGCCGCCGGGTCGCTGCCGACCAGCGTCTCTTTGTATACCTCCTTGCCCGAGGGATCGGCCACCAAGCCGGTCAAGCGGATCAGCGGCCCGCCGCCTTCGGCATGACCCTCCTCCACTGTTGCGTACCCGCCGATCGGCACCTGGCAGCTGCCCTGCAGTTTGTACAGCAGCGTTCGCTCCGCCGTCACTGCCAGCCGGGTGGGCGCGTGATCGAAGTGGGACAAGAGCGCCAGCATCTCTTCGTCGTCCTCGCGGCATTCAATGGCAAGGGCCCCTTGGCCCACGGCGGGTAGACTGATCTCGACCGGGAGGAACTGATCGACCGTCCCCTCCCAGTTGACCCGCTCCAGTCCGGCTGCTGCCAGTACGATCGCGTCAAAATGGCCTTCCCGCAGTTTTCGCATGCGGGTGTCGATGTTGCCGCGAATCGGCTCGATTCGAAGATCCGGACGGTAAGCGAGCAGTTGGGCGGCCCGCCGCAAACTGCTTGTCCCGACCAGCGCCCCCTGCGGCAATTCGCCCAGCGTTTTGCCTTCCTTGGACAGAAGCACATCCCTGGGGTCGACACGCTTCGGAACGGCCCCGATCACAAGTCCGGGAGGCAGTTCCGACGGCATGTCTTTCATGCTGTGGACAGCCATGTCGGTTTTCTTGTCCAGCAGCGACTGTTCGATTTCCTTGACGAACAGCCCTTTGCCGCCTACCTTGGACAACGTGACGTCCAGGATGACGTCCCCTTTGGTCACGATCTCATGTATCTCAAAAGAATCGCTTGGCGCAAGCTTCCTCAGCTGATCGATCACCCAGTTGGTCTGGGTCAAGGCCAGCATGCTTTTACGCGAACCTACTTTCCACTGTCTCATCGTTGCCTCCCTGCGCCCCGCCCGTCTTGCATCGCTCGAGCAAGGCTTCTGCCATCTGATTTTGTTGTTCCTTGGACGCGTGTAAAAACGCGTCGTCAAGCAGCTGTTGAAAAAGCTGTCTTCTCTTCTCGGGATTCTCCACCTCGGCGAGCACCCGCCGTCTCATCTGTGCGAGAAAGTCGAGATACTGTTCGTACTCCGGGCCAAACTCCTGCTCGATCTTCTGTTTGATCTTTCTGGCCAGAGCGGGACTGGCTCCCGATGTAGAAACGGAGATGACCAGCTTCCCGCGATGCACCGAAGACGGGACGATAAAATTACACAAGTCGGGACGATCGACGATGTTAATCCAGCCCCGGTTGGCCGCCACTGCCTGGTAGACGGCAAAATTCACCTCCGGTTGATCGGTCGCCGCCACAACCAGGTCATAGCCGCTCACATCCTGGCCGCCAAAAGGCTCCTTTCGCCAATGTACCTGACCGCATGCAACCATCTCTGCAAGATCGGGATGCAGTTCCGGCGAGATCAGCGTGACAATCGCGCCAGCTGCAGCCAGTGAAGCTGCTTTGCGAAGGGCAACTCCACCGCCGCCGACCACCAGGCAGTCACGCCCCGTCAGATCGATCATCAAAGGATACTGTTTTTTCATCGCTGTCACCTCTTTTTTACATCCAGCGGTGGAAGTTGGAAATGACATCAGTAAAAACAAAATTTAAGAGTAGAATAACAAATGCGACGAGATTTCCCCAAGCCAGTTTGCGTCCCAGCCAGTCCTCGGTAAACCGTTTGTACAGCAAAATGGAGTAAGCAAGCAGTACCAAAAGCGACATCCAAACTTTTGCGTCCGTCCAGAACCCCCCGGTTTCCACCAACTGGGCCCAAATCGCCCCCAGCAGCAGCGACATCAAGAGGAGCGGAACTCCGACCATATTGGTCCAGTACGAGAAGAGCTCCAGCTTATCCAAACTGGGCAGCCGCCGCAAGAGAGGCGTCCAGCGCTTCTGCTTGAGCAGCTTGTTTTGCAGGAGGTACAGCACCGACAGAATCATCGACAGCGCGAAAGCGGCATAGCTGAACATAGCCAGCGTAACGTGGATAAACAGCAGCTCGGATATCACTTTGGAGTGGGCAGCGCTTGACGTTTCCGGAAAGAACATGGAAGCCGTCAAGACGACAAAGCCAATCACGTTGAGAAAAAATATCAGCAAATCGATGCGGAAAAAGTAATTGATTGCCAAGGAAACCGTTACCAGTATCCACGAATAAAAAAAGAGCGTCTCAAATAGGGTCAGCACCGGAAAGTAAGGTTTCGCCGCCATTTGCGAAACGAAGAACACGGTTTGCAGCGCCCAAACGACAGCAAGCAACCCGAAAGCGATACGGTTCGCTTTCCGGTTGCTCAGCAAGAAGTCGTTAAAGTAGAAGAGAACGCTCGCTGCGTAGAGAAAGATCGTCAGATCGTAGATCCATCTCGCTTCCGCCATCGCACCCTCCCCCTTGTATCACCTAAAACTGTTTGCCCGTTTGGGTCGCCAACCCATGTTCAGGCCCTGCAGCCTGTTTCTTTCTCTCTTCCCATGCCGCCTCTTGTTCACGGCGTTCCATGATCTCTTCCAGAGCAAAAATCGAGGAGAAAATCTCAAAGACCTCGTCTGCGCGTTTTTGCACCGCCAGTTCCTTCAGGCGAACCATCGGCGAATGCAGCAGTTGGTTGATGATGCCGCGAGTGTGTTTGCGAATGATGTGAAGCTCCTGCTCGGTCAAGTCGGGAAGCTTATTCTCGATTTTGCGCATCGCATCGCTGTGAATGTCCAACGCCTTCTCGCGCAGCGCCGAGATCAGCGGCACCACGCCCAGCGTCTGGAACCAGCTCTTGAAGGCGACCATTTCCTCGCCGATCATCGCTTCAATCCGCACCGCCTCCTTGGACCGCTCCTCCAGGTTGCTGGCGACAATGCCTTCCAGATCGTCGATGTCGTAGAGGAAAACGTTGTCCAGCTCGTGCAGTCCCGGATCCAAGTCACGCGGCACGGCGATGTCGATCATAAACAGCGGGCGCTGCTTTCGCTGCTTCATGATCGGCTTCAACTGCTCCTTGGTCACGACGTAGCCGCTGGCTCCGGTAGAGCTGATCACAATATCGGCCGACTGCAGCAAGTCGGGCAGTTGATCCAGCCCGCATGCCTGTCCGTGGAATTTCTCCGCCAGCTGGGCAGCCCGCTCCAGTGTCCGGTTGGCGACACGGACGCGAGACACGCCGTTGCTGTGCAGGTGTTTGGCCGCCAGCTCGCTCATCTTGCCGGCCCCAATAATCAGGACTTCCTTGCCCTGGAAGGATCCGAAGATCTTTTTGCCCAGTTCGATTGCGGCGTAGCTGACAGATACCGCGTTTTGGCCGATCTCCGTTTCGGTGTGAGCCCGCTTGGCCAGGGTGACGGCCTGTTTGAACAGCGTGTTGAACACGGTCCCGGTCGTGCCGTTCTGCTGGGCCAGAAGAAAAGCGTCGCGCACCTGCCCCAAAATCTGCGTCTCGCCCATCACCATGGAGTCAAGTCCGCAGGTGACCCGGAACAGATGCTCTATCGCTTCATCGTTTTCCTTTATATACAAATGCGGCTGGATTGCTTCTTTGTCGACGCCAAACCATTCCGCCAAAAAATTGCGCGTGTAAAAACGGCCTGTGTGCAGCTGATCGCAGATAACGTAGATTTCCGTGCGGTTACAGGTACCGAGGATGACACTTTCCACAACGCTTTTTGTCTGGGAGAGGAGATGCAAAGCCCTTGGGGTGCTGTCGTCATTGAACGTGAACTTTTCCCTGATTTCAACAGGTGCCGTTTTATAATTAAGGCCTAAGAGCAGAATTTCCATAGCTTCCTCCCAGATTTCCATGCGTTTTCTTCTCGTAAAATGCACTCTTATTATAACATTATGTCCCGAGAAGGCCACTTTCAAATGTGAAAAGTTTATTAAGCTTGCAGATTGGGGATTGTCAAGCCCGGCAGTTCGAACCCGGCACCACAAAAAAGGGAGTAACCATTCTGGCAAAAAAGTGATAAAATGGCTCTATTAACTGTGGAACATGGGGTGCAAAACGTTGAAAAATTCAATCCTTGCCGATATGATTCTGGGGCTGGTCGTACTTGTTTGGGGTGCGACTTTTGTGGTCGTGCAAAACGCCATCGGACTTTTGCCCCCCAATACCTTTAACGCTGTTCGCTTTTTGGTTGCCTCCATTTTTTTAATCGTTATCATGAGTTTGTTTTTCCGCAATGCCTGGTCGACCATCTCGTGGCGGCTTGTCGGAGCAGGCGCCTTTCTCGGCGTTTGGCTGTTCGGCGGCTACGCATTTCAAACCGTCGGCCTGCTCTATACGACTCCGTCAAAGGCCGGATTTATCACGGGATTGTCGGTTGTGCTCGTCCCGCTGCTGGCCTTCCTGCTGTTAAAGCAGAAGGTAAAGCTGCCGGCAGTGTTTGGCGTGGTGCTGGCGGCGTGCGGTTTGTACTTCTTGACGCTCAGCGACTCGCTGACGATCAACCTGGGGGATCTGCTGGTCTTCGGCTGTACGATCTGTTTTGCCCTGCAGATCGTCTTCACCGGCAAGTACGCCCCGCACTATTCGGCGTTTCTGCTGGCAATTGTGCAGCTTTTGACAGTTTCCGCGCTCAGTTTCGTGTACGCTTTCTGCTTTGAAGACTGGCATCTGGCCTTTGACATCGGCACGCTGGCGAAACCGGAAGTAGCCTGGGGCTTGTTCGTCACCGCCATACCTGGTACGGCCTTGGCCTTTTTGGCGCAGACGACGCTGCAAAAGAAGACGTCTCCGACCCGCGTGGCGCTGATCTATTCCTTGGAGCCGGTGTTCGCTGCAATCACCTCTTATCTGTGGATCAACGAAATTCTTACGACGACGCAATTGGTGGGCTGCGCTTTAATCCTCAGCGGGATGATCCTGGCGGAGCTGCCGATCAACGCTTGGGTCAGGCAATGGAGAGGGCAGCGGCCGGGGCGGCCGGAAAAGCGGTCGGCATAGTTGTGGTTGAAATGTGAAAACGCGGGGTGCAGTTCAGTTTTGCACCTCGCGTTTTTTGTTTTTGGCTTATGGTAAACATAGGCCGTGAGACCGAGAAAAATGGGCTCGCTTCGTTCGTGGCACGCCAGCGGGGGAGCTGGACTGGCCGTCTCCACTTCACAAAACGGCACGTCGACCAAAAATGACTGGGAGTAACTCAACGTAGCATTTGGTCGACAAGCGTGTGCCGTTTTTTTCCGT
>NZ_JBJQOQ010000007.1:0-190805 GCF_046036945.1 Brevibacillus sp. B_LB10_24 | reverse complement strand
AAGCGCTGAAAGCATCTAAGCGTGAAGCCCCCTTCAAGATGAGACTTCCCACAGCATAAGCTGGTAAGACCCCTCATAGACGATGAGGTTGATAGGTTCGGTGTGGAAGCGCGGCAACGCGTGGAGCTGACGAATACTAATCGGTCGAGGACTTATCCACATTTCCCTTTGCTTGATTGCGTATCCGGTTTTGAAGGAATAATTCCTTCTTATATATGTGCCCTTAGCTCAGCTGGATAGAGCGTTTGACTACGAATCAAAAGGTCGGGAGTTCGAATCTCTCAGGGCACGCCATTCTACCACAAAAACGATCCAGTTTTGCAGCGTAGTTTGAGTTCTTTTCGGGAAGTGGCTCAGCTTGGTAGAGCGCTTGGTTCGGGACCAAGAGGTCGCAGGTTCAAATCCTGTCTTCCCGACCATCTTAATATGCCGGTATGGCGGAATTGGCAGACGCGCGCGACTCAAAATCGTGAGGGAAACCGTGGGGGTTCAAGTCCCTCTACCGGCACCATACATATTTGTTTGAAAGCTTCGAGACGATGAATAATCCGTTTCGGGGCTTTTTTCATGGCTTCTGCTCACATATAAAGATTCCCGAGGTCGTACCGTTTCGTGCCGAATGAAACAATCAGTCGGTTGTTCTTCCAGTGAAGCGGACGAGGTTGGTATCGATGCAAAATCGGTTAACATAGAAATAAAACCAGTTCAGGAGGTCCTTGTACCTGGACGTGCCATTCTTATTGATGCCCATGTAACACAGAATTCTAATGATGTAAAAGATGCCGAAGAGGTCACGTTTTGATGAAACGATTGCCGCATCCTCTAGTAAAGACGGCATATATCGTATCAAAACGCTGTTTTCGGAAGGTGGGGCATATGGTGTGACAGTTCACGTTTTGGATAAAGGTGTTACGATTACATCACCTGAAACGGAACTGACCATTGCTGATAGTGAATTTAGCACACAAGCCCCTTGAGGAATTCCGAGTTTGAAAATGTCAGGTGGAAATATCAAATCGAGAGTTTATATCTGAATATTCAAATGGTTATTAAGCGATTCTTCTTGCTTATTGCAAGTGGGCCCGGTTTTCCGGCGCCCACTTTTTCGCATCACTAATTGCTAGAAAAATAACCGGAATGACTTCTAAAGAGAAATCGCATCCAGCGAAGGCTTATCTTTAAGGACAATGGAAATAAAGTCGCGGATGTATCCCTCAAGGTATTCCGGTTCATGAGAACAAAGTACATTATTATTAGTAAACCGGACTCCTTGAACGTCAACCTTGGCTAACTCACCCCGTATCATGTATTGATTTGCTATAATCGATGGAACGAAGCTTACCCCATATTTCAGTTGGTTTGATAAGCTTTTGCCCAAAGGGGTAAGAACCATCTTCCTGCCTTTTTTTCAAATAAAATGACATTATACTGCCTTTCAAAACTTCGAAATTGAGATGAAATAGCAGGTTGCTGATATTTAGTTTTTTTGAGGCACTTGTAACGCTTCCGGTAAGCGCAACATAATAAAACAGCATCAATGCATGCAGATTAATCGTAGTCAAACGCATCACCATCTATACCTTTTATTGATATATAGTATCAAACATATATAAAAATTTTATGTTTAGTTTCACATCAGTTAACGGGAAGGAAGAGTATGGGATAAAAAGTTTTAGAACGTGAAAAGCACCAGCTGTATGTGCAGATTGACGGGTGGAAAATAAAGAATTAGTATAATACCCAGTGTGGCCCCTGCTCAATAAGGGGGGCACGAAGCAGATAAGACTTACACGAATCTGTTTGAAAGGGGCCGGTTATGCATGAAATTTTATCGATTAGGCGGCAGCGGATTGAAAGTATCGGCGTTAGGTCTTGGCACGAATGCGTTTGGAGGACGTGCCGACGAGGCGACCTCCATACGCATCATCCATCATGCACTGGACAGCGGCATTACTTTTATCGATACGGCAAATATCTACACCGGGTCGGAATCGGAGAGAATCATCGGTAAAGCATTAGAGGGCAGGCGAGACCAGGTAGTGCTGGCGACGAAGGCAGGGTTGGTTCAGGGAGAAGGCCCCAATGACAGAGGATCTTCGCGCTATCACCTGCAGCGTGAATTGGAGAGCAGCTTAAGGCGGCTGAAGACCGATTATGTGGATCTGTATCAAATCCATACCTTTGATCCCGATACACCGCTGGAAGAAACGCTGCGGACACTGGACGATATGGTTCGCTCCGGAAAAGTCCGGTACATCGGGGCGTCGAATTACGCGGCGTGGGAATTGATGAAAGCCCTTGGCATCAGTGAACGGCTGGGGTTAAACCGGTTTGTTTCCTTTCAGACCAGTTACTCTCTGGCCGACCGGACACCGGAGTTGGAGACGATTCCGCTAGCTTTGGATCAAGGTCTCGGCATTATTCCGTATTACCCGCTGGCTGGCGGAATATTGACTGGAAAGTACGCGACTCTGGACACGACACCGGAGGGATCGCGAGCCGTGACGGATCCAAAATTTAAAAGGTTCTTCAATCCCAGCAGAATCGCCTTGGGACAACAAGTGAGCCGTTTAGCGAATGAGGCAGGATGTTCGGCGAGCGTGCTGTCACTGGCATGGCTCATGCACCAGCCTGCTGTTTCGACGGTGATTGTCGGGGCAACCAAGGTGGAGCAATTGGAAGAGAATCTGAAAAGCGCGTCTTACGACCTTGATGAAACTCAGCTTCAAGAACTGGATCGCATCAGCCGGGATTGCCGCTATGGAGAGCCGTTTGCCGTATTCCGCTTAACCTGACAAGACTGTCCGGGCGGGTGAGGCCGGACAGCTGGAAGAGAGCATCGGATGAAAGTCTTTTATCGTCTGAATCGTGATACAATGGATGGGAATGAACTCGGACAAGGGGTTGAGAAAATGCGGTTGGAAGGCAAAAAAGTCGTTTGCTACATTGAAAACGAGTTTGAGGACTTGGAGCTTTGGTATCCGGTCCTTCGTCTGAGAGAAGAAGGAGCCCAGGTGGACATCGTCGGACCGAAGGAAAATCATACCTATACGGGAAAATACGGTGTACCGTGCAGCTCGGATAAAGCGATCGACCAGGTGAAGCCCGAGGAGTATGACGGTGTGCTGGTTCCCGGCGGATGGGCGCCTGATAAGCTGCGCCGCTATCCGGAGATTTTGTCGTTTATCCAGGCGATGGACAAGGCCAAAAAACCGATTGGCCATATCTGTCACGCCGGTTGGGTACTGGTGTCGGCGAAGATCCTGCAAGGGGTGAAGACTACCTCAACGCCAGGAATCAAGGATGATATGGAAAACGCGGGAGCGATCTGGGTAGACGAGGAAGTCGTCGTCGATGGACACATTGTCGGTTCCCGCCGTCCTCCCGATCTGCCGGCATACGCCAAAGCCTTCGCCGATCTGCTGGCAAAATAGTTTGCGGCAAATGGATATCAGACATCACTCCCGGCCAGAATCGGCGGCGATCGCCGATTCAAAGGCCGGGAGTCGTTCATATTTCGGCGTTTCCCCCGTATCGTGTCTACGGCAAGAAAACGGCTGCATACTTTTCACGGTAGTGGCTGAGCGCGAGCAGCGGCCAAATGTAGCGGTAACTGTGGTAATGGATGTACAGGCCGCCGGGCAGACCCGCTCCGGTCGGGTAGGAAGCGGTCCAATCCCGTTTGTCCAGGGAAATAAGCAGGTATTGGATGCCTCGTTCCAGTTCAGCCGTCGGTTCTGCGCCCCCAGCTATTAGAGCGTCGACGGCCCATGCGGTCTGCGAAGGTGTGCTGGCCCCGAGCGGCGTATACTTTTTGGAGATGTCGCTTCGGCAGGATTCCCCCCAGCCGCCGTCCGGATTTTGAATCCGCAAGAGCCACGCGACGGCTTTGCGGATCGCCGGGTGATCGCCTGGCAGTCCTGCGGCAGCTAGCCCTGTAACAGCCGCCCACGTCCCGTAAATATAAGAAATCCCCCAACGGCCATACCACGATCCGTCTGCTTGCTGATGTCGAAGCAGCCAGTCAACGGCCCGCTGAATATGGCGGTTTTCTGCTTTCATCCCGGCATAATTCCCTAAAAATTCCAAAGTCCTTCCGGTTAGGTCGGCAGTGGACGGATCGGTGGCGGCGGCATCCGCTCCCTCAATCGGCAGATGGCGCAAGATCTCCAGATCGGTGTTCTTGGCAAACGCCGCCCAGCCGCCATCTCTGTTCTGCATGGACAAGAGCCAATCTAGGCCTTTTTTCCAGGAGGCTGCGTAGGTGGGATCGCTGCCTGCCGACCGGCGGATGGAACGCAGGGCCGCCGTGGTATCATCGATATCGGGATGCAAGGTGTTCACGTCGGAAAACCCCCATCCTCCCGGCTCTACACCGGGATTGCGAACGGCCCAATCACCGTAGCGGCGCTGCTGTCTGGAGAGCAGATACGCGTTCGCCTTGGCGATCATCGGGGCGGATGCGGGGACTCCGGCCGTCTGCAGGGCGTAACTGAGCAAGGCGGTGTCCCAGACCGTAGACGTGGCCTCCTGGATATGCGGGAATCCATCAGCCTGACAAGCCAGCCCCTTGATTCCGCCAATAGCCTGGGAGATGACCGGATGATGCAGCGGATAACCGAGTGCCAGCAGGGCGAAGATCATAAAAAAAGTCGTACTGAAGTAGCTGTACAGGGTTCCATCCGGTTCCACTCTCTCCAGCATGAAACGTTCAGCCGCCTGCAAGCCCAACGTGTTCAGCGCCTCGGGCAGAAGCGGGACGTGCCTTGCCCCTCGCCTGATCAGGTCGTAGAGGATTTGCCAGGCAGGTACATGTTTCTCAGCAATGGACCTTTCTGTGACCAGATCTGCGAGATCGGGTGCATTTGTTGGCTTGACTGCAAATTTTTGCTGATAAGAAGCCATGATGGGTGCGATATGTACTCTGGCGTAACTGGAAAAGTCAAAAAAATGGACCGGGGAAAAAGGCGGCAGGAGCATGATTTCAAGCGGAAGAAAATGCTTCATCCAGGGAAGCTGTCCGGTCAGGGACAACATGATCCTCGTCATGAAACTGACGTTGGAAAGTCCGCCGCGGGACAGGATGAAGCGCTTCGCCGCGAGCAAGTTCCCGTCCGTTTTTCGCCGGTAACCCGCATAGAGCAGCGCGAAGTAGGCTTCCACAGTCGCGGTCAGATTTCCCGGCTTCTCGTCAGGAAACAGCCTCCAGGCGCCGTTATCTCCTTGCCTGCGGGCAATCCGCTCTGCCAGCCTGCTGATCAGCTCATTTTCCGCGAGGCCAAGGGAACGCAGCAGGATGATCGCATACGCATCTGTCATCGTCCCCGTTTCAAAGCAGAAGCGCCAGGAGCCATCTGACTCTTGCTCCTTTTGCAGCCGGCTGACCAGGCGATCGATAGCGGCATCTACATGACTAGCCACAAGCAAACCTTCCTCTCCGAAGAATCGTGCCTAGTGGTACGTTATGCGCCGCCAATAAAAAGGTGAGATTGCCTGCACCTTCTGTCCGGTTCCGCCCGTTACCGGATGAGAAAAACTTGGCTTATCGCCAAGCCAAATAGCGAAAGCCATAGTTTTTATTCTACTTTCATCATTTAATGCGTTAGCGAAATTAAACTTTCCGAATGTATAAAAAATGTCAAATCATGCCTGGAAAACCTGTCAACACGGATTGAACAAATAGGAGGAGTATGGTACATTCGGCATGGTAGAATAGATAGGTGGAGATGATCAACAGTGAACATAGATCAACAGTTGGCGAAACACAGAGATGCGAGCCAGCTTGCAAGCTCCCTGCAGCGTGCGGCAGAAGAAATCCGCCGGGGCGGGGACGAACCAAATGCTGTGAAGCTCATGCAGCTCGCGGACAAAACGCGAGGCAAGGAGATGAACATCGCCTTTTGCGGCCACTTTTCAGCGGGCAAATCGACGATGATCAATACATTGCTGGGCAGGGAACTGCTGCCGTCCAATCCGATTCCCACCAGCGCCAATGTGGTGAAAATTCGCGGCGGCGAACCGGCTGCCCGCGTCTATACTCGTAAAAATGGAGTGCTGACATTCGACCCTGACACGGAAATGGAGCAGCTGAAGGCGTATGCCGTCGACGGAGATGCGGTGGAATGGGTGGAGATCAGCTACCCGGGCTTATTCCTGGGAGAAGAGACCAGCCTGCTGGACACCCCAGGGATCGATTCGACCGACGCGGCCCACAAGATCGCGACAGAATCGGCGCTTCATCTCGCGGACGTGGTGATCTACATGATGGATTACAACCACGTTCAGGCGGAAGAAAATTTCAATTTTACCAAAACATTGAAAGATCGAGAAAAACCAGTCTATCTCGTGATTAACATGATCGACAAGCACGTTGATTTTGAGTTGGACTTCGACAGCTACAAAGAGAGTGTAGAAGAGGCATTTGCCATGTGGAACATTCGCCCGGACGGCATTTTCTACACATCCCTGGCGGAGCCGGACCACCCGGAAAACCAGTTTGACCAATTTCGTGCCAAGCTCTTGGAATTGCTGGGGCAAAAAGAGGCGTTGATTGAAGCCAGCGTGATTCAATCGGCACTTCACCTCGTAGATGAACACGTGCGATTTCTTGCCAGGCAGCAGGAAGGCGAGCGTCAGAAGTGGGAAGAAGCTCTTACTGTCGAGGTCGAAGGAGTGGACGTCGGCAGCCGCGATGATGTAAACCTGGCACTCCTGGCAGTGGAGACCAGGCAAAATAACCTCTCCATCCGGGTGAAGACAGCCGAGGAAGAGATGGAGAGCGAGCTCTCCAAATTATTGGACAATGCCAGACTCACTTACTACAGCACCAATGAAGCGGCAGAACGCTACCTGGAAAGCCGCAAGCCGGGCTTTAAAGTCGGGTTGCTCTTCTCCGGAAAAAAGACGGAAGAGGAGCGTGCCGCGAGGTTAGAGGCGCTGCTCGGGGATTTCAGGGAGAAAGTGGCGTCCAACCTCGACTGGCATTTTAAACAGCTGATCGCCAAGTTCCCGGAGGCGTACGGCCTCCGCGACGAAGCGTTCCATGCCGCTGTGCACGCCGTCAATATCGAGGTGACGCCCGAGATGCTTGCAGGACAGGTGAAGGAGGGCGCCGGCACCCGTGAATACGTGCTTAACTACTGCAAGGATATATCCGATGCAGTAAAGGCGGAGTACCGGCGGGTCGGCCTGGAGCTGATCGGACAGGTGACGGCAAGCTTGTCCGCTGCCGTCCGCGAGGAGAGCCAAGAACTTGATCACAAACGGGATCAACTGCGCAGCTTGATGGAAGCCCACCAAGCACTTGAAGCTTTGTCAAAACGGGAAGAGGACGCAAGAGCACGGCTCTGTGCGATACTGCTAGAGGGAGAGTAAACAAACAATGAATCAATCGAAAGCGAAGCTGCTGGACGCAGCGAATCGGCTGCGCAGCGCAAGCGAGCAGATTGCCCATGTGCCGGGCATGCTGGCACAAGCCAAGGCGATGCGGGAGCGAGCCGACAGACTGGAGGCTAACCGTTTTACCGTTGCCTTGTTTGGAGCGTTTAGCGCGGGAAAATCTTCGTTTGCCAACGCATTGATGGGAGATATGGTGCTGCCGGTTTCCCCAAACCCGACGACGGCGGCAATCAATAAAATCTTGCCGACTACGCCGGAACGTCCGCACGGCACTGTCAGGGTGGTGCTCAAAACGGAAGAAGCGATAGAAGGAGATGTGCTCCGTTCGCTTGCGGTATTTGGCATTCAGGCTGCCGATTTGCACGACGGGCTGAATGCGGTGAACGGCATTGACGTAGCACAGATCGCGCCGGCGGCAAAGCCGCACTACTCGTTTTTAAAAGCGGTCATAAAGGGCATGCCGGAAATGGGAGAGCACATCGGCGGCGAACTGATCGTCGACATGCAAGCGTTTAAAAGCTTTGTCGCCAAAGAGGACAAAGCTTGTTTTGCCGAGTACATCGAGCTGTTCTACGATTGTCCGCTGACGGAACAGGGCATCATTCTGGTAGACACGCCGGGCGCCGATTCGATCAACGCCCGCCATACCGGGGTCGCCTTCGACTACATGAAAAACGCCGATGCGGTGCTGTTCGTCACGTATTACAACCACGCGTTTTCACAGGCAGACCACGAATTCCTGCTGCAGATGGGGCGGGTCAAGGACACGTTTGAACTGGATAAAATGTTCTTCCTCGTCAACGCTGCCGATCTCGCCGCATCCCGGGAAGAACTGGACGATGTCCTGCAGCACATCGAAAAAAATCTGCTCTCCTGCGGGATTCGCCACCCGCGCCTGTATCCGGTGTCGAGCCAGACGGCGCTATTGGCCCGGCTGCATGAAAAGGGCAAGCTGTCGGCCTCCGCGGAAAAAGTATACCGGCAGCGCACGCAAACAGGCGAGGGCGATCCGCTTCCGGAAGCCGGGCAGGCCCTAGCGCTCTCAGGCCTGCTGGACTTTGAACGAGATTTTTCGCAGTTCACGATCGAAGAACTGACGCAGATGTCGGTGGAGGCGGCAAACGGCGAAATCCGCCGTGCCAAAGCGACACTGGGCGAGATGATCGCAGCGGCACAGGAGGGGGAACAAGCCAGACAGCTGCGCCGGCAACAGGCAGAAGCGGCCCGCCAATCCGCTATTATGCGGGTAACATCCGTGTCCGCCGCTTCAGAGGAACGCGATCTGGCCAAAGAGCGGGAGGAACTGCTGTTCTACGTCAAGCAGCGGTTGTTCTTCCGGTTTGGCGAATTGTTTAACTATGCATTTAACCCGTCGGTGATAATTGATGACGGCAGGAATCTGAAGCAGGCCTTGCAAGGTTCCCTGCAGGAGCTGCTCCGATCCGTCAGCTACGATCTGGGCCAGGAGCTGCGGGCCACTGCCTTAAGGCTGGAGAAACAGGTTAACAAAAGCGGCAGGCGGCTGATGGAACAGTGGGGGAAGGAACTCGCCCACGATGCCGGCAGTCTTTCACTCTCCCCCTATACAGACTGCAAAGTGGAAACGCCTGAATTTGCCGAGCACCTGCCTGACGCTTCGCCGGCGAAATTTCAGCCAGCCCTGCAGTATTTTAAGAATACGAAGGACTTTTTCGAAGGAGAAGGCAAGAAAAAAGTCCGCGATGAGCTGGAGAAACTGCTTCAGCAGCCGGTAGCCGCCTACCTGGAGGCGGGCGGAGAGCGGCTCGCCGATGCCTTTGCCGCCGCCTTTGCCGACATGGTAGAGCGCTCGAGACAGCAGGTAATCGAACAGGTGGAGGAGTACTACACCGGGATCTTTGCCGCTCTGGATATGAAGGTGGATGTGGACGAGCTTGTCCGCAAGCGGGAACAGCTCATCGAACAATAAGACAAAACGCTCTTCCTGGCAGCGGCCAGAAAGAGCGTTTTGTGATTGGCGGTAAAAACGTGTCGTGTTTATCTGCTTAAAGTCAATGATTAGTTTTCACTCATAGCAACAATTACCAGCAGAATAAACAACACCAGAACGATGAGAAAATCATCGAAGGCTTCGAAAAATCCCATGATGGCTCCCCCCTCTCTGTGCTTTCTTTACATTCTATGGGATTGAAACAATCCTGTTCTCAGCGGGATACCTAATTCAATGAAGAATAGGCCAACCTGAACGAAGAGCCGTCAGCAACCTGTCCTGGTTTCACTTTTGCCTCCGTTTCGGCGGCAGCGGGCTTGTGCCCTTTGCAAAAATTGCGGTTGTTCCATGCGGAGAGAGTTCACCTTACGGGCTGCGTGCATAGGATAAACAAAAGCTTAATTGCTCGCATGCAAGGGAGGAACATTAGATGTACGGTAAAGTAAAATGGTTCAACAAGGAGAAGGGCTACGGGTTTATCGAAAAAGCGGACGGCGGTGACGTATTCGTCCATTTCACCGGGATTGCCGGCAGCGGTTTTCGCAATCTGGAGGAAGGCGAGATGGTGACGTTTGACATCGTCAATGGGCAGCGCGGTCCGCAAGCGGCCAACGTCGTCAAACAAGGGGGAAAATAACAGCAAACCAAATGAGGCCGGGACTGACCAGTTCCGGTTTTTTTACCGCGCCTGCGCCCTGCGGCCGGCTCAAGATGTGCAGCTTTACAGATGAAGAGACGATTTTTTTGGAGGGGTTCGTGATATAATAAACGTATCTTTTTTTGGCATTTTTTTGAATTTTTTTATTAGGGAGTGAAAAAATTGGTATATAGAAGAGTAGGGTCCTGGTTATTGGCGTTCCTTCTGGTATTTTTAATGATACCACTTCAAGCCGCACAATCGGAACGTTCCGGCGCGGAACTGGAACGTCATTGGGCGAAGCAAGTGCTCGAACGCTGGCTGGACAAGGGACTGCTAAGAGGATACAGCGACGGCAGCATCCTTCCGGACAACCCGATCACCCGAGCGGAGATGGTTGCGCTCATCAATCGGGCAGTTGGTTTCAACGAGCAGGCCGCTGCCCATTTTTCTGATGTACATACGTCAGACTGGTTTGCCCGGGAGATTGCCGTCGCGACAGCAGCAGGATACGTCAACGGCTATGGGGACGGAACGTTTTTGCCCAATCATGCGATTACCCGTCAAGTCGGAGCCGGGGAACGCTTCGCTGACAGGAACTGCGGCGGTGAATGCCGTCGGCGGGATTGCAAAATTTAACAACCTGGGGTTGTCGGGAGGAGGCGCGGTTCTACAGTTAGATAAGGTAAGAAACTACTTGTCCTCCCATTTTATCCTGGTGGAAAACATCGACCTCAGTCAGTACAACGCCAACTCAAGCTGGCAGCCGATCGGAACTGTCGAAAATGCCTTTACCGGATCGTTTGACGGTCAAAGGCACACAATCAGCGGATTGAAGATTAATCTACCGGATACTAGGGGTGTTGGATTGTTCAGCAGCATCAGCGGTAATGCTCGCATCAGCAATATTGGACTGGTAGATGCCAAGGTAACAGGCTTCTCCAACACCGGAACCCTGGTAGGCATTATGCAGGGAGGAACCGTTACAGATGCATACGCCCAAGGAAAAGTAACGGGTAAATGTTCTTTCACTTATTCCGGTGGACTCGTCGGAAGTGTGGGGCAAGGCGCAACAGTAAGCCGCTCGTTTGCCAATACTCAGGTTGATGGAACCATGAGCGTCGGAGGGCTAGTGGGAGCAAATAGCGAGTACCCAACCTTGCAATGGCAAACGGCACCTTAAGGATGACGGCAAAATCCGCGGGGCTTAACCAAAAACAGCCCCGCACAATGAACTTTTCCATCGGAATTCTGGTGAATTCTTCATCCATTCTGATAAGATAAAAAAGGAGAGAAATATAGAAAGGGGAAACAGCGATGGAAAACAAGCTTCACGAGCGGTTGGGCCAACTTCTGAAACAACGGGAACAGCAGGTGATCAGCTGGCGCCGCCATTTGCACCAGTATCCGGAGCTGTCTTTTCAAGAGGAGAAGACACCGGCGATGATTGCCGAGATCCTGCGGGGATATAGCCTGGATCAGATCCGTACCGGCGTCGGCGGCAGGGGAGTTGTCGGGCTGTTGAAGGGCGGAAAGCCGGGGCCGACTGTCGCCATCCGGGCAGATTTTGACGCACTGCCGATTCAGGATCAAAAGGATGTCCCCTATAAATCGCGGGTGCCGGGCGTGATGCACGCATGCGGTCACGACGCCCACACCTCCGGACTGCTGGGGCTGGCCGGCGTGCTGGCCGAGCACCGTGCCGAGATCCCGGGGAATATCGTCTTTGTCTTTCAGCACGCGGAAGAAGAAAACCCCGGCGGTGCGATTGCGATGGTGGAAGACGGGGCACTGGATGGAGTGGATGCGATCTTCGGCGCCCATCTGTGGTCGTCATGCCCGTACGGCCATGTCTGGATTGCGTCTGGACCGATCATGGCCAGTGTCGACGACTTTGCGATTGACATCCAGGGCAGAGGCGGACATGGCGCCGTTCCGCAGGAGACGATCGACTCGATTGTGATCGGTTCCCAGGTCGTCACCAATCTGCAGACGATCGCCAGCCGCAATATCAGCCCGATCGACAGCGTCGTCGTCACGGTTGGCACATTTAACGCCGGCGACAACAACAACGTCATCGCCGACTCCTGCCGGATGACCGGGACGGTCCGCTCTTTTTCACCAGAGGTGCGGGACCGCGCCGAACAGCGGGTGAAAGAAATCGTCGCAGGTACGGCTGCCATGCTGGGCGGAAGCGCCAAGGTAGAGTATACCCGCGGCTATCCTGCAGTCGTCAATACCCCTGCCGAAGCTGAAATTGTTCGCGCCGCAGCATCTGCCGTCTGCGGAGAGCAGAAGGTAGAGCAAATGACCCCGACGATGGGCGGAGAGGATTTCTCCTACTACCTGGAGAAGGTGCCGGGCGCGTTTGTCTTTATCGGGGCGGGAAATCCCGAGGTAGGCGCTGCCTATCCGCACCACCATCCCCGTTTTGACATTGACGAGCGGGCGATGCTGATCAGTGCCGAGGTGCTGGGGCGAAGCGCGCTACTGTACATGGAGCAGCAAAAATAATGGATGAGAAGAAGAGCGAAAGCGGCTGGCTTTCGCTTTTTTCGTTGGACGCGGGGCAGCGGAAAACCGTATAATCGAAAAAAAAGCGAAGGGTGGTTGGAGTGTGATCCATTCGTTTGAAATTCCCTTGGAGGATCAATTGGTCATTCGCGGCGATGTGCACGTTCCGGAGGATGGCGGCGAGGCATTGCCCGTGCTGTTTTTTTGCCACGGGTTTAAGGGATTTAAGGACTGGGGAAGCTTTCCGTACGCGGCGGAGGAATTGTCCAAACGCGGGATTGCCGTCATTCGCTTCAACTTCTCCTGCAACGGCGTGGGCAAGAGTCTGACAGAATTTGGCGAACTGGAAAAGTTTGCGGTGAACACGTATGCCCGGGAAGTAGCTGATCTTCAAGCGCTGCTCGCCGCTTTGCGCGAGGGGCGGCTGCCGGCTTCGTCCCGTTTGGACCGGGAGAAGCTGTTCGTCATGGGACACAGCAAGGGCGGCGGTGACGCGATTTTGTTCGGGGCCCACAATCCGGCTGTAACCGGCGTGATTACCTGGAACGGAATTGCCAACGTCGACTTGTTTGATGCCGCCCTGCGGGAACAGATCAAAGCGGAGGGTGTCGGGTATATCGCCAACGCCCGAACCGGACAGCAGATGCCCATTTCCCGCGTGGTGATCGATGATGTGGACCAGCATAGGGAGGAGTACGATCTGCCCGCCAAGGTGGCTGATATGCCGCAGCCCCTGCTGATCGTACAGGGCGACAAGGACTACGCCCGGTTGGTGAATGGGGCCGAGAAGCTTCACCAGGCGGCTGCTCACGGCAGGCTCTACTGGATTCGCGGCGGAGATCACACCTGGAATACTCGGCATCCGTTTGCCGGCACCAGCCCGCAGCTGGAAGAAGCGATCGCGGTGACGGCCGAATTTGTTCATCAAAACGTCTAATTGGCTTGGGAAAAGAGCGGTTCACGCTCTTTTTTTGCTGGATAAGCTGTGGTATACTGAAAGATAATATGCCGAATAGCTAGACAATTGCAGAAATAGATTGACGACAGGAGTTTGGAGATGGAAACCATGAAAGAGCAGAAAATTTGCCTGTACGACACGACCTTGCGCGACGGAACACAGGGAGAAGGCATCAGCCTGTCCGTAGAAGACAAACTGAAAATTGCCAAACAATTGGACCAATTCGGCGTTCCTTTTATCGAAGGCGGCTGGCCGGGCAGCAATCCGAAGGATATGGCGTTTTTTGAGAAAGTAAAAGAGATCCCCTTGGAGAATGCGCGAATCACGGCGTTTGGCAGTACCTGCCGGCCGGGAGTCGCTGCAGCGGAGGACGACAACCTGAAGGCGATCATGGCGAGCGGAGTGAGTGCGGCCGCGATTTTTGGCAAGTCGTGGGATCTGCATGTGACGGAGGCGCTGAAGACGACCTTGGAAGAAAACCTGCGGATGATCTCCGACTCCATCCAGTATTTAAAGCAAAACGGGCTCACCGTTATCTTTGACGCGGAGCATTTTTTTGACGGTTACAAACACAATCCGGACTACGCGATGAGCGTGCTGAAAACGGCGGAAGCGGCGGGAGCTGACTGGCTGGTGCTGTGTGATACGAACGGCGGCAGTCTGCCTCAGGAGATATTTGAAGTGGTCAGCAAAGTTCGCTCCGAACGGCAAGTGCCCATTGGGATTCACGCCCACAACGACGGCGAACTGGCTGTCGCCAACTCCCTGGCAGCGGTCCAGGCCGGAGCGACCCAGGTGCAGGGCACGTTTAACGGGATCGGGGAGCGGTGCGGCAATGCCAATCTAGTCTCGGTGATCCCCAATTTGCAGTTAAAGCTGGGATATCGCTGTGTGGAGCCGGACCAGATGAATCAGCTGACCAAGGTCGCCCGCTATGTTGCGGAGATCGCCAATCTGGTGCTGCCGACCAATCAGCCGTTCGTCGGCAACAGCGCCTTTGCCCATAAAGGCGGCATTCACGTCAGTGCCGTATTGAAAGACCCGCAGACGTACGAGCACATCGAACCGGAGTTGATCGGCAACCGCCGCCGCGTGCTCGTGTCAGAACTGTCCGGACAGAGCAACCTGATTGCCAAGGTGGACGAATGGAACATCTCACTGGATCGGAACCAGCCCGAGGCAAAGGAAGTCATTCGCCAGGTCAAGGAGCGGGAATTCCAGGGATACCAGTACGAAGGGGCAGAAGCATCCCTGTCGCTTCTGCTGCTGGAAGCATCTGGACAGACCCGGGAGCTGTTTACTGTCGAATCGTTTAAGATCTGGATTGAAAAGCAGACCGGACACTCGATCTCTTCGGAGGCGATGGTCAAGCTGCGGGTCAACGGCCAGCTGGTGCACACGGCGGCCGAGGGGAACGGTCCGGTCAACGCGCTCGACAACGCACTGCGCAAAGCGCTTGAGGATTACTTCCCGTCCCTGGCCGAGATGCATTTGGCCGACTACAAAGTCCGCGTGCTGGATGAAAACGGGGCGACGGCGGCCAAGGTTCGCGTGCTCGTCGAGTCGGTTCGCGGCGGAGAGCGGTGGAGCACCGTCGGCGTCTCAACCAACGTCATCGAAGCGAGCTGGGAAGCGCTGATCGACAGTATCCGCTACCTGCTTTGGAAGGAAGGGTATGAAGTGCCTGAGCAGGAGGTTCACGCTGAACAGCGTGAGGGAATCGTCAATCACTAAGTCTGCAAGAGGAGAAAAAGAGGCAGTCCCGAACAAGCCGGGACTGCCTCTTTTTTAAGCAGAAGCGTGCGTACTTTTTCGTCGTCGGCATTACGCCTGCTTGCGCATGGCCCCCAGCTCTTCGACGATTGCCGTCATTTCGTTAATGCTGAAATGGCTCTTTTTTTGCACCATGTTGTACAGGTAGAGCAAATCGTCGTAGCCGGACAGGTCGAAGTCCTCGGGGCGCATCACTGACGTATTGGCCATGTTGAGTTTGGCCTTAATGCCCTCAATGATGATGGTCAGGTTTTCCATCGTGGGTTCTTTTAAATCTGCCATGCGTTCGTTCTCCTCTCGCTTTTCAAAATGGAACTGCCTTTACAAGTCAAGGCCTTCAAATACAATGGAGACCTTTTCCTCCATGATTTCTTCCAAAGCCCATGCTCCGTCGCTTTGCACCCAATCGTACAGGGCGTTGTAATAAATGTTCTCCAGCATATTGGCGGCGACCAAGGGGTTGAATTTGGCTTTGAGCCGCTTCTTCTCCTGGGCTTCTTCGATCAGATCGGCAAACAGTTCCCGCAGTTCGAAGTAAATGTTTTTCTCGGACTCCTTCACTTTGCGGTGCTTCATCGAGGACTCGATCTGCACCTTGATCAGATCAAAGTTCCGCACGTTTACCTCGTTTAAGATCTTGTAGATGCGCAGCACCTTTTGCTTGCAGCTCTCCCCGAAATCCCATTCCTCGCGCCGCCGTTCAATTTCCCGAATCCGCTCGTAGCCCCAACTGGCAAGGATCGCTTCTTTGGAAGTGAAATGCAGGAAGATCGTACCGCGTGCGACATCAGCGCGCTCTGAGATCATGTCGATCGTCGTTGCTTCAAATCCGTGTTCTTTGTACAAGCTGATCGCGGCGTCAAAAATCCGTTGTCGCGTTTCCTTTTTCTTTCGTTCCCTGCGGGTAGTCAAGGCACACACCTCCATTCATCCCATTATAGCATATCCATCCGGAGGAGAAACGGCGCTGTCCGGTCCGAACGGCGGCCAGTGCCAGAACGGGGTGCCGGCGTCATCCAATACGGCACCCCGGATGCCGTCCGGGGAACATGCACACATTTTGAGCGGCCAAAAAAGTGCTAGACGAGACAAGCTTGCATATGTATATTTATATATTATATCGAATAATTATTCAGATGGGTGGAGGGTTTGTAAATGAACACAACCAGCGCACTAGCTGTTCGCCGTGCGACAACGAAAGACATTGACCAGATGCTTTCGATCATTAATGAATACGCCCGCCAAGGTTTGATGCTGCCGCGGACAAAAATATCGGTGCTGGAAAACCTCCAGTCATTTCTCGTTGCTTTTGACCAAGACAAGGTGGTCGGGGTTGCCGGATTGCATATCCTGTGGGATGATTTGGCGGAAATCCGCTCGCTGGCCATCTCCGAATCGGCAAAAGGCCTGGGGGTAGGCAAGCGGCTCGTCTTGTCATTGGTCGAGGAGTGCAAGAATTTGGGAGTAAAGCGCGTCCTGGCGCTGACCTATCAAAAGGAGTTTTTTGAGAAGTGCGGTTTTTATGTGGTTGCAAAGGAAACGCTGCCGCAAAAAGTGTGGAAAGACTGCATCAATTGCTCCAAGCTACCTTGCTGCGACGAGATTGCCATGATACGAGAGTCCTGCTAAGTATAGGTTTTTTCGTGTTCCTCTAGGAGAAAAGCATTGACATAGTCCCAAAAATGCCCTAACTTTTGATATAGTTGAAAATATTTTGCATAGTCAGAAAGTTATAGAGGATTTTTTCGCACTTCGGAAACGGAGGGGGCTATGTGATGAAGATGGGGGCGCGTCTACTGATTATCCTTCTGTTGGTCGGAATTGTTCCGCTGACAGCAGCAGGTGTGTTTTCGTACCTGCAGACAAAGAGTGAGCTTCTAAAAGAAAGCAGTGAAAAACTGGAGGCGCTGCGAAACAGCCGCAAGGAACAGGTAGAAACGTATTTTAGGGAACGGTCCAACAACCTGGAGATGTTCACCGGATCCGGCTCCGTCGTCGCCGCCCTGCAGGCGTTTGAACAAGTGTGGCAGCAGGGTGTTGCTTCAGCGGCATACGAGGATGTCGAAACGGTATACGGCAAAGAGTTTAAGATGTTCTTGACCCGCTTTAGTTTCACCAATCTGTACCTGATTGATGAATTTGGCAATGTTACGTATGAGGTGAATCCCCAGAATGATTTTGGCACCAATCTTTTTACCGGTGCGTATAAAGACTCTGTTCTGGGACAAATTGCCCAAAAGGCGGCAAAAGGGCTGAGCAACGAAATGACCGATGTCAGCCGCTATGAGGCGTCGGGCGGTCAACCGGGCATCTTTATGTCCTCGCCGATCTTTGACAGAGGGAGAATGATCGGCCAACTGGTGACAGAGGTGCCTTTGCAGGAACTGACTAACCTGTTGAACCAACGGGCCGGACTTGGAGAGACGGGCAAGATTTACTTGATTGGAAAAGACAAGACTCTTCGCAGCGGACTGGACCAATTCGGGGGCTCGAGCGGTTTGCTGACACTGCAGGTCGACACTCCGGTCGCCGAGCGGGCGCTGGATACGGATCAGCAGCCGGCCACTGTGCAAGCAGTCGATTTTCGCGGCGAGCCGGTGATCGTCTCGTACGCTCCGCTCAAGATGGGGAAAGAGAGCTGGGCGATCCTGGCCGAGATGGACATGAGCGAGATCATGAGCGGGCCCAACAAAATTCGCAATGCCATCCTGCTGTTTAACGGCGGCGTGCTGGTCGTCGTGCTGGTGATTGCCGCTTGGACGGCCAGGCAGATCCGCCAACCGATGGGACGCATGGCGGAAGCGACCAAACGGATCGGAACCGGCGATTTCCTCGTCACCTTCGATGCAGCCGATCTGCGCCGCAAGGATGAGATTGGCGAAGTGGTTCGCTCTCTGAAGCAGATGCGGACCCAGCTGACGGAGATCCTGATGCAGGTCCAGGAAGTTGCCGTCTCCGTCTTTGGCTCTACCCGCGATATCAGCGGCAATGCGGCCGATATCTCTGCATCGACAGAGCAGATGGTGCGGATCGTGGAGTCCGTCGTGAAGACAGCCGACCAGCAGGTCGTCAAGATGGGGGAAACCCTGACATTGGCCGAAGACTTGTCGGCGGGAGTGCAGCAGGTCAATCAAAATTCTTCGGATGTCGCCCAGTCGGCGGCGAGCATGAAGCTGGATTCCCAGGCGGGCCGCACGGCGATTCAGGCCGTTGTCCAGGAAATGCAGGAAATTGACGATGCTGTCAAACAGACTGGCGACGTGATCCAAGCGTTGGCGAGCCGCTCTGACGATATCAGCTCGATTACCCAGGTGATCGCCCAGATCGCCTCACAGACCAATCTTTTGGCGCTCAATGCGGCTATCGAAGCGGCGCGTGCCGGTGAACAGGGCAGGGGGTTTGCCGTGGTCGCAGGAGAGGTGCGGAAGCTGTCAGAGCAGACGAATCAGGCTGTCGACCAGATCGCTGCGATGATCTCAGAAGTCCAGCAGGGAATGGTTCGGGCAGTGGAGCAGATGGAGCGGGGATGCTCCAAGGTCGCCGTCGGACTAAACACGGCGCGGCATTCCGGGGAGTTGTTTTCCCGCATTGAGGAGAGTATCGGCCTGGTCACAAACGGGATAGAAGGAGTCAGCATGGCGGTCGAACGAATGAACGCCAGCGCGCTGGAAGTGGTCTCCTTCGCCAAGGAGGTGTCGGCGGCTTCGGCAGAGGCTTCAGCCGGCATGCAGAACATTTCCGCGGCGATCGAAGAACAGAATGCGGCGATGGGCTTGATAGCCCGTTCAACGGAAGAGGTCGTCAGGCTGGCGGAGGCGCTGCGGGATTCCGTATCCCGATTCAGCCTGGAGGAGGGGATAAGCGAATAGGTGAGAGGTGAGGGACCGGATTGCCGGTCCTTTTTTAATTCTCCGAATAGGCGCAAAAAAGCCATTGACAGATCAAAAGGAATCTAGAATAATAATCCCTATAATTCCAACTTGATAACTTGGACTTAGATAAATATCGTAGGGGGAGACACTCATGCAAGTCGAACTCCAGCAGGTGAACAAGCTGTTTCAAAAAGATAATGGTCAATCCTTACAAGTTCTGGAGAATATCAATTTGACGATAAAGCGGGGGGAGTTTCTCTCGTTGATTGGTCCATCCGGCTGTGGAAAATCGACCATTCTGCACATTATTGCGGGTCTGGAGTTTCCCACCGAAGGGAAGCTGCTGGTCAATGGACAGCAGGTCAAGGGGCCAGGGCCGGATCGGATTGTCGTGTTTCAGGAATCCGGATTATTTCCGTGGATGAATGTCTTGGAAAACGTCATGTACGGCCTGTTGTTGAAAAAAATGAAGCGGAAAGAAGCAGAAGAAAAAGCCATGGATGCCCTGCGAATGGTTCATCTCGGCCGGTTTAGCAAGGCGTTTCCGCACGAATTGTCGGGCGGCATGAAACAGCGGGTGGCGATTGCCCGGGCTCTGGTGATGGATCCGGATATCCTGCTGATGGATGAACCCTTTGCGGCCCTGGATGAACAGACCCGCATGGTTCTCCATTACGAGTTGCAGGAAATTTGGCAAAAGACCAAAAAGACGATTATTTTTATTACCCACAATATCCGCGAAGCGGTGATGCTGTCACAGCGGATCGCGCTGATGGGCACCCGGCCGGGGATTTTGAAGAAAGAATTTTTGGTCGAGGCAGCGTTTCCGCGCAACCCGTCGGACAATGTGCTGGTCCATTTGGAAAGGCGAATTCTCGCCAGTCTGGAGCAGGAAATGGAGAAAGTGTTGAAGGAGGAAATGGGGGATGATTACCGTCTTCAGAAGGGTGCTCATGTCGGCGATCCTCTTTATCATCTGGGAAGCGATATCTAAATCAGGCCTGTTTCCCGCGATTATGTGGCCGCCGCTTCTGTTCTCAAGCCACGGGGAAGCAACCGTGCTGGGGACGTTGTTTCAAGGGATCGCCGACGGACGGATTCTGGAAGCTACCGGGAGAACGCTTTCGCGGCTGGCGCTCGGTTTTGTCATTGCGATCACCGTCGGGCTGACGCTTGGCTATCTGATCGCCCGTTTCAAGTGGGTAGATGACACCTTGGGGTTTCTCGTGTCGGCATTGCAATCCGTGCCAAGCATCGTCTGGCTGCCGCTTGCCATCGTGTGGTTTGGCTTGGGCGAAACAGCGATTCTGTTTATCGTCACGATCGGCGCGACCTGGACGATGACGGTATCCGCCAGCACGGGTTTTAAAAATGTGCCGGGACTGTTTTTGCGGGTCGCGAAAACGATGGGATCAAGCGGGTTTCACCTGCTGCGCACCGTGATTTTGCCGGCTTCCGTGCCGCATTTGATCTCCGGTTTGCGCGTAGCTTGGGCGTTTGCCTGGAGGGCGCTGATGGCAGGTGAATTGGTCGGCGCAAGCGGAGGTTTGGGGCACTTGCTCGAGATGGGGCGGGCGCTTCAGTCCATGGACCTCGTCTTGTCGGTCATGATCATCATCGGCGTCATCGGCACGATCATAGACAACCAAGTGTTTATGCGAATGGAACGATCCGTGATGAAAAAGTGGGGGATCTCCGCGCAGCTGTAAAGAGCAATAGATACAAAACAGGGGGAGAAATGGTGATGAAAAAGCATCTCGGCAAAGCACTTATAAGTCTGATCGCGACTGTCAGCTTGCTGGTCGCGGGCTGCGGAGGGGGGAAAGAGACCGCAGGAAAACCGGCAGATACCGTCAAATTGGGGTATTTTCCCAATTTGACCCACATGGCAGCAATTGTCGGATTGGAAAAGGGATTTTTTCAAGAGGAGTTAGGCGACCAAATCACCTTAAAGACGCAGACCTTTCCCAACGGCGGTCTGTTTATGGAGGCGATGTCAACCGGACAGATCGACTTTGGCTATGTCGGACCGGGACCTGCGATGAACAACTACTTGAAAAATCCGGCTCATCAGCTCCTGGCCGGGGCGGTAAACGGCGGTGCCGTCCTGGAAGTGCGGGGCGACGCAGGCATCGACAAGCTCACAGATCTCGACGGCAAACGGGTAGCGATTCCCGTGATCGGCTCCACGCAGGACATCATGCTGCGCAAGGCATTAAAAGACGTCGGCCTGAACGTGAAGGGCAGCGGCGGCACAGTTGAGATGCTGGCACAGGCGCCGGCTGACACCGCTACGCTGTTTTTGCAGAAGAACGTGGACGCCGCAGCGACGCAAGAGCCGTGGGGCGTCAACCTGGAGGAGAAGGCTGGCGCCAAGCTGCTGCTGAACTGGGATCAATTTGCCTGGGGCAAAGAATCGACAAACACTGTGGTAGTGGGGACCAAATCGTTTACCGAGGCCAACCCGGAACTAACCAAAAAATTGCTGAAGGCGCATGTGCGGGCGGTGGAATTTATCCAGCAGCATCCGGACGAGGCCGTGCAGCTGTTAATCAAACACATTAAGGACCTGACCGGGAAGGAATTGAAGGAGTCCGAAATCAAGGCGGCGATGGAGCGCAGCGAAGCCACATACGAGGTAAATGAACAGGTATTAAAAGAGATGGCTGCGATCAGCAAAGAAGCGGGTTACACAACCTCCGACAACATCGACGGATTCGTTCATTTGTCCTTCTTGCAGGAGGCCATCAAGTAAATCAGTCCATCCAGGCTGTAAGCTTATAGAGACAGTGCCAAATGGTACGGGCTCTATAAGCTTTTTTCTTGGGATCCTCCGATTGAAGCCGCGATGGAAGCAAAACACTTCGGCATTTGACAACGGGAGTGTGCTGGAGTATGTTGTTTTCAGAAATATCAAAATAACACTCGGAAGAACAAAGCTGTCTACACTACAGGAATGATCGGCGGTGCCAAGATGAACGATAAAGTCGTCATGCCCGTGTGGTCGATTGGGACGTTTTTGGTTCTGATGAACACGACTATGTTCAATGTTGCGATTCCCAGCATCATTCAGGAACTCCATCTAACAGCGGGACCTGGATCCTGGATTGTTTCGGGGTATTCGATCGTCTTCGCCATGTCAACGATGATATTCAGCCGTTTGTCTGACTATATTCCCATCCGAATGCTCTTATCCATCGGTCTTGGTCTCTTGGGAATTTCATCGATTCTCGGGTATCTTGCCCATCATTTTGACATACTCCTGGCGGCCCGACTGATGCAAGCCAGTGGAGCAGGTTCCGTACCAGGTCTTGGGATGGTTCTTGCCAGCCGTTACGTGCCGTATGAGCGCCGAGGCAGAGCCGTGTCCATGATTGCCTCCGCTGCTGCACTCGCGTTCGGACTGGGTCCGGTAGCGGGAGGGATGATCACAGAATTCTTCGGTTGGAACGGACTCTTTCTCGTCACGTGTCTGGTGTTTCCATTGGCTCCTATTCTGTGGAAGCTGCTTCCCCAAGAATCCGGAAAAGCGGTCCGATTTGATATCCTGGGGGCAGCTTTGACTGCGGTTGCGACGGGGAGCCTGCTAGTTGCTGTGCAGCAGAAGTCCGCATGGTTATTACTCATCAGCATGATTTCGCTCATGTGGAGTATACGTCATTTTCGCAGAGTAAAAGAACCGTTTTTGCAGCCTGTTTTATTTCGCAATTCGGGATATCGAAAATTACTGCTCATAGCATTTTGTGCGTTTGTGCTGAATATGTCGATGCTTTTTCTGATGCCTCTGGCATTGGCAGGGATTTTCCAGAAGGAAGCGGCGGCGATCGGCACTGTGCTTTTCCCCGGCGCGATGCTGTCTGCCCTTTTGTCCAGATTGTTTGGCCATTGGATTGACCGGTATGGAAATACCCTGTTCCTGTTGTGCGGGCACGTCTTGCTGGCAGTTGTCATGGTCGTTTTCAGCTTGTTTATTCACCTGTCTGCCTTCGTGATTTTAGCCGGGTATATGATCTTCGCACCGTCATTTTCCGCCGTTACCTCGGCACTTTCGAATGAAGTATCCCGTATATTGCCAAAGGAACTGATCGGATCCGGCATAGGGCTGACGCAGTTAAGTCAATTTATAGGCGGTTCTTTTGCAGTCGCTGTGTGTGGAATTTTACTTGTTGGGCAAAGCAATCAGCCGCTCATCAGCGTATTTCAGCACATCTTCCTGCTGCTTCTGCCAGTAGTACTGGGTTCGCTGCTCATGTACATCTGGTATTTGAAAAAAGAGGCTGGACGTCAAAAAAGGTTATCCTTATAAAGGACTGTCAGGCTGTTTTCCCTGACAGTTTTTCTTCTGTTCAGTTGTTTTCACAGGATATTGTCCAAAAGATGTATAATGATATAGATATAGTCTCTTCCGGAGGGAAAGGGTCGTGGAGAAAATCGACTGGGATTTGTACCTTCTGCCGTACGGGCAAGCGGTTGAAGAGTTAAAGGTAAAGCTGAAAAACATCCGCAATGAGTGGAAAAAAAGAAATGAGCATTCCCCGATCGAGTTTGTCATGGGCAGAGTCAAGTCCGTGAACAGCATATACAGCAAGGCGGCCCGCATGGGGGTTGCAATAGATGAAAACATCGGCTGGCAATTGCTCGATTTGGCCGGGATCCGCATCATGTGCCAGTTTCTTGACGATATCTCCAAGGTGGTCAAGATGCTGCGGGAGCGCCAGGATATGCGGATTCGGCAGGAGAAGGATTACGTCACACAGCCGAAAGCGAGCGGGTATCGCGGATACCATCTCGTGGTGGAATATCCGCTGATGACGTCGCGCGGTCAGGTCACCATACCGGTAGAAATCCAGATTCGCACCTTGGGCATGAACTTTTGGGCGACGATTGAACACTCGTTGAACTACAAATACGAAGGCATCATCCCGACGAACATCCGTCAGCGGCTCATCGAAGCTGCCAAAGCTTCCAATACATTGGATAATGAAATGAACAACATCCGGGAGGAGATCAAAGAGGCCCAGCTGATTTTCACCCGGAAAAAAGCCTTGCCGGCGGAGGCTGCCGGTCTGGTTGAGCTGGATCTGGATGAAGACGACGAATATGATGATTCTGTCGGCAGGGAAGACAGGAAAGGGGTTGAGGGGCGAGATGACAACGAATTCCATAAACTGGATGGATGAAGTACATAAGCGTAAAGAGGAGCTGATCACTGCCGCACAGGGATTCTTGCAGATTAAAAGCGTGCTTGATCCGGCGACGGCCCGCTCCGGCGCTCCGTTTGGCGAAGGGATCGCCCAAGCGTTGGATTATGCTGTCCAATTGTGTGCCGATGCCGGCATGGAGGTCAAAAACGTGGACGGTTACGCTGCGCATGCCCAGTTCGGACAGGGAGAGGAACTGATCGGCGTGCTGAGCCACGTGGATGTCGTACCCGAGGGAGACGGCTGGTCGACGCCGCCGTACGCGGCCGAGATCGTCGACGGAAAAATCGTCGCTCGCGGCGCCCTTGACGACAAGGGACCGACGGTGGCGGCAATCTTTGCCGCCAGGATCGTCAAAGAGTCGGGACTTGCGCTCGGCAAACGGGTCAGGCTGATCTTTGGCACAGATGAGGAGACCTCCTGGCGGTGTCTGGAGCGCTACTTTAAAACGGAAGAGATGCCGACGATGGGCTTTTCGCCGGATGCCGACTTCCCGTTGATCTACGCGGAAAAGGGCATGACCGATTTGATCTTCCGGCAGACGAAGCAGGCCTTTGAGGCGCAGGGGCTCTCCCGTTCAGCGGGGATCGATGCGACGCTGCTGACATTGGAAGCGGGGCTTCGGGTAAACATGGTGCCCGACCGCGGACAGGCGATTTTGCGGCCTGCGGGCAAAACGGCAGAAGAGCTGGCTGACGCTTACCGACGCTATCTTCAGAACGCAGGGCGGACGGGTGAGGTGACCATTGCGGCCGATCAGGTCGTGCTGACGATGCAAGGGGTCTCGGTACACGGAATGGATCCAGGGAAGGGGATCAACGCCGGAACGGAGCTGATCCGCTTTTTGGGGACGCTTCAGCTTGACGGCAGGGCCTCGCAGTTTGTAAGCTTTTCGGATACATACCTGTACCGGCAGCATGACGGCAAGGCCTTGGGCATTGACTATGACGATGCGGAGATGGGGCCCTTGACGCTCAATACCGGGGTGATCCGCTACGACTCTGTGGACGGCAGCGAGTTTCGCGTCAACATTCGCTATCCGCATTCCCACCCGTATGCAAGCTGGGAACCAAAGCTGCTGGCGCATCTGCAGGAAGCGGCACTAGAGCTGGAGGTCATAGAAAATATGCCGCCGCATCGGGTTGATCCCAAACATCCCCTGGTGACGACGCTGCAGCGCGTCTACACGCAGCAGACGGGTGAGGAAGCAGGGATCATCGCCATCGGCGGAGCTACCTACGCACGGGCCCTCGATGTGGGAGTGGCGTTTGGCCCGCTGTTCCCGGGCCGTGCCGACAGCGCCCATCAGCGGGATGAACACATCATGATCGACGATTTGCTGCGGGCGACCGCCATTTACGCGCAGGCGATCTACGAGCTGGCGAAATAGAGAATACCGGAGGGAAGTGGACAACATGCAAAAGACATTCGCATCACTGGGATTGCGTGCGGAGATCCTGCAGGGAATCAAAGACCTTTACTATAAACAGCCGACAGAAATTCAGGCCGAGACCATACCGCTGATCCTGTCCGGCAAGGACGTGATCGGACAGGCGCAGACAGGTACGGGAAAAACGGCGGCCTTTGTGCTGCCGATCCTTCAGCGACTGGATCAGCAAAAGCGGGACATTCAGGCGCTGATCCTCACCCCGACGCGGGAGCTCTCCATCCAGATCGAAGCGGAGATCGAAAAGCTGGGCAAGCACCTGGACGTCAGGGCGCTCTCGCTGCACGGCGGAACCGACATCGAACGGCAGATCAATAAGCTGGAGCGCTCCGTCCAGGTCGTGGTCGGGACGCCGGGCCGGGTGCTGGATCACTTGAGCCGCGGCACCCTCCACTTCGGCCGGATCTCCACACTGGTGCTGGACGAAGCGGACAAGATGCTGGAAATGGGCTTTCTGGAGGACGTGGACAGAATTATCGCGTCAACGCCGCAGAACAGGCAGATTCTGCTGTTTTCGGCGACGATGCCGGATCAGGTCAAACAGCTTGCCCACCGCTACATGGATCAGCCGCCCCACGTCAAGATCGAACAAAAACAGAAGACCGTGGCAACGATTGAACAGGAATACTACGTCGTCAACCAGACGGAAAAAATGGACGCCCTGCTGGATTTGATCGAGCAGACGAAGCCGTACCTGGCGATTATTTTTGCCAATACCCAGCAGCGCGTCAAGGTGCTGACTGCCCGTCTGCAAGAGCAGGGATACGATGCCGAGGCTCTGTACGGCGACCTGTCGCAAAACAAGCGGGAGCAGCTGATGGAGCGCTTTCGCCAGATCAAGTTCCAGTACCTGGTGGCGACGGACATAGCGGCGCGCGGCCTCGATGTGGAGGGAGTCACCCACGTGTTCAACTACGACATTCCGTCTGACGTGGAAAGCTACATCCACCGGGTCGGCCGCACCGGTCGGGCCGGACAGAGAGGGACAGCCATCTCGCTGGTCTCGCCGCGGCAGAAAAGCATCATGGCCCGCTTCGCCAAAGGGACCAAGGCGGAAATCGAGGAGAAGCTGTTGATTCCGGGACGCCACATGGATCAGGGGCGCAAACAGCGCGCTGCCGAACGGGAAGCTCACTTCGCGCAATTGCGTGAACAGAAGAAGCGGGAAGAGACGACAGCCAAACGGAAAGAAGCAGCTCCCCTGGAGCAGGCGTTAAAGAAAAACAAAAAGGTAAAGCCGGGATACAAAAAAAAGCTGGCGCACGAGATCGAACAGTTCCAGAAGCAGTATGATCAGAAAAAGAAACGGGCAGCCCTCAAAGCAGCCCGCAAGACAACTGGCGGCAGAAGCGGGCGGAAGTCGGGCCGGTAATGCAAGGCGGCTTTTGCCTAAAAGGGGATAGGAGTCATGCAAGCAAAGACAATCAAGGTGGTATCGCTTCGTACAGGCAAGCCGCGGGAGGCGATGTACAGAGGGAAAGAGGTGGCGACCGCTATCTTTAAAGAGCCGGTATCCGGGCCGGTTTTTCTCTCCTCACATAACCTTGCCGGTGACGAGCAGGCCGACAAGGTAAATCACGGCGGATTGGATAAAGCCGTCTGTGTTTACTCGCTGGATCGCTACCCGTACTTTGGAAAGGTGCTGGGACGCCGCTTGGACGGCGGCGCTTTCGGAGAGAATGTGACAGTCAGCGGGTTGGATGAGGAAGGCGTCTGCATCGGCGACGTGTTTCAATGGGGAGAGGCCCTCGTCCAGGTGAGCCAGCCCCGCAAGCCCTGTTTCAAGGTCGCGCTCAAATTGGATCTGCCCGACCTGCCGCTGCAGATGGAACAGACAGGGTACACCGGCTTTTATCTGCGCGTTTTGAAAGAAGGCTGGGTCGCCCCGGACAGCGAGCTGAAACTGCAGCAGCGCCATCCCAAAGCGGTGACAATCGCCTTTGTCAACCACGCCAGGTACCATGACAAGAAAAATGGCGAGGCGATCAGACGGATACTCGAGGTGGATGAGCTGGCGGAGAGCTGGCGTACGGTGTTTGAAAAGCGCTTGAGCCAATGGGAAGAAGAAGAAGCGTGAAGCAGGCGGGCATGGTCTTTGGGGCGGTTCTGCCGCCCCGGCTTGCCTGGGAATGCCTGTTGATAGAACGGCGAGAGGGGGGGAGTGTGGTATGACAGTAAAATGCAAGGTTTTTATCAGTTCGGTCGGCCAGGACAGCTTACACCCGGTGCGCCTCTCCCTGTATGATGCTTTAAACGAGCTGGGCCATGAACCGATCATGTACGAAAAGCCCAGTTTCGGGCCGAGCATACCGGGTGAATCCTCAGTCGACCACTGTTTGCGGCTGGTGAGGGAAAGCCATATGTACCTGCTGTTCATCCACAACAAATCAGGGAGATATCTGCCGGATGCCAAGCGGACCGTCACCCATCTGGAATACATAGAGGCCCTGTCGAACCGCAAATTTACGCAGATTTTTGTGGAAAAGACGGTGCTGCAATTTTACTTTCGCGATGTGCAGAGCCAATTGAACGACTATGTCGCGGATTACGAGCAGCAGCATGGATATCTGCCGGATATTGAGCAGATCTACCAATATGTTCAAAGCATTCAGGAGCAGGGCATACTGAAACCGGTCGGCGACGTCGATCCGTATGTCTGGGCTTTTCTGTACGATATTCTGAGTATTCACAAACATCTGGTGAAGGAATTGCAGTTAGGGGTTGCCACGGAGTGGAAGTCATTCTTCAGCGATATCCTGCGCCAGGGAATCGTCCTGATCCCCGGCCGGGAAAAAGCGGTGGAAAATGAGCGGCTGGCTGCTTCTTACCAGGATTTTTCGGAATTTGTATCGGCTGTCACAGGCATGTTAAAGATTGAACGGGTACGAAATCTGCGGAACTTTTTGGCGGAGATCCGCAGTAATCTAAAAGGAGGAGAGATTGCCCAGACGCTTGGCAGCTACACACATATCGTACAGGGGCGCTTTCGGGACTGTTCGGCTGTCGCGCTGTTCAAACGCCGCGAACAGTTCATGGTCTGCGAAGAAGCGGACGGGAGAACCTCCATCAGCAAGGGAGAGACCTTCGACCTGTCCAATCCGGATTCATATGTAGCGGTTACCTATCAGCTGAACGATCCGAATCCGCTGATTTTCTACAAGGAATCGAAGCAAATGCTGTACTTCACATTAAAAGAGGGAGAATATGTAATTTCCTTCCAATTCCCGTTGGATGGGGGCAGCAGGCTGCAAAAACTCAAAGGTTGTGAGGAGCATATTTTTGATGGTATAATGAGCGCAAATGGAAATACATTGGTCATCCGCTACGTACAATCGGTTCTAAGGGGGCTGCAATGATGTCGAATGTCTATGTTGTCCAAAACGGCAAAGTGGAGCCAGCGAACGGATATATCGCCAAAGACACCCTGCTGCTTTTTACCTCGAAAAAGAGCATCGATGACTTTATCAAGCAAAAACACGATACTTTCAAGGAAAATCAGGCGATCATTTTAAAAGCAATTGAAGAATCGAAACAGTAATAAAAAGCGCTTCTCTGTTAGAGAAGCCTTCTGCTCAGGGACCCTGTGAGAGGGTCCCTTTTACTTATACGCATGGATGAGCTGCCGAAGCGATTGCTTTACATCGCCGCGGAACAAGCCTCCATGATAACAAATGAGCTGCTCAATCTCATAGTCGAGCAACCGCTTGACGGAACGGACAGCCTCCTTTAGATCCCAGGCGTATTGGGGGTTGGCGATATCCAGCTTTCCGTCCTCAATGACCACGGCGTCTCCCGCAATCAGCGTCTTGCTGGCGGGAAGATACAACGAAATATGGCCAAGCGTATGACCCGGCGTATGGACGATGTCGATGCCGCCGCACCAAGGCAGCCGCTCATCACTTGCTGCCGTCCGATCGACGGAAGACGGCTCGATTGACTGCAAGAAGCGAATAAACTGCTGTGCATGCGGCTTTGCCTCTGCGGGCAATACGTCAAACGTCGATTCCGCCTGTTCAAGCCGCAACGCCTTCTTCGCCCCTTCGATGTAAGGAGCCTCCATCTCGTGCGCAATGATTTCGATGCCCGGGTACGCCCGCTTCAATGCAGCCAGCGAACCGATATGGTCCATATCGTGATGGGTCACAATCAATTTTGTCAGAGAATCCAACCTGATCCCGTGCCGACTAGCCGCATCCGCGAGGAGAGGCACAAAATCCGGATAGCCGCAATCGACGAGGATCGTATCGCGCTCATCTTGAAGCAGCACGGGAGTAATGACCTGTTTTTGTCCGCCATATTCAAACTCGATGTCGAGCAGATAAAAATTGTTCATATACGCCTCCTGCATCACTGACTTCACGTTACGTATCGTATCATGCAAATTGAACTGCTGTCTATTATCCAGAACGGGTGTATCTATATCGAACTCGAGTACAAACTCGCGAACGTTCTCCAGGTAAGGGAATAAAGCTGCGAGAAGCAGAAAAAAATGGAGCGAGCGCAAGCCTTGGCAAGCCTACCCAGTCGGAACGGAAAAAAACGGCACGCGCTTTTCGACCAAACGCTACGTTGAGCTGCCCCCAGTCCTTTTTGGTCGACGTGCCGTTTTTTGGAGTGGAGACGGATATCCCCCGCTTCCACGCCGGCGTGCCACGAACGAAGCGAGCCCATTTTTTTCTGCTTCCATGACCAATGTTCACCAACGCAAAAAAAGCGCGAGGCTTTGAGCCCCGCGCTATTCTTATCCCTGCGCCTGAAGACGGCACTTGCTAAAGGGAATACACATGGGAGTCCCATACAACGGGTCCCGAGTAATCTGGCATTCCATCTGAAACACCCTGCGCACCAATTCTTCCGTCATCACTTCTTCCGGCCGTCCTTCCGCATAAACGGTCTGACCGTGAACGGCCACGATGTGGTGAGCGTAACGGCAGGCCAGGTTCAGATCGTGCAGGACCATGACGATCGTTCGCTGTTCGGTCTGGTTCAGTTCATAGAGCAGGTCAAGAATCTCGATTTGATGCGACATGTCCAGATAGGTGGTCGGTTCGTCCAGCAGGATCGTATCCGTCCCCTGTGCCAGCGTCATCGCGATCCAGGCCCGCTGCCGCTGCCCGCCGGAGAGCGAGTCCACCGGATGGTCGGAGAGTGCGGTGAGCCGGGTCGCCTCCAGGGCTTTGGCCACCATCTCCTCGTCCTCCTTGGACCACTGCTTCAGCCAGCTTTGATACGGATAGCGTCCTTGTTTGACCAACTGCAGGACGGTGAGCCCCTCCGGCGCGCTCGGCCCCTGCGGCAGTATGGCCAGCCGTTTGGCCACTTCCTTGGTGGATTGCTTGGCGATCGCTTCTCCGTCCAACAGGATAGCGCCTTCCTTCGGCTTCAACAACCGGGCCAGCGAGCGCAGCAGCGTCGATTTTCCGCAGCCGTTGCTGCCGATAAATACGGTAATCTTGCCGTGGGGGATGTGCAGATCCAACTCCTCGATAATATTCCGTTCTCCGTAGGACAAGGTTAACTGCCGGGTTTCCAAGGCGTGCATGGGGACTGACTCCTTTCACTTACCGATTGCGGTTTTTGTATAAGAGGTAGATGAAAAACGGCGCTCCGACGGCAGATGTAAACACGCCGACAGGGACGTCAATCGGTGAAAACACCGTTCGTGCGATCAAGTCGGCCACCACCAGAATCAGCGCGCCGATACAGGCGGACAACGGCAGAGCCGAGCCGAAAGACGGCCCGACCAACTGCTTGGCGATGTGCGGCGCCAACAGGGCGACGAAGCTGATCTCGCCGCCCACGGCCACCGCCGTTCCGGTCAGCGCGGCACAGATGACGAGCAGGGCAAACCGGTCAAACTGAACGAGACTGCCTACGCTGGCAGCTACATCGTCCCCCAACTGCTGGACGTTGACCCGCCGGGCCATCAGCGCCGCCAAGGCGATCAGGAGAATCGTCCACGGCGAGATGAGCTTGACATCGTTCCAGTCCACTCCGTAAATGCTGCCTGTCAGCCAAAGCGTCGCTTTATTTTGTAACAGAAACGGACTGAACGTGATCAAAACGGTAATCAACGCGTTGGCCGCAATTTTAATGCCTACGCCGATCAGCACCAGCCGCAGCGGAGGGACACCCTTTTTCCAAGCCAGCGCGTACAGGACGAGTGTTGTCAGAGTCGCGCCCAAAAAGGCGATCGGAGGCAGCCATTGGATGCTGGCCGATTCAAAGTACAGCAAAAAGGCGACAGCGGCCGCGGAAGCGCCTCCTGTAATACCGAGAATGTCGGGAGCCGCCAAGGGATTTCCGACGATTCCTTGCAAGATGGCTCCTGCCGAAGCAAGGGCTGCTCCGACCAGGATGGCGACTATGACCCGGGGGAGGCGGAACTGCCCGACGATCAGGGCGTCCTGCTCCGTTCCCATCCCGAAAAACACCTTCAGGACGTTTAGCGGGTGTATTTTCATCTCGCCGATGCCCAGGCTGACGACTGCGGCAGCCAGGATCAGAAGGACGAACAGGACGAGGTACAGCAGGGTCTGTTTATGCAGGAGCAGCGAAAAGGTTCCTTTGTTGCTTTGCAGCGGCAGATATTTCTTCAATTCTTTCCAAGCCCCTTTCGTGCCACGTAGATGAAGAACGGGATGCCGACGAGTGCGGTCATCGCACCGATAGGCACTTCGGCGGGCTTGGCGATAAAGCGGGCGGCGATGTCCGCGGCAAGCAGGATGGCAGCGCCGAGTACACCGCTGTAGACGAATACCCAAGTCATCTCCCGACCGACCAGGTAACGGGCGAGGTGAGGCGTGATCAGCCCGACGAAGCCGATCGGTCCGGCTACAGCGACAGAACTGCCGGTGAGCAGGACGATGGCGGCGCCGGCTGCGAGTTTCACCAGCAGGGTACGCTGCCCCAGCCCTTTTGCCACATCATCGCCCATCAGCAGGGTCTGAATCGGCCTGGCGAGGAGAAAAGCGGCCGCCCAGGCGACGATCATATAAGGGAAGACAGCCTGTAAAAACTCCAGTTTTCTCCCCCCCACAGAGCCTGCTAGCCAGAACAGCACCTCATCCAGCGCTTTTTCGTTGAGGACGAGCATGCCGTGGCGAGCCGATCCGGAGAGCGCGGTGATGGCGGCACCGGCCAGGGTAAGTTTTACCGGGGTCAGGCCGTCTCTGCCGAGTGAGCCGAGCAGGTAGACGACCAGTCCGCTGACGGCTGCCCCCAAGAACGCGAGCCAGGTAAACGAAGTGAGCGAACTGATGCCAAAAAATGCCACGGCAATCACTACGAACAGGGCGGCGCCGGCGTTGAGGCCGAACAGTTCGGCGTCGGCCACCGGATTTCGCGTCAACGCTTGCAGGACGGCCCCGGCAAGCCCCAGACTGACGCCCACGGCCAAGGCGTTAAGCACCCTCGGCACGCGTACTTCCTTTATGACAATATGTTCATTGGAGCCGTTGTACTGTGTGTAAGCATCGATAACCGTCTGCCAGCTCGTGTCAATGATGCCGAAGACGAGGCTGGCGTAGCTTAAATATAGAAGCAGAAGAAGTGCGGCGACCAATCCTGCGGCTCTTAGCGGGTTGTTGTTGAGCAGACTTTTCATCATGATTTCATCCTTACAGATCATTCGACCACGTTGTTCCTACTTACCAAGTTTAGATGCTAAGTCAATTAATTGTCAATGAATTTGAGATTCATTATCATTTAATCGTTGACATTTGTCTGAATCTGATTGTAGGATAATGAGTGTTACTGAATATCATTCTCATTATCATCATGAAAGGGGACTGTGAGATCATGTTCTCACGTACATATCACCTGAAGGCATTTTTTGGCCTGGCAATGGCGCTTTTCCTATTCGTTGCCGGCTGCGGCGGCGGTCAGCAGACGGGGGGCCAGCCGACCGGGCAGACAGCGGAAAAACCTGCCGGCAGCGGAAGCGAAAGCGAGCAGTCATATACGATCAAACACGCGATGGGTGAGACTCCCATCCAAGGCACGCCTCAGCGCGTAGTCGTGCTGACAGCACAGGGAGTGGAAACAGTGGTTGCCCTGGGTGTCAAGCCGGTTGGCGCAGTCGGTTCCTGGACAGACCCGACCACTTTTTACGATATAGTAAAACCTGAGCTGGAAGGCACCCAGCTCCTCGGGACCGAGTCGCAGCCCAATCTGGAAGCGATCGCCGCACTAAAGCCGGACCTGATCCTGGGCATGAAATTCCGCCACGAAAAAGTGTACCAGCAGCTCTCCGCCATCGCTCCAACCGTCTTCGTCGAGGAGCCGCGCGGCGACTGGAAAGAAAACTTCATGCTGTACGCTGAAGCGTTGAACAAAAAGGCAGAGGGAGAAAAAATCCTCGCTGATTGGGACAAACGAATTGCCGAATTCAAGGAAAAAGTAGGCGAAAAGCTGGGTACACAGGTCTCCCTTGTCCGCTTTATGCCGGGAAAAGTGCGGATCTACTACCATGACACGTTTGCCGGCTCGATTTTGAACGAACTGGGCGTAGCGCGTCCAAAGGCGCAAGACCTGGACAAATTTGCTGATGACGTTACCAAGGAACGCATACCGGAGATGGACGGCGACATCATGTTCTACTTCTCCTATGAGACCGGGGACGGGGAAGCGACCAAACTGGAGCAGGAGTGGACCGGCGAATCGCTGTGGAAAAACCTCAACGTGGTAAAAAACAACAAGACATTTAAAGTGGATGACGCAGTCTGGAATACGTCGGGCGGGGTCCTCAGTGCGAACAAAATGGTAGACGAGTTGGAAAAATACCTCTTGGAAATGAAATAGACGAAATCAGAGACGAAAACACCTCTCTCATCCCCGGATGCAAAGAGGTGTTTTTGCTGTCTATTCACCACGGTTCCGATAGGGGATCCGGTAGATCTTTCGCGGTCTGCCCCGGTTTGTAGGCGCTTCTTCGCCGATCAGCTCGGCCAGGCCGTGTGCTGCCAGATCGGTAAGGATGCGGCGGGCATTCCGCTTGGTCATGCCCAGAAATTCGGCTACCTCCGGGGCGCTGAGCGAATGTTTCCCCAGGTGCTTCTGCACGGCCTGGAGCTTGGCATACGTGGTGATGGCCACTCCTGCTTTTTTTAGCAGCCCGCTCATCTCCATGTCGTCCGTGCGGTAGGTAAAGCTGATGCTGTCAGGCTGCTCCAGGGGGCCTTCAATTCTGCCCTCGTCGTCGACTAGGATCGCACAGGACCCCGTCTTCTGGGAGTGGAGCAAGGCGAGCTGGGCATTGCGCTCGGCAGCCAGTGCGGTCACCCCGTACCCGATTCCGATATTCGTCTCCAGATCGGTGAGAAAAGCGATTCGCTCCAGCAGCATCGAGGCGTGGGCATCGGGATTGCCTTCAATGGCTCCGCGCGTGGAAAAGATCAGGTACTTGCCGTTCCCAAGCGAGATAAACGACCCGGAGACCTCCTCCACGTAGTCGAGGATCGTGTCCTGCAGGCGCAAATGAAGCCGGCTGACGTCATAAGCGCTCTTGTTTTCCCCGATCAAGGTTTCCAGTCCGCTGAGTTCGATCAGCATCACGGCAATCTGCGACTTTTTAAAGTGGAGGGTTTCGCCGGCCGTACGGGCCAGATTCAGCATGCTGCGAATGGTCATCCGATTAGGCGTTATCCGGTAGACGGGGATGCCTTCCGCTTTTAACGCTTCATAGACAGAGCTGATACAGGTGGCACAGGCGTCGACCTTTTCATCGCGGTACAAGGCGGAGTGAAAAGCCGCCAGCTCCTGGCTGGGTTTGTAGCCCGGGTAGGACAGCAGGTGGATGTGCCCGTACGGCAAACCGAGCTCGGTACAGGTCTCCTGCAGGTGCTTCGGCAAAAACGTGTCAAAGCTGACGCGATCCAGCCTCCATCGGTCGCGGTAAACGAGCTCGAGCAGCACTTTGGTCAGGCTGGAGCCGTTCAATTGCGGATACAGCATCTTTTGCTTGTGGAGAAGATCCCGTGCGATGGCATAAGGAGCCTGTCCGGAGAAAACCCAGATGTCGATCTGGCCATCCGCTTGCTGAATGATGTTCGGCGTATCTTCAATCTTCTGATAAATCATGGGAATGATCGTCATCTCTTCCTGAAACTCTTTGCCGATCTCCGTGATCAATTCAATGGAGTCTTTTGGACCCACGGCTCCGACTCTCGCAATCATAGCGCATCCTGTCCCTTTCCTCTTGTACCATGTCATCTCGTAACAAGAATTCGTTCAGACACATAAAATTCCTTTTCGTGATGCAGGTTTGAACGTGATGCCAAGTCACATCTGGCGCAATCGAGTCCATCGCCGCAAAGAGAGAAAAGCTGTCCTGCTCGGATGAGCAAGACAGCTTTTTTACGTCCAGCGCAGCCCTTTCGGGTAGTGGTTTTTCAGCTGCCCGCCTGACTGCTTGCCCCAGCCGAGGGAAAAACCGTCTACCGTCGCCAGCGTCCAGCCAGCCTTGCCGTCACAGGCCAGGCTCTCCCCTTTCAGATAGCGGAGCACCTCGGTGGAATCACTGGGGAAATCTGCCGTACGAGCAGCATCAGCAGATTTGCAGGCCAGGGCCAGGGCGTGCGCAGGTTCAAAGCGCTGTTTTTTTACCGTCCCCAAGTGAAGGCCAGGCCGCAGTACTTTTAATCCGCCGAGGTCGATCCGCTCATCGGGGAGCGCATAGAGTTGATCACCAAAGAGGGTGAAGCCAGACAGGCGGTTGTTATTCGCATGATGGCCAGGGAGAGTCTCATCGGCAAAAGCCTGCCACAGTGCCAGCGCCTCCCGGCTGACGGCGGCTGCGGGCTGCGCGGCCTTGCCCTTCTTTTTGTGCTGGATGCGCCCTTCCTCCGGGTGGCCGTGCCCTGGGGCAGCATCTGTCTGTTTTTGCAGCCTTGCGATGAAATGCCCTTCTCCTGTCAGCAGATGGGGCCAGAGCCGCGCCGTGAGCCGCAGCTGCCTGTCTCCGCTTTCAGACCATTCCGGCCGCCCTGGGGCAAAATGTTCCCGGTGGGCGACAGGCTGCAGTTCAAACTCCGGGTGGGCCGCCAGAAATGTTTCGATCGTCTGTTCGTTTTCGAGCGGAGCGAACGTACAGGTGGAATAGACTAGAATTCCTCCCGGCTTCAGCATCTGGGCGGCAGCCTGAAGGATCTGGGTCTGCATCATGTGGCATTCGCTTACTTTTTCAGGCGACCAGTCTGCACACGCCTCCGGAAGCTTGCGAAACATGCCTTCGCCTGAGCAGGGAGCGTCGACCAGGATGCGGTCAAAATACTGGGGAAAGCGGGCGGCTAATCGCTCCGGCGTCTCGCTGACTACGAGCGCATTCGCGACCCCCATCCGTTCGATGTTTTCAGACAGGGCCTTCGCCCGGACCGGATGAATTTCATTGGCGATCAACAGGCCGTCGCCGGCTAGCGCTGCGGCGATCTGGGTGGATTTTCCACCCGGTGCCGCGCACAAGTCAAGCACCCGTTCACCCGGCTGCGCGTCCAGAGCGGCAGCCACCGCCATCGCACTTGGCTCTTGGATGTAGTACAAGCCCGCGGCGTGAAAGGGATGTTTGCCAGGGCGGGCCGTATGCGGATAGGTAAACCCGAAGCCGCACCAGGGAATCGGCCGGAGCGGGACAGGACTGATCTGGCGGAAGAGCTCAGGGTCCACTTTCAGCGAATTTACCCTTAAACCGTGCCAGGGTTGCTCTTGATAACTCTGGAAGAATGGGTCGGATTCACCCTGCAGCAGCTCTTTCATGCGTTGCTGAAACAGGGGCGGCAATGGTATAAGATTCATGGAGACCTCCGTGTCGAATATTTTCCCGCGAGGAATAGAGCGAACAGGAGAACCGCAAAATATGGCGAATTGTACTTGCAGTGAGGTGAACGTAGCTTTGAAAGAATCGCGTGTAGAGAAGCACCGCAGCCAACGGAAGGTAGACAGCGACGTGACGAGATTTTGGGTGTTGGGTTCCCTGTTCGTGCTGCTCGTTCTCGCCTTTGAATTTTTTATTGAGATTCCTGATCAGGCCCAGTGGCTGCAGGAGATGGAGATGGCTCTGTTCAGCGCCAGCTTTACGCTGCTCGCTTTTTATCTGCTGGGACTTACCTTCGTATTTTCCCGCCAGGAGCAGGCGGGCAAGATCAACCATCATGTCATTATCTATTCGTGGCTAGGTGCTATTTTATTTCACTTGTTTTTATTGATCAACAGCAATGTCAATACGCACATCTACAAAGCGGGCATCATTCTGTTTTTAGGTCCGCTGTTTTTGACTGTTTTCCATTTTATCACGTACTTGTCCGCTTTGCGCGATGCGCGGCGGGAGGCCCGGCTGGCGACGGAGGCTTCTTACGAACGGACAGTCTACCAGCTCGTCCTCGAGGGGACCAAGACGTACAATGAGATCAAACGGCTGAAGGAGCAGTACCCTGAAGTGGAGCAAATGCTTCGGGCGAACGATTTTTACATCAAAATGGAGCGGTTTATCCTGGAGATGCAGCAGTACCTGCAAGCAAGCAGGTTTGGCCGAAAAGACGTGGAGCTGTTGGAAGGGCATTACCTTTTTTTGGAAAACTTGCTGATCCAGGCCAAGCAGTACCCGGAAGTCAGGGAATCACGTTCGTTTCGCCACCGGGAAGAAGGGGAGGATTAGTGAACGGAAAGAGACGCCTACAAGGGCGTCTTTATTGTTTTAGCAGATCGTAGAGCAAACCGCCGCCATCTTTCGATTGAAAAAAACCGACACCGTAGTGTGACAGCACCGCAACGGCAATCGTCCAAGCAGCCAGACTGATCAGGATCCAGATCGTCATCTGCTTTTGTGTTGCCCCGAAAGACATTCCCATCACCGCGGTGATATGAGTGCCTACCAGGAGCGGACCAAGTATGGAAAAGCCGGGCAGCCCGTACTTGTTCCACAGATGTTTTGCCCGCTGCTGGCGCTTGGATGGGGCAGTCTCCCCCTTTTTCCTGGCCCGCCACCCTTTCAACCGGTCAATAAACAGGATGGCAAGCAGGAGCGTCACTACATTTCCCATAAAGGCAAGCAATGTAACCAGTGATGTCGATAATCCCGCGACGATGCCCACGGGAATCATCACAACCGCTTCGACCATCGGTACAGCGGAGAGCGCAAACACGAGAAAATACGGCCAAAATACAGTCATGGTCTTCCTCCAAAAAAGAAATTTAGTATTGGTTCAGTTTACGGATGGTCAACCAGTACACGATGTACTGTCCGACGCCCAGCACTCCGATTAGCGAGAGCGCCAGGTACGGAAAATCGGGAAACAAAATACAGAACGAAGTGGAAATCGGCAGGGCGAACGTATAGTAAATGTACACATTGCGGCAGGCGTTGAAGGTGATCCACCTTTCGCCTTCATCCATTTCGCGCAGTTCGGGAGGCAGCAGACTGTTCAGAGACACTTTCTGCCGGGGATGCTTCTTGTTGTGTTGCAGAACCAGGATAACCCACAGCAGGAAGACGGCGGCGAGCAGCAGTGCCGCGAAAAATACCAGCGAACTTTGTGCTCTGGCATCCTCAGCGACGGTAAACACAAACCCGATCAACCCCACAAACATGACCAACGGAATAAAAGGAGAGCGCACCAGACGGGGCAGCATAACCTATTCACCTTCCTCTCTCAGTGAAAATACTTCCTCAACCGGAACCCGAAATGCATGGGCAATTTTCAGCGCCAAGGCAACAGAGGGAGCGTAATCCCCCTTCTCGATGAGGCCGATTGTTTGCCGGGTAACCTGAACGGCATTGGCCAAGTCTTGCTGCGACCACTTCAACCGCGCGCGGTGTTCGCGAACTCTGTTTTCGAGCATGGCCTCACCCCCGAGATAAGAATGGATGTTGATCTGATTGTAAAAGATCATTTGCAAAATGTAAAGGATCATTTTCATAATGTAAAAAATTCATGACATTGCTACAGCTAGAAGCAGGCTGCGCTGTTTACCAAACCTTTTCCATTTCTTAACAGACGCTCCACTTGCCATTAACAAGCAGGTTTTATCCTGAAGTTGTTGCTGAGCATCACTGTCGGGTACACAGGTACTGCTTACGTAAAGGACAGGGGGGATTGGGATGGCGCAAGTCGTCTTACAGCAAGTAGCAAAGACATTTCACAATCAACCGGTAGTGAAAGGGCTTGACCTGGTCGTTCCTGACGGGTCATTTACCGTGTTGGTGGGACCCTCGGGCTGCGGCAAGTCGACTACGCTGCGCATGATTGCCGGTCTGGAGAGCGCATCTCAGGGAGATATTTGGATTGGCGGCCAACGGGTGAATGAGCTTCCCCCGGGAAAACGGAATGTGGCGATGGTGTTTCAAAACTATGCGCTGTATCCGACGATGACCGTGTTTGACAACATCGCCTTTGGCCTGCGCAACCGGGGAATCGCAAAAAGGGAATGTAAAAAAATGGTTGGAGAAATTGCCGCCGTGGTAGGGCTCGGCGAGTATCTGCAGCGGATGCCGTCCCAATTGTCGGGCGGTCAGCGCCAGCGCGTCGCATTGGGGCGGGCGATGGTGAAGCAGCCGAAGGTCTTTTTGATGGACGAACCGCTGTCCAATCTGGATGCCAAGCTGCGAAACCAGATGCGGGTGGAGCTGTCCAGTCTCCACCGTCAGCTTTCCAGCACGTTCATCTATGTGACGCACGATCAGGTGGAAGCGATGACGATGGGCGATCAGATCGTCGTGATGAACGAGGGGAGGATCATGCAGGTCGCTTCGCCGCTTGATTTGTACCACGATCCGGCCAACCTGTTCGTCGCGCAGTTTATCGGCTCGCCAGCAATGAACATCCTGCAGGCGGCAGAAGCGGGGAAACTGCTCGGCTTCCGGCCGGAGAAGGCGGTAATGATGCCGGCAGCCGTGCAGCCTCTAGTCCCGGAATCCTCTCTGGTCTTGCGCGGTACAATCGTCTCCAGGGAAGTGCTCGGTTCCGATGTCCTCTACCACGTGGAGGTGCCAAGCGGCAAGGTGATCGTCAAAAAGGACCCGGAGACGCTCTTGGAGACGGGTGCGGAGGTCCAGATTGCTGTGCCGGTCGAGTGCCTCTACCTGTTTGATCAGTCTACAGGGGAGCGGATTCCTGCTCGGGGCGAGCAGATGCGGAGACGCTTCCTGGTGGGGGGCATGGCATAATGCGGCAGGAGATGACACCGACGGCACCGGCTTCAGGGATCGGGGCGAGGTGGACGCTGAAGCGAATGGCGGATCTGGCCCAAACTCTACGGCCTTACGCCTACGTCGCACCGGCCATGATCTTCTTTGCCGCCTTCTTTTTCTTTCCCATCGCCTATATGATCTACCTCAGCTTTCAGGATTGGTCCCTGCTTTCACTGGATGAGATGGAATGGGCGGGGACGGCCAACTACGCGGCGCTGTTTGCAGAAGCTGATTTTTACCAGGTGCTGTTAAACACCTTGTTGTACACCGCAAGCACCGTTGCGCTCGGCATCGGGGCGGCCCTGCTGCTGGCGCTGTGGCTGAATCGGAAGGCGAAAATCTACGGCCTCGTCCAGGTGGCCGTGTTCAGTCCGCACATCATCTCGCTGGTCTCCGTTGCGATGCTCTGGATGTGGCTGATGGATCCCCAGTACGGGCTGTTAAACGCCATCCTAGAGTTCCTCGGATTGCCGGCCTACACCTGGCTGGCGGATACGAAAAGCGCCCTCGTCTCACTGATCCTCGTCAGCGTCTGGAAGGGGATCGGATACAACACGCTGGTTTTTATCGCCGGTCTGCAAAGCATCCCCAGGGAGATTTACGAAGCGGCTGCGTTGGATCGGTCGGCCGGCTGGAAAACCTTGTGGAAAATCACGATCCCGATGCTGTCGCCTACCCTGTTTTTCCTGCTGGTGATCAACACGATCTCTTCCTTCCAGGTCTTCGACACGATTTACATCATGACCCAGGGCGGGCCGGTCAACAGCACGAACATGCTTGTCTTTTACATTTACGAGCAGGGAATGGATTTCTACAACGGCGGAATCGCCTCTGCTGCGTCCGTCGTTCTGCTGGGCATAGTCGGTGCATTGACGCTGCTTCACTTCCGGTTCATGGAGAAGCGCGTTCACTATCGCTGAAGGAAGGGAGGGGGTAAAAGTGAGGCAACTGGGGTCAATCTCCTGGAAGACAGTCGAATGGGTACTGCTCGTCACCGTGTCGCTGATCTTCGTCTTTCCGTTCCTCTGGATGTTTCTGACCGCGTTCAAGACGATGCCGGAAGTCTACCGGTTTCCGCCTACCTTTTTGCCGGAGACATGGCAGTTTGAAAACTTTCGACTGGCCTGGAAGTCCGGACCGTTCTTGACGTACGCGGCGAACAGCGCGCTTGTGGCAGGAGGCATCCTCGCCCTGCAGCTTTTGACCGGCGTTCCGGCGGCTTACGCGTTTGCCCGCTACCGGTTTCCCGGCCGCAACCTGCTGTTCGCGCTGACGCTCATCGCCTTAATGATACCGCCACAGGTGATCTTTTTGCCGATTTATGTCGAGATGAGCAGCTGGGGATTGGTCGATACCCTTTGGGCACTTATCCTGCCGTACGGCGCCAGCGCCTTTGGTATCTTTTTGCTGCGTCAGTCGTTTCTGCAGGTTCCCGACGAAGTGATTGAGGCAGCCCGGCTCGACAACGCCTCGGAGTGGAAGATCATGTGGCGGGTGATGGTGCCGCTGGCCAAACCGGTGCTGGTCACGTTTGGCCTGTTCAGCTTCATCTACCACTGGAATGATTACTTCTGGCCGCTGATCATGACTAACAGCGACGAGGTCCGCACCCTGCCGATCGGGATTTCCATGCTGAAGGCGTCAGAGGGGGGCAAGCTCTGGAACGTCATCATGGCGGGCAATATGATTCTCGTCCTGCCGATTCTACTGATCTTCTTTATTGCTCAGCGGCAGATTATTCGGGCTTTTGTCTACCAGTCAAAATAATCCGGGGATACCCCGGTTGTAAACGGAGGAGGAGTTGGATCGTGAAAAAATGCAGCATCGGAATCATGGCTTTCCTGTTATGTCTGTCGAGCCTACTGGTCGGTTGCGGGAAACAGGAAGCCAGAAGCGAGCAGGGTTCGGGCAGCGTGCAGGCCGCCCGGCAGGAGGAGAACAAACCGGTCGAGATCGACTTCTGGTATGCGCTTGGCGGCAAGAACGGCGAGATGGTCAAAAAGCTCGTGGAGGAATTTAACAGCACCCATAAAAACATCGTCGTAAAACCGTCTTACCAGGGGGATTACTACGAGAATCACGCCAAGGTGCTGGCTGCCGTATCGGCCGGGAATCAGCCGGACGTGACCATGGTAGAGGTCGGTTCGATCGGCGCGTTTGCCGAAGCGAAAGTGCTGGAGGATCTCGGGCCGTACGCCGCTGAGGCGAAAGACAGATACATCCCCGGGCTGCTGGGCAACTCTTACTGGAAGGATAAACTCTACGCCATTCCGTTTAACCGATCCACGCCGCTCTTGTACGTAAACCGCGACATGCTGAAGGCGGCCGGACTTGATCCGAACGGTCCGAAAACCTGGGAAGAACTGCGGCAGTACGCTGCGAAACTGACCAAAAAAACGGACGGCAAGACCGTCACTTACGGTTTCTCTACGCCGATCGACATCTGGTTCTACGAAGCGCTCGTTTTCCAAAGCGGCGGCCAGATTTTAAGCGAAGACGGCAAGAACCTGATGATTGACAGCGAGGCGGGCAAAGCGCCCCTGGAGTTCTGGACCTCTATGCTGAAAGAAGGCGTCATGAAAGCGCCGCCGGGCGAAAAGTACAACGCCTGGGACGTAGCCAAACAAGACTTCATCAATGGACAGGTGGGCATGATCTTCACCTCGACCGGGGATTTGAAGGGGCTGCAGGACTCCGCTGCATTTGATGTGGGAACGGCCTTTATGCCGGCAAACAAAAGCTACGGCGCGCCTACGGGCGGAGCCAACCTGGTCATCCTCGCCAAATCTTCGGAGGCCGAGAAAAAGGCGGCATGGGAGTTTGTCTCGTGGATGACCGATACCAAGCAGACCATCCCGTGGTCGCTGGAAACCGGCTACATGCCTGTGACCAAGGAAGCGGTAGAGTCTGACGAGATGAAAAAGGCTTACGAGCAGACGCCCAATTTCCAGGTCGCCGTCAAACAGTTGGAGTACGCCAAGCCTCGTCCGATGGTACCGGGCTACAAGGAGCTGCAAGAGATCATCATGACGGAAATCGGGCGGGCCGTACTGGGACAGGCGACGCCGGATGAGGCGATCAGCAAGGCGGCAGAGAAAGCGCAAAAACTGTTGAAAAAGTAATGGAGGGGTGTCCATGAACATCTGTATGGCTCATCGCGGCTGGAGCGGCAAGGCGCCGGAAAATACGATGGCGGCAATCAAGCTTGCGCTTTCGGAACCGTCTGTTCGGGCGATTGAGGTGGATGTACAGTTCTCCGCGGACGGAGTGCCGGTGCTGTTTCACGACTTTACGCTGGAGCGGACGACTGATGGCAAAGGCTTGCTGACCGACCATACCTGCCGGCAATTGAAGGAATTGGACGCCGGCGGCTGGATGGACGCCCGCTTCAGCGGAGAACCCATCCCGACACTGGAAGAGGCGCTGACCGCGGTCAAGGGCAAATGTACGCTCAACATCGAGTTGAAACTGGCTGGCGAGTGGCATTTCGAGCAGGTGAAGAAAGTAGTCCAGTTGGTCGAACATTTCGACATGGCTTCAGAGGTGTACATCACTTCCTTTCAGCACGAGGCAATCAGGTGCGTGCACGCGCTTGCTCCGGGGATCAAAACCGGGCTGATCTTCTGCGGCAAACCCGTGCTGCTCTTTGAACAGCTGCAGGCTGCCGGCGCCTCTGTGATTTCCATGGCCTACCCGTACCTGACGGCCGACTTCGTCCAGCTTGCCATCGCCGATGGTTATACAGTGATCGCCTGGACAGTAGACAACCCGCAGGTGATGCGGACGATCATGGGCTGGCATCACGATATTCAGATTTGCACCAATCACCCCGACCTGATGCCCGAGGTCAAATACACGTAAGTCAAGCGAAGACGCGAAGGCAGCTGCCAATTGAGGTGTTCCGGCAGCTGCCTTCGTTTTGTTTATGTGCCAAAGACTTGGTCAGATGAATGGCTTCTGACTAAACAAAAAAAGATATAGACTGAACGAGAATCATCACGCTAACGGGCAGGAATCGTTAAACGCTGTAGATTGTTTGACTTGTATATGATAATATCGTGTTATATGGCGAATGGAGGGTTACGTGTGCTAATTTAATCCCGATTTTAAAAGCATTGCAAATATTTGCGACTGCTATTTCTGCCCTGTATTGTGCAGAGTAATCGGGATTGGTTTGCCTGCTGACGTGAGTTCGCCTTTCGTAATCATCACTCGTATTTGGAGTGGTTCTTTTCCGACCTTATGAGTTATGATAATTGCGGGCATAGGGCATTTCATATTTCGATTACGGCTGCACAGACGTTTCATTGTCTGTGTTTTTTATTTTGCCGATAAGGAGAGTGCCTTTATGAAAAGAGAAAATTCGAATGATTATCAGGATGTGAAGCGCGAGCTCTTAGCCTGCGCCGCACAAAACGGTTTGCAGCTGAATCCCGATCATTTTGATGTAAACGAATCAGGCTTGGATTTTTTCGTTGCATTTGCAAAGGATGACGATTGTTCCCTCAGAAATCACTCTCGGTTGAATTCTTTCATTCCCTAGCCACCACATTAGCGTCATTGCATACCATTGAACACGGAGAAGCGGTACGGGAAGGCGTACGTTACAAAACGCCGAAGGAGGCACGAGATGCTTTCGCCGCCAATATCGAGGAAATAAAACAAAGCTTTACCATCCCTGCTAAGTTGTATGACAGATGGATGGCATGGTTGTCCACGGACACGTATTGGCCGGAACATTCGGTTTTTAATCATGGGGATTTACACCCCCCACATATTCTCGTTGACGATAGTCAGCGCGTAACCGGATTGATTGACTGGACAGAAGCTGAGATTGCCGATCCAGGCAAGGATTTTGTGATCCTTTATGCCCTCTTTGGTGATAAGGGACTGCGGGATTTGTTAGGACGATATGAAAAAGCAGGGGGAAGAACATGGCCTCGCATGAATGAGCATATCGCGGAGCAATGGGCCGCGTATCCGGCTATGGTAGCCAAGTTCGCACTAACGACAGGGAAAGAAACCGATATGGAAATGGCTAGGGGGATGATTGCGAACTGGAACGTGAATTAAGTCACGGAGGTACCGCAATAGCATCTGTTTAGAACTGAAGAAATCGAAGTTCCCGCGCTTGTTATACATGGCACAGAAGACCCGGTGATTCCCTATGAACACGAAGTTGTTCTTACAAAAACAATTCTCGCGGCAAGTTTACTGACTTTGGAGGGAAGGGGCGGATATGATAGGTTCAATAAAAACAGCGGCAAGTCTAAGACCTTATTTTCAGGTCTTAGGTCGCCGCTGTTTCATGTATGAGGTTCAGTCTAAAGCGCTTCGGTTTCTTCTATACCCTATCTGACCAAATGTCCCCATAACATAGTATTTCGCTCTGCTTCAACCGGACGCTGCTGTTCCTTGCTTTCTCAGTCCGAACAGGGTCATGAAGCTGACAGCCTGCCGCAGTTCCACAGACAGACGGCCGGCGATGTCGGGTGTCACTCCTTCCTTGTAGACATGCTCTTCGGCAAGGAGGCGAAAACCGGTCTCCTCGGCCAGCCGGCATGCCTCCCACGGCATCATCGTGTTTTGAATCGCCGGCTTTCCGTACAGACGCGGAAAGCTGTAGCCGCGCGGTCCGGCAGTCGGGCCGAGAATCCCGAGCAGAAGGACGCCCCCCGGATGCAGCAGACGGTGAAATTCTTCCAGCGCGGCAAGCGGCCGCTCCGTCCACTCTACGACGTTGATTGAGAGGATCCCCGCAAAAGCGCCGTCGGCGAAAGGCAGCCCCGTCACGTCGCCGGTTTGAAAGGAGACGCCATTCACGCCGGCAGCCTGCTGGTTGGCCAGCCGGACCATGTCGTCAGAGATATCCACACCCTGCACGCGGTAGCCGCCGCGGGCCAGCTTCAGGCTGGCGTACCCGTCGCCGCAGCCGGCATCCAGGACCGGGCCGCTGTCTGCCGCGACCAGGCGGGTAAACAGCGGCAGCACCGTTTTGCGGCTCCCTGACTCCCACATCTCCTTGCTGCGCGAATGCCAGTTGGCTGCGTTTCGGTTCCACTCCTGTGTGACCTGGCTGTCCCAATGTGATTTGCCCATGCCCAATTCCCTTCCTTTCGCTGTTGCTCTCTTCCCTGTGTATACTTATCTGCCGGAAACCAGATTCCCTGCTGACGCTGCCAGTTTGTTCACTTGCGGTCCTGGTTGCGAATATGCTGGGTATCATATCAATCTATTGCTGCAACGTTTCAAAGCAGTTATGCGGCAATCCGTGTTCTTGCGGGGACGAGTACTTCCCAATTAATCTCAGAGTAAATCTATTTTGGAGGGAAGAGCAATGGCGACTGATTTTTTTCCGATCAAGGATTGGGATCACGTGGAGTTTTACGTGGGCAATGCCAAACAGGCCATGCATTACTTAACCAAGGCGTTCGGCTTCAAGGCGACAGCCTATTCGGGCCTGGAGACGGGATCGCGCGAGAAGGTGTCCTATGTGCTGAAACAAAATCACCTGACCTTTGTCGTGAGCGGGGCACTTGTGCCGGAACACCCGATCGCCGAGTTTGTCAGGGAGCATGGCGAAGGGGTTAAAGATATTGCTCTTACGGTGGAGGACTGCGACCAGGCTTTTCGGGAAGCGGTTTCACGCGGGGCTGTTCCGGTGATGGAACCGACTGAATTTTCCGATCTGGACGGGACGGTGAAAAAAGCGACGATTCGCACGTACGGCGACACGGTTCACTCGCTGATTGAGCGAAAGCAGTACAAAGGCCTCTTTTTCCCGGGATTTGTCCCATACGATTCCCCCGTCCAGGCTGACGGCACCGGCCTGATCGGGATCGACCACATCGTCGGCAATGTGGAAGTGATGGATGAGTGGGTGGGCTACTATGAAAAGGTGATGGGCTTTACTGCCGTGCAAAATTTCAAGGATGACGACATCTCGACGGAGTACTCCGCCCTGATGTCCAAAGTGATGCAGGGCGGTGGCGGACGGATCAAGTTCCCCATCAATGAGCCGGCGGAAGGCAAGCGCAAATCGCAAATTCAGGAGTTCCTGGAATTTTACCGGGGCCAGGGTGTGCAGCATATCGCTTTGCTCACCACAGATATCGTCAGCACCGTTGCAAAGCTGCGGGAGAACGGCGTCGATTTTCTGCACGTACCGGACACGTACTATGAGGACTTGAAGGACCGCGTTGGCAGCATTGACGAGGACCTGGAGGAGCTCCGCAAACTGCGGATTCTCGTAGACCGCGACGACGAAGGCTACCTGCTGCAGCTATTCAGCAAGCCGATCGTCGACCGCCCCACGCTGTTCATCGAAATCATCCAGCGCAAGGGAGCCCGCGGTTTTGGCAACGGCAATTTCAAGGCGCTGTTTGAAGCGTTGGAGCGTGAACAGGAGCGCCGCGGCAACCTTTGATACAGGCGAGTGGCAAAGTCTGCTTTCCCGATGGAGGGGAGGCGGGCTTTTTGTCGTTGATTTGGAAAAAAAAAGCAGAGAAAATATTGAATGAATATTTTGTTTATAGTAATATTTCAAGTATGTCTATCAAATTTGAATAATCAGATAGATTATCAGTCTTATTACTTTGTTCGCAGCATGTCATTTACATAGGGAAAAAGCCAAAAGGGGGAATTGTACATTGAACAGGAAAATCCTGACATTGCTCGCTCTGCTGCTGTCTCTGGCATTGGCATTGGCCGCTTGCGGAGGCGGAGGGACGGGGAGTTCCCAGCCAGCAGGTGAATCAGGCGGGCAAGGGGCACAGCAGCCGGCCCAAACACCGCAAGCCTCCGGCACCAAGCAAGAGCTGGTCCTCGGTACCGGGAGTACAGGCGGCACCTATTATCCGCTGGGCGGCGAAATGGCCAATGTATGGAACAAAAATATTGATAGCGTGAACATCACGGCTACGGCGACAGGAGCCTCCGTTGAAAACCTGGTCAAAATCGGCACGGGGGAACTGGATCTCGGAATGGCCGTTCACAAGACAGCCCTGGAGGCTTACAACGGAGAAGAAGATTTTAAAGACCATAAAGTGACCAACTTCGGTTTTATCGGCCACATCTACCCTGAAGTGGTGCAAATCCTCGTCAGGGAAAACAGCGGCATCAACTCGATTGCCGATCTGAAGGGAAAACGCATCGCAATCGGCCCGGGCGGAAGCACCACGAACACGATTTCCAAGGTGATTCTCGAAGCGTACGGCATCAAGGAAGGGGACTACACCTCGTTTTCCGAAGGGTTCGGCGCTGCCAAGGACCGTTTGCAGGACGGAACCATTGACGCTTCCTTCGGCATCTTGGGCGCTCCTGCCTCCAGCATCGCCGAACTGCAAGCCGCAACGAAGGATGCGAAGCTTCTGCAGATCACCGGTTCGGAGCTGGCTGCCATTACGCAAAAGACGGGGTATACCGAATACGCCATTCCGGCAGGGACGTATGAATGGATAAAAGAGGATATCCATACGATTTCGGCTTTTGCCATCCTGGTCGGCAGCACGGACAAAATCAGCGACGATCTGGCATATCAGCTGGCGAAGGTGATGATTGAAAAGGCAGACCAAAATACGCACGCACAGGCTGTCAGCATGACAAAGGAAAACGCCTTGAACGGTTCGCAGGGACTGCCCATGCACCCGGGGGCGGAAAAATACTATAAGGAAATCGGCGTATTGCAATAAATCCCGATGACATAGCAAGCATACAAGGCCACACACTCTGTGTCTGGCCTTTTTTCTGAAATGACAGAAGGCGGTGAAATGCTTGGCCAAAAACGCAAAACAAGAAAATCAACTATCTGTAGAAGAAATTTTGGAGAAGTACGACCGTGAGAGCACGTTCCGCAAAAATCTTGGCTTATGGGCTTGGGTCGTAACATTTTTAGGGGTTTCCTTGACTGTCTTCCACATGTACACGGCCTGGTTTGGCATCCTGCAGTCACAGATTCAGGGAGCTGTTCACCTCGGAACGGCGCTGGGCTTGATCTTTCTCTTGTACCCGATCAAAGCGGGGATGCACAGGAAACAGACAGGCGTGCCCTGGTACGACATCATTCTCGCTTTCGTGGCGATATTTGTCTGCTATTATAACGTGTTTGAATTTGATGCTCTGTTGAAAAGAACCTCTTTCGGTTATACAGCGATGGATATCGTCGTCGCATCGCTCGGCGTGCTGCTGGTGCTCGAGGCGACGCGGCGCTGCGTCGGATTGCCGATCGTTGTCGTCGCCATCGCCGCCATCGCCTACGCCCTGTGGGGAAATAAACTTCCGATGTTTTCCCATCGCGGTTTCAGCTGGTCTGTCTTGTCCTCTGATCTCTATTTTAAAACAGACGGCATTTTCGGGATTCCCATCCGCGTCTCATCCACTTTTATCTTCCTCTTTTTATTCTTCGGCGTGATGCTGACGAAAACCGGCATCGGAAAGTATTTTAACGATCTGGCCTTCGCGATGACGGGAAGGTTTACCGGCGGACCCGCCAAAGCGGCGGTCGCAGCCAGCGCCCTGCAGGGAATGATTACGGGCAGCTCCGTAGCCAACACGGTCGGCTCCGGGTCTTTTACCATTCCGATGATGAAAAAAACAGGGTACAAGCCGGAATTCGCTGCGGCGACGGAAGCTTCGGCCTCTACCGGCGGCCAGATAATGCCCCCTGTCATGGGTGCCGCTGCTTTCATCATGGCGGAGTATACCGGTGTCCCGTACAGTCAAATTATGATTTACGCTGCGATCCCTGCCGTACTTTACTTTACCGGCGTCTTTTTGGGCGTTCATTTTGAATCCAAAAAACAAGGCATATTGGGTTTGCCCGCAAGCCAACTGCCCAGGCTGAAGGAATTGCTGATCAAGCAAGGCTACCTTCTGCTGCCGTTGTTGATGATCATCTACACGCTGCTGAGCGGAAAGACACCGATCAGAGCCGCCTTGATCGGAATTGCCGTGGCGTTTGTCGTCAGCTTTTTCTCTAGAGAAACCCGGTTTACAGTAAGAGGCTTCATCGACGCTTTAGAGCAGGGGGCGAGAGCAGCGCTGCCCGTCATCGCCGCATGCGCCTGCGCCGGGATCATTGTCGGAGTCGTGGTGTTGACGGGCCTTGGTTCCAAAATCGCCGGGGGAATTATTATGCTGGCAGGCAATGTGCTGATCCTCACCCTGTTTTTCACGATGATCGCCTGCATCATTTTGGGAATGGGCCTTCCCACTACGGCAAACTACGTGGTGACGGCAACCGTGGCGGCCCCCGCCTTGATCGCCCTTGATGTCCCGGCCATGGCCGCCCACCTGTTTGTCTTTTACTTCGGGATTGTCGCCGATATCACCCCGCCAGTCTGTTTGGCGGCTTACGCGGGGGCGGGCATAGCCAGGGCCAATCCGTTCAAGACAGGGGTAATCGCCACGAAACTGGCCCTGGCGGCATTTCTCATTCCGTATATGTTCGTGTACAATCCGGTGCTCATTTTGGTGGACTATAAGCCTGTGACACTCTTTTTCGGACTGCTGTCCGCCTTGATCGGGATGATCGGGATCAGCAGTTCGGCAATGGGGTATTTCATACGCCGCACGCAAGTCTGGGAGCGCATTATCCTGTTCGTCGGCGGAGCGATGCTGATTGAGCCGCATATCATTTCCGACGTGATCGGGTACTGTCTGGTCGCTATTGTCCTGTTCATTCAATCGCGGCGGCCGCAGGATGCAAAGAAGCTTGTCCCTTCCGATACAAGTGTGAATTTATAAGCGATTCGCTATATTGAAATTGCTTTCTTGTTAATTGAAAGGATCCCCTTTTTCAACAGACGGTGGAAAGAAGCCCACAACTGTCGCCCCAAGAGGATCCTTTCATTTTTTTACGGCAGTTACTTTTGAAATACGGATTTATTTAACGTTACCTCAATTGGTCTTCTTTTAAGGAATTCAATATAACCCTGTTTTTTAAGGCTCTCAAATGTTTTTCGAACAACATATTCCGTTTTTCCGGTTATCTGGATTAACTCTTTTTTGGTGAGTCCCTTTCCTTCAATCCCAAAAATGTCATTTTGACCGATATTGAATAAAATGCTCTCACTAATTTCATCTCTTAGCGCAAGTTGTTGAACCCAGACCACTAATTGTTCCATCTGTTTTTGTTTTTCCGATAAATCTTTTAGGATATCATTTTGGGCAGTGTGAATAATTTCAAAGAATACTTTACAAAAGACGGTTAGTTCACCCTTATTCTGAGGGTTGTTGCACTCTGCGAATGCATCATAATAAAGATGTTTTAATTTATTCGTTGAATTAGAGAGAGTTAATGCTGTCAACCGATCCAGTTCATTTAACAAATACATGCTGCTGATATATCTTGATGTACGACCGTTGCCGTCATAAAAAGGATGAATGTAACCAAAATAATAGTGGGAAATGGCGATTTTATACAACATCGGGGAGTTGTGCTCATTAAGGTAACTGATCATATTCATGAGATGAGTGTTGATTGATTGCTCAGGGTAAACTCCTCTATGAACGACTTTATCAGTTGAGGTCACAACATCGACCGACTGTTTGCGAAAGAGTACACCATCTAGACGATCTTCTTTTTTTAATTCCTGTTCGACTAAATGATTGTAAATCTCTCTCACTTGCTCGACATTCTTTAAGGTGGGATGGGTTTCGGAAAGGAGGCTAAAGTAGGAATTCATTAAGCTAAGGTGACGAACATTTTTTTTAGTGCTTTCTTTCCGGACGACTATTTCCATGACAGTTTCCATCTCGGCTTTTGTACTTCGAACACCTTCAATTTCATTTGTGCTTAAAAGTTCATCGACAAGTTTTGCTCGAATATACTGGTTAACAGCAATTGCAGGCAAGTTGTTAACTATAGACTGAATCATTTTACTTTGTTTGATGATTTGATCGTGAAGTAAGTCAAGTTCGGCATGATTCACGTAAAAACAGGCAAATTCCTCATTGCTTTTATAGGGTCGAATATAAAACGGCAACTTTACTGTTCCATAAGAATGAATACGTTTTTCATACTCTAATAAATATTTGTTTAAATCTTTATAATACAGTTTCGATAGATATTCGTACATATTTTAACACCTCTTAAAGTAAAGTATGGGCTATGAATAACCATTTTATAATACAAATATGGTGCATTTTATAGTTATTAGAGAAATTCTACTACCCTAAAATCTAAATCCCAAGTATTTTTAAAAATATAATGAAGATATCTATGGATTGTTTTATTTTTTTGGGCTTTCTTGCGGGAACCAGTTGGTCTCTTGACCCGGGCAGCTTCACACGGTGATAATAGTGGTAAAATCCTACAATTCGCAAGATTCGTCCAGAAAGAAGGAGTGCTCGTGTACCCCTTGTTTGACCCTTTGATGATCTCCATGGCTGAACGTACGGCTGTGCTGGTGGTAGCCGCCTTTTTGCTGACCAGGGTAAAGGCGTTTCGCAGCACGCTTCACCGGCAGGCGACCCTGAAAGAGAAGGCGCTGATGGTTGCGATCTTTTCCGGCATATCGATCATGGGGACCTACATGGGGGTCCCTTACCAGGACGCGATCGCCAATTCGCGGGTGATCGGGACAGTCGTCGCCGGGCTGTTGGCGGGACCTTGGGTTGGTTTGGGAACAGGATTGATCGCAGGAGCTCATCGCTATAGTCTGGGCGGCTTTACCGATCTGGCCTGCGCCGTCTCGACGATCGTGGAAGGAATTTTGGCGGGGTTGATTTTCCGCTGGCGCAGGCACCGGGAGATGACGTGGAGCATCGGGCTTGGCGTCGGGTTTGTCGCCGAATGGATCCAAATGGGCATTATTCTGCTGCTGGCCCGGCCGTGGGAACAGGCGCTGGAGCTGGTCAAGGCGATCAGCGTGCCGATGTCGGTCGTCAACTCGCTGGGCATCGCCGTCTTCATGATTATTATCGACCTGGTCAAAAACGAAGAAGATCGGATTGGAGCGCTGCAAGCCCAGCGGACGCTGCGGGTGGCGGACAAGACTTTGTCGTTTTTGCGGGAAGGTCTGACGCCCGGCTCCGCAGATAAACTGGCCAGAGAGATCATGCGCACCACCCGTGTGGCTGCGGTGGCGATTACCGATCGGGAGCGCATTTTGGCCCACGTGGGCAAAGGCAGCACACACCACGTACCCGGGCAGGAGATCAGCACCAAAGCGACACGGGAAGTTTTGTCGAATAAAGTGATGAAGCTGGCTTCGAACAAGGCGGAGATCGGCTGCAACGAGCCGCATTGCCAACTGCGCAGCGCGATTCTCGTTCCGCTGATGCTGAAACACGAAGCGGTCGGGGTGTTGAAGCTGTATCAGGATCGAAACAGCAAGCTGTCGGCGGTCGACCTCGAGCTGGTGCGCGGCTTGGGAACCTTGATCTCCACACAGCTGGAGCTGGCGGCTCTGGAGCAGCAGGCCCGGCTGCTCGCCGACGCCGAGATCAAGGCGCTGCAGGCGCAAATCAATCCGCACTTTTTGTTTAACGCCTTGAATACCATCGTCTCGTTCATTCGCTTCCGTCCGGAGAAAGCGCGGGAGCTGCTGCTTCATCTGGGTGAATACTTCCGCCGCAACCTTCATCACAGCGGTGAATTCGTCACCCTGGAAGAGGAACTGGAGCATGTCGAAGCCTATCTGGCCATTGAAAGGGCGCGCTTCGACGAGAAACTCCAGGTGGAGTATGTCATCGAGCCTGGTGCCCGGAAGTGTCTGATCCCTTCGCTGCTGCTGCAGCCGTTGGTCGAAAACGCGGTAAAGCACGGATTGCTGCCCAAGCGGGAGGGCGGACTGGTAACGATTCAGGCCCGTATGAACGGAGCCGGCACGCTGGAGCTGACCGTGGAGGACAACGGGGTAGGCTTCAGCGGCGATCCTTTCTTGCCGCATCTGGCACATGCGGAGGAGAAGCGCCGAATGTCCGGGATCGGGCTTGGAAATGTGCGGGCCCGCATCCAGACGATTTACGGCTCCCCCTACGGAATCGCGATCAAGACCGAAGCGGGCAGGGGGACGACCTGTACGATTACGCTGCCAGCTGGAGTGAAGACTTATGTTAAAAGTATTTCTCGTTGACGATGAAATGCCTGCGCGCGCCGAACTGAGGTACTTGCTGGAACAGTTTTCCGATGTCGCAGTGGTCGGGGAAGCGGCCAGCGGCGTGGAAGCATTGGAGCGCATTCCCGAAGCCTCTCCGGATGCCGTTTTTCTTGACATTCATCTGCACGACCGGGACGGATTGGACGTGGCGGAGGAGATCATGGAGACGTGTGATCCGCCGCCGATCGTCATCTTTGCCAGCGCGTACCAGGTGCATGCCGTTCGGGCATTTGAAACGGAGGCAGTCGATTACATCGTCAAGCCGTTTAGCGAGCAGCGGCTGGAGAAAACGGTGAACCGCCTGCGGAAACTGCTGAACAAACAAGCTTCTGCCGCTGTCGAACAGCGGATCGCTTCCCTGTTGCAAAACGTACTGGGCGAATCTGGGCAGCAGCCCAAGCGCATTCCCGTCGAGCGAAACGGCAAAATTCTGCTGATCTCTCCGGACGAAATATACTTCGCGACAGTCGAGGGACGGTACGCGATGATCTACACGGAATCGGACAACTTTGCCACCTCGTTTACCCTGCAGGAATTGGAGTGCAAGCTGCCAGTGCATCAGTTTTACCGGACGCATCGGGCCTATCTGGTCAACTTGACGAAAACGGCTGAGCTGGTTCCCTGGTTTCACGGCTGTGTGCACCTGATCATGCAGGATCATCGGAGGAGTGAAATTCCCGTAAGCCGCAGTTCCGTCAAGGAAGTAAAGCGGCTGCTGGGGTTTTAATTGTCTTTAATTTTTACCTACTCTTCCGTACAATGGAAGGGATTACCTTTTAAAGGGGGAGAGGAATGAACCAGATCAAGTTCTCAAAGAGCAAGGCCGTACTGCAGTGTGCGATAGCCGCATCGCTGGTGCTGGGAGCGGTGCCTTCGGCGGGAGCGGCGGCGGCAGGTTCGCAAACGAGCAAGCTGTTGTCGCAGGCAGATGCGAAGGTCACCCGGGAGGAAGCGATTGCCATCGCTGAAAAAGTGGTGACGCCGCCGTCCGGCTTCGAAGGTCCGGAAGCGACGTTTCAACGGTCTTGGCGAGGCTTCAATGAAAATCCTTCCTGGGAAGTAAGCTGGAGATCAAACGGGGGAAGTTTTCAGAGCATGTCGGTCCTAATCGACACGATGACTGGTGAACTGCTGGAGATCAACCGGTGGAATCTGTCGAACGAAAACGCCTCTGCCTTTCCGCCTAAAGTAACTTATGAGGAAGCGGTCAAAATTGCCCAGGACCAGGTGGGCAAGCTGTTCGGCTCCAAGGCAGCGTTCCAGTATGAGGATGATGGCGACGAATGGGGCAAAGTGGTACGGGGTCCGGAGGACAGCTATCGCGTCTCTTTCCGGCGGCTGGTAAACGGGGTGCCCGTCATGTCCCAGGGATTGCAGATCCAGATTAACGGGAATGGCGAGCTCGTCTACCTGTACAACCATTCCGGACAAAACATCCAGTACCAGGATCCCTCCGGTGTGATTCCACAGAACGATTTTCATCAAAAGGCAGACGAGCAGATGAAGATGAAGCTGGCCTACATCACGATCAGACCGAATAATCCGAGTTTCGCCCCCGCACCTGGTGAAAAACAGAAAGAAGAAATCCGCCTGGGATATCTTCCGGCCATTTCGAATAACCTCTTTGATGCGAAAACGGGTGAGGCGGTCGATTTTCTGGGACGAACGGTGACGCTGGCAGAGCCGTCCGACCAGCCTTTGGGAGAGAAGCAGGCTGGCACACCGGCCAGGCGAAATGCGCCGGTGACAGAAAAAGAAGTACTGGACATCCTCAAACGGGACTATTCCATTCCTCAGGAGGTAGATGTATCGGACATCAAAAAATCAGAGGGCTGGTGGAATACGGACAAACCCGTCTGGCAGGTTCAGATGGAGTACGGCACAGCCAATTCCAGCGTCGGCTGGACCGGCGCGGTGATCGAAGCGGAGACGGGCAAGGTGCTGGAGTTCAGAGTTTCCACCTACTTGTACGACAAATACCGCAGTGACATGAAGGAAGGGAAGGAGCCCCCAAAGTTTCCGGTGAGTGAAGAAAAAGCGAAGGAGATTGCCCTTGCCTTTGCCAAGAAGCAAAGTGCAGACAAGCTGGACCAACTCTTCTGGTCATCCGAGCCGCGTGAAAGTCGAAGTGCCGATGAGCCTGTCTACAGCTTCCGCTTTGAGCGCAGGGTAAACGGGGTGCCTGCAGCCGATCAATACGTTCAGGTTGGCGTATCCGCCGAAGACGGGTCGATAGTCGAATACGGGCTGCTCTGGAATGAGACGGCGGCATTCCCTGAGGTAGATGGGACGATCGATGCGCTCCAGGCAAAAGAAACGTACCTGAAAGAGGCCGAGTACCAACTGAGGTATATTCTTACAAGCGATCCATACCAAATGCCGTCCGGCAGCCAGCCGCTTGAGGCAAAGCTGGTCTACCAAATGCAGCTGCCCTGGACTGGACTGGCGTACATCGACGCCAAGACAGGCCAGATGAAGGATTGGACGGGAGCGGACGCAAAGCCGAAGCAGACCGAGTCTGATAGCCAACCGTCCGACATAAAAGGACACGATGCGGAAAACGAATTATCTTACATGGTAAAACTAAAGGTGATCAAGCCGCAGGACGGCCTTGTTCTTCCCGACCAGGTTGTCAGCCGCGGCGAGTTTTTGAATATGTTTCTGACGGCAGCCGGCACGTATGGCGATCCCACTTTATACAGAGGCAGCTTTGACGATGCCAAACCCAGCTTTGGCGATGTCGACAAAGATAGTCCTTATTTTGGTGCGGTAGAACTGGCTGTCAGGGATAACCTGCTTGATTCGGCCGAAAAGACCTTTGAACCTGAGCGTCCCATCACTCGCGAAGAAGCGGCCAAGCTGCTCGTTACCGCGCTGGGGTACCAAAAGCTGGCAGAGCGTGACAAGCTCTATCAACTGCCGTTTGCCGACCGGGATGAGATCCGGTACAAAGGATTTGTGGCGATCGCAGGCGACATCGGTTTGATCACCGGAGAAGGGCAACGGTACAACCCGAAAGCGAAACTGACCAGGGCCGAGACGGCTGTCATCCTGTACCGCTATTTGCAAAAGCGGGCAGAATACAGGGTCTCGACCCGATTTTAGGGAATGGAAAAGCAATCAGCGGACTCGCTCGGAAGACGAGCGGGCCCGCTTTTTTGTTCACTCCTTCGCGTTCTTCCAATAGTCGTAGGCGTGGACCACGTTTCCACCGTACGAGGGCTGCTTTCCGAGCTGTTCGGTGACGATCGCAAGCTGGCGCTCCATCTCCGCCTTGCCGTGTTCGTAAAACGAGACGAATTCGCCTTCGTGGCTCTGCTTCATCTCCACGGCAACGATCAGTTCTTTGCCCAATTCATTGGCATAGCCGATCTCTTCCTCGACGAGGTGGACAATGCCGCCGCGCCCCCCTGCGTAATTCCGGAAGGCCATGATCGTGATATGGTCCAGCTGCTGGATCATCCACTTGGAAAAGGACGTGTCCGGATCTCCAGGAACGCTTGTTCCGTCCAGCCAAAAGGCGAGATCGCAGCTTACCTCCAGATCAGCCGCTTGCTTTGCTTCGGCGACAAAGGCTTTGATGTTGTCCATCCACTGGCGCAGGACGGAGTCGGTATCTTCGTACCAGTCGGGCAGAACGTACGGTTCGATGTCCAGATGGATGCCGCGGAACTGCTGGTTTTTTTCCACGCTGTTGTTATAAGCCTGGACGTAGTGGACCAGCTTCATCATACGGTCCCGATTTTGCTCCAGCGCCCAGCCGGGGTGGCCGCCGAGAGCATGGACTTCGATCCCTGCCGCGGCCGCCTTGCCGACAAACTCCGCGTATGCTTCGTACGGCTGCTGCAGATCGAGCCGTACATAGAGCAGATTGATTTTATGGCTTTTGGCAAAGGCAAGGATTTTCTCCGGTTCCGAAATAACCAGCTCGGCCTGCCAGATGTAGGTGCCTCTTTTGAGTTTCTTTTTAACCGGTGCCCGCTTGCTCCAATTGACGTAGTCGTGGACGGCATTGCCCGCGTAGGACGGGTGGCTGCTGCCCAGGCGCTCAGGCAAAAGGGCGAGCTGGCGCTCCATCTCTTCTGCGCCAGCGTCAAAAAACGACGTGTGCTCCTCCCCCGGGATTTCCTTTATGTTGACAGCGATGATCACCGGCTTTGCCAGCTCGTCCGCTTCCCGGAGTTCGTTTTCGACCAGCGCTGCGATGCCGTTGGAACCGTCAATGGCATTCCGGTAGGCCAGCAAGGTAATGTGGTCCAATTTGCTAATCATCCATTTGCTGATCGTCATCTCCGGATCGTCCGGGACAAAAGTATCATCGAGCCATACGGGAAGATCGGCGCTTACTTCCAGCTGCACGTCCTTGCGGGCCGCTGACGTGACGGCCTCGATGTTGCCCATCCACTGTGACAAGACAGAGGGCTTGTCCTCGTTCCACTCCGGCAGCAGATAGGGTTTGATATCCAGATGAACGCCTTTTATCTGCTCATCGCTGCCAGCGGCCCTGTTGTAGTTTTTGACCCAGTCAAGCAGGTGGAGAATGCGCTCCCGATGCTCTTTTAAAGCCCAGAGGGGATGGCCGCCAAGGGCGTGAACCTCGATGCCCGCCGCATTGGCCTCCCGGATGAAGGGCCGATAGTAGCTGTACGTTTTTTGCGGATCGATTCGCAGGTAGATCAAGTTCACCCCGTGTTCTTCGGCAAACGTCAAAATCTCCGCCGTCTTTGTTTCGATCAACTCCGTCTGCCAGATCCATGTGGCCTTCTTCGGGGTCTCCTGCGAGGAAAAGCCGACGAGAAATCCTGCTGTCAAGCAGAAAAGCAACAGGTAGCAACGAAGATCTTTCATACACTCCCCCTAAAGACAATGTAGTGTTGATAAACAAAACCAATCTTGTCCATATTATTACAAGGAAAATCTTGCAACAAGTTCGGAAATGCCTACTTTTCATTCATGCAGACATATTGCCGTTCGTGCCTGTTTTTTTGCTCTTTAGACAATTTGAATTTTCTTTCTAGTCCTTTTGTCATATCGTTATGGGTAAGTTTGTTTTACTCAAAAAGGAAGCAAAGGAGGAAAATGAATGAAGAGAGGCATTTTGTCGGTGCTGATTTGGACAGCCGTCTCGATTCTGGGAGCGCTTGGCTTCGGCGTGCTGGCACTCTCCCGCGGTGAGTCGGTGAACTCGTTCTGGTTGTTGACAGCGGCGATCTGCACTTATGCTGTTGCTTATCGCTTTTACAGCCGCTACATCTCCCGAAAAATCATGGGACTGGACAACAAGCGGGCCACTCCGGCAGAAGTGAACAACGACGGCAAGGACTTCGTTCCGACGAATAAATGGGTGCTGTTCGGACACCATTTTGCGGCAATTGCCGGCGCCGGGCCGCTCGTCGGGCCGACCTTGGCAGCGCAGATGGGCTACCTGCCGGGGACGCTGTGGATCATCGTCGGGGTCGTCCTGGGCGGGGCGGTGCAGGATTTCATCATCCTGTTTGGCTCGATGCGGCGAAACGGAAAAAGCTTGGGGCAGATCGCGAAAGAGGAGATCGGCCCGGTGGGCGGGGTATTGGCGCTATTCGGGATCCTTGCTATCATGATTATTTTAATCGCCGTGCTCGCGCTTGTTGTTGTAAACGCTCTCACCGGCTCGCCGTGGGGGACGTTCACCATCTTCATGACACTGCCTATCGCGCTGTTAATGGGCATCTACATGCGCTTCATCCGTCCGGGACGCGTCCTGGAAGCGTCGCTGATCGGGCTGGTGCTGCTCTTGCTCTCGCTCGTCTGGGGGCAAGCGGTAGCCGCTTCACCGACCTGGGGCCCGGCCTTTACCTTTACCGGAACGCAATTGGCCTGGATGATCATCATCTACGGGTTTGTCGCTTCCGTGCTCCCTGTCTGGCTGCTGCTGGCGCCGCGGGACTACCTTAGTTCATTTTTAAAGATCGGGACGATCGCCATTCTGGCGGTAGGCATCATCTTGACGCTGCCGCCGATGCACATGCCGGCGATTACGCGGTTTGTCGACGGATCCGGACCTGTCTTTACGGGAAAACTGTTCCCTTTCCTGTTTATTACCATCGCGTGCGGCGCGGTATCCGGGTTCCACGCACTGGTATCTTCCGGCACGACACCGAAGATGATCGCCAAGGAATCTCACGCCCCGCTGATCGGCTACGGCGGCATGCTGATGGAGTCGGCCGTGGCGATCATGGCGATGATCGCCGCTTGCGTGCTGACGCCCGGGATGTACTTTGCCATTAACGCGCCGGCGTCCGCCATCGGCGTAGACGCGGCTGCGGCGGCCAAGACGATCTCGGAGTGGGGCTTTGTGATCACACCTGACGCGATTACCGGGATGGCCAATGACGTCGGCGAAAAGACGATCCTGTCGCGGACAGGCGGAGCTCCTTCGCTGGCGATCGGGATGGCGACGATTTTTGCCACTATCTTTGGCGGAAAAGCGATGATGGCCTTCTGGTACCACTTCGCGATCCTGTTTGAAGCCGTTTTCATTCTGACGACGATTGACGCCGGGACCCGCGTTGGCCGCTTCATGGTGCAGGATTTGCTCGGGAACGTGTTCCCCAAGATGAAGCAGGTCGACTGGCTGCCGGGCAACCTGATCGGTTCGGCGATTATTACGGCCGGATGGGGATACTTCCTCTATCAGGGGGTTGTCGATCCGCTGGGCGGGATCAAGACGCTCTGGCCATTGTTCGGGATCGCCAATCAGATGCTGGCCGCTATCGCATTCGCCGTCGGTACGACGATTATCTTCAAGATGGGCAAAGCCCGCTACGCCTGGGTAACGCTGGTGCCGATGGCATGGCTGACTTCCGCTACGCTGGTGGCGGGATGGCAGAAGATCTTCTCGTCGGACATTACGATCGGCTTCTGGTCACACGCAGTGAAGTTCAAGGAAATCCTGGCTTCCGGCAGCCTGCCCGCCGGAGTGAAGTCGATCGAAGACGCGCAGAAGATGATTTTTAACGACCAGGTCGACACGATCGTCTGTGCCATATTCATGGTGGTGACGATCGGCATTATCATCGACGCTCTGCGCGTATGGATCAACGTCCTGCGCGGACGGAAGTACCAGCTGTACGAATCTCCTTACGTCCAATCCAAAGGGGATAACCTCTACGATTCGGGAGGCCATGTGATCGCATGAGACAGAGGATACGATCGATTCGTCTGTTCCTGCGCAAGGTTGAATCGACAATCAAGACGGTGTTCGGAATGCCGGATTACGATCGCTATCTGAAGCACTGGATGGAGAATCACGCGAAGCCGGGCGTCTTTCCCATGACGGAAAAGGAGTACTATCTATACGCACTGCGCAATCGCTACGAAAAGGGCGGCGTCACCCGCTGCTGTTGACGGAAGGGAAGAGGAGGCTCATGCAAAGCCTCCTTTTCTTTTCTTAAAACAAGAACCAGCTTCTTCGAGACGGCTTCGATAGAAGCTTTTTTGAGGTGTGTAGAGCCAGCGCAAGTATGGTACACTAAAGAAAAAAATGGGATGGGTGGCGATGACATTGCAACCGTTTCCGCTAGAGAGGGTAAAACAACTTGCGATCCAGTGTGCGCGGGCGGCGGGCGAGCTCAGTTTGGAACGCTTACAACAACCTTTTCAGGTTGAGTATAAAACCTCGCCGTCCGACCTGGTGACGGCAGTGGATAGGGAAGTAGAGCGCCAAGTCGTGCAGACGATTCTGGAACATTTCCCTGAACACGGGATTCTTGGCGAGGAGAGCACGTTTAAAGGCAGAGTGGAAGACTATGAGACGCTGTGGGTGATCGATCCGATCGACGGCACCACCAATTTCGTCCACCAGCAAATTAACTTCGCCGTCTCGATCGCAGTGTATCAGCAAGGCATCGGACAAGTGGGGGTCGTGTACGATCCGTCGCGCGACGAGCTGTTTTATGCAGTAAAGGACGGCGGCGCCTTTCTGGGTGATCGACAGCTGCGCCTGGAGCGGCAGGTCAAGCTGGAGGAGGCGCTCCTTTGCACCAGTGTGTTTTGGAACAAGCGGGCCGAACAGATGGGGATCGACCAGATCGTCAAAAAGCTGGCGGGAAAAGTCCGCGGCATGCGCCTGTTGGGGAGTGCGGCGCTGGAGATGGCGTACGTGGCGGCTGGACGTCTCGACGGCTACGTCAGTCTGTCGCTCAACCCTTGGGATTTTGGCGCGGGCAGGATTATTGTCGAGGAAGCGGGCGGCATCGTCAACCAGATGACCGGAGAGCCGCTGCCGTTTGACCGAAAAAGCAGTGTCATGGCTTGCAATCCCACTTTTTACGAAGAACTTCGCCACTATTTGCGTGAGGGCGTCGAGATACCGCCTTCACCTGCGGAAGGGTAAACCGCGAAAGATAGCTTCTCCGATCCGAACGGGCCAGCGGGAACGCTGTCTTTTTTTTGTCTGCAAACAACGCCTATTTTCCTAGGGATAAACCATCGTCCAAACGGCAAGCAGGTTGGCTCCATACAGTAATAGTGATATCGGTAGAGGATGATGCAGGGCGATAGGCTGTGCCACTTTGCGCGAAAGGGGGAAGAGAAGTGAGTTTCTTTTTTGATGACAACCCTTTTCTGATCATCATCATTATCATCGTCATATTCTTGCTCTTCTTCGACAACTAGGCGGCAAAACGAAAAAAGTTCCGCCTTGAATGGCGGAACCCAAGGGTTGTTGAGTCGATCAACAACCTTTTTTCTGTTTTGGCTAAAGCACGTATTGGACGATTTCGCTTACTTCCTTGCGCGGCAGTTTTTTCGGCTGCTCCTGCGGGTAGCCGAGAGAGATGACCATATTGATTTGCTTTTCCGGTTCGATCTGCAGAAGTTCGCGCAGCTTGTCCGCAGCCAGAAGCACGGGGCCTGTCATGGGGCAGGTTCCCAATCCCTTGGCATGTGCCGCCAGCATCAGATTCTGGGCAGCGAGACAGCTGCTTTTGATCCCTTCTTCCTCCCAGACGGATTCCGGTACCAGCTGGATCGGTTCAAATATCTTCTCCCGAAACTTGGACTGATAAGGGGTCGCCAGGCAGACGATCAACACAGGCGCGTCGGAAAACGCCGTAGCATAGGGGCCGAAGGAACGGGTAAGCAGCCGCGCTTCTTTGCCGAATCCCCGGCTCTCTGCCTCGGCTGCTTTTTCGTGCAGCGCATCCCAGGTCAGCTGTTCGATTTTTTTGATCGTCTCTTTGTTTTTGATTACAATAAACTCCCACGTTTGGGAATTAGTGTCGCTTGGAGCGTATCGTGCACAATCGAAAATCTCATGAATTTCCTCAATCGGGACGTCTTGCTCGGTAAATTTGCGAACGCTTCGCCGTCCGTGTACGATCTCTTTGAAAGCTTGATAGTCCATATCAAATAAAGCTCCTTTTTCTCAATCTGATCCGGTGAATTCGAATTTGCAAACATATTTATGTTATCGTCAAATACGGAACAAGTCCAGTTTTTTCAGGAAAAGAAAAGAACCTGCTGCCGGCCGCTCCGGCAACAGGCTCTTCATAGGATCGGATATGGCGGCGCGTCGGGCAGTCCCAGGCCGAAACTGCGCTGTCAAAAGTCTAGGCGACATAGCGGTCGAAGTACCGTTCAAGCCGATCCTGGAAGAATGACAGCACCATGCAGATGACCCAGTAGACCAGGGCTGCTTCCGAGTACACGAGCAGCGGCTCAAACGTAGCGGCAGCGATTTCCTGCGCCTTGCGAAACATCTCCGGCACAAGGATCGTTGCGGCTAGCGAGGTGTCTTTCACCAGGCTGATAAACGAATTGGCCAGCGGCGGCACGGAGACCCTGGCCGCTTGCGGGAGGATGATCCAGCGCAGGGCCTGGCGGTAGGAAAAGCCGATGGAGAACGCGGCTTCCCATTGCCCTTTGGAAATGGACAGGATGGCCGCCCGGACGATTTCCGAACCGTAGGCTCCGACGTTCAGGGAGAATCCGATGATCGCGGAAGGGAACGGGTCAATCGTAATCCCGATGCTCGGCAGACCGAAAAAGATGATGAACAGCTGGACGAGCAGCGGCGTTCCGCGGATGATCGACACGTAAAAACGGGCGATTCCACGGAGAATGTTGTTTTTGGACAAACGGGCAATCGCAGTAAATATAGCGAGAACAAGCCCGATCACAAAAGAGATCAAGGCCAGGCTCAATGAAAACGTCAAAGCCGCTTTCACCAGCGGAAAGAAGGAGCTCTGGGCGATATCTGTCAATCGGGCCATTCTTTCGGGGTTTGCAAACATACTAATTAGAGACATCTGTACCAAACCATTTCTCGGAGATTTTTAGATACGTTCCATCTTGCTTGATCTCATCCAGCGCCTTGTTGACGGCTTCCACCAGCTCTTCGTTGCCTTTGCGGAACACAAAGCCGTTATGGGCAGCATCAGGATATTTCGCCACGATCTTGATCGGTGTCTCCGGTTTCTCTTTCAAAAAGACAAGCATGGAGAGACCATCGTTTATCGTCACGTCAACGCGCTTGGTGGCGAGTACGTCTATCGCCTGGTACAACCCGTCTACCGGGACGATCTCGGCGCCGTTTTCCCGGGCGATGTCGGTCAGGTTGCTGGTCATCGTCTGAGCCGCTTTCAGGCCCTTGATATCGGCGAAATCCTTTACGGTCGTATTGTCCTTGTGGACGGCCAGCATCGCCGGAGAGGTGATGTACGGGTCAGAGAAATCGTATTTTTCCTGCCGGTCAGGACGGATGCCCACTTCGTTGGCGATCAAGTCAAAGCGTTCCGAGTCGAGTCCGGCGAACATGGCATCCCACTGCGTTTCCATAAATACCGGTTCGACACCCATCCGCTTGGCAACCTCGGTGGCCAATTCGACGTCAAAACCGGTCAGCTTGCCGGACGGGTCGTGGAAGGTAAACGGCGAGTAGGTACCCTCGGTGCCAATCTTGATTTTGCCTTCTGCCTTGATTTTATCCAGCAGGCTTTCCGCTTTTTGTACCTGTTGATCTGTCGCCTGTTCACCTGCAGGCGGGGCCCCGTTGCCGGTAGTATTTTTCGTGCCGCATCCGGCCAATGCCAGAGCCAGTACGGAAGCGACAACAGTGGCGGCGAATAGTTTTCGCATGTTGAAATCCCCCAGTAACCCGATATGATTTTTATTAGGTAACTGTACAAGTGTTTGATCTTTTTGTCAACTGGAGCAGATGCCAAGTTCCCCTTCTCAATAGGGTGCCCATCTGATAAACTGGGCAAAGCGGGAAGCTGACAAGCCGAGAGTTCGGAACCCCCGCCTCTCGCAAATCAAAACTAGGGGAAGGAAGATAGAAGATGGCGCAAGTAGAGCACAATCACAGCAAGTACAACAACATCCGTTTTGACACCCAGGATGAATCGGCTATTATGGTAGACATACTGGAGACGATCCCGTACGAATACGTGGGAAAACGTACGGAAGTCATGCTGCCGACAAACGAGTTCACCTCGGTCTGCCCGTGGTCGGGACTGCCCGATTTTGCCGATCTCAAAATTTACATCGTACCGAATGAAAAACTGATCGAAATGAAGTCGTTAAAATACTACCTCACCTCCTACCGGAATGTGGGGATCTATCAGGAACACGCGACCAATCGCATCTTAAACGATCTGGTTGCCTGCTGCGACCCGCTGTACATGCGGATCGAGGCCAATTGGAACGCACGCGGCGGATTGGGCACAGAAGTGGTCGTGGAGTATACGAAAGAGTAATCAAGGAGCGAACGACATTGAACGATTGGCGCATGTACACCGATGCGGCAGGGGAGGAGCGGACCCATGTCGCCTGGCACGAGGTGCTGTGGGAGATAGCAGCCCTGAACGGAACGACCCATACACTGGTGCACGCCGCCTACGGTGATCACGTCGACCTTGTCGCGGCCGGAGGCGACGACGGATTCGTATTGGTACAGTGGAAGGAGTACGAGCCGTCTTTGCGGCATTTTGTACTGCAGACGCAGACTCCTGCTGCGGCTGGAGGCACGCTGACCGTGGAAGGCGAACTGACGCTGCTCCCCGACGTTTGGCGTGTCCCGCTGGAACAAGCCGTTCCCGTCTGCGGAGACATCCTGCGGACGTGTGACAAAGGGGAGCCGGAAGGTCTCGTCTGGTTTGAAATCGAACAACAGCCGATGTCGTAGACGAAGATAACAATGCTGACGATCCCGGCAGTGGTCACAATGGGGTCGGATCTTCTGCAGCAGCATCCATAGCAAGCCCGTTGCCGGACCTAGAACTGCCGGTTGAAAGAAAAGCTGTTTCTCCAGCCTTGGAGACAGCTTTTTTACCTTTTTCAGAAAAATCGAAATTGGGGTATTGAAAAGTCAAAAGCTTCTGTTATATAATAACAATCAACTGATACAATTGTTTTAAAACAGATCGTCAACCCATTTGAAAAGAATCTGACTGGAGGGAAACGGAGATGAATTGCTATCGGTGTGAAGGAAACGGGGAAAATTGCTGTCCGGAGTGTCTAGGAGCGGGCAGCGACGAATTCGGCCAGGCATGCCGCAGCTGCTTAGGCCGGGGCGACGTCTGCTGCAGTACGTGCGGGGGGCGTGGTACAGTCGAATAACCAGGGGGATTTCCTTTTTTTTGCACCTGCTGTATTACAATAGATGAAAATTCGTTTCGTTGTATCATATCAGAATTCTGTGTTTCTTGCCCTTTTCGGGGGTATGAACATATCACATCATTTTCATGGAGAGGACTGATACTGAATGAAAAACAGGGAAGAGGAACAAATGTTGGAGCAGGGCTGGCAAGAGGAGCGCTGGCGGGGAGTGGAGCGGCCGTATTCGGCAGCAGACGTGCTGCGGCTGCGCGGTTCCGTGCGAATCGAGCATACGCTCGCAGATAGGGGAGCCCGGCGGCTGTGGAATTTGCTCCATGAGGAACCGTATATCCATGCACTGGGCGCCTTGACCGGCAACCAGGCGGTTCAGCAGGTGAAAGCAGGGCTCAAGGCGATCTACCTGAGCGGCTGGCAGGTAGCGGCGGACGCCAATCTGTCCGGGCAGATGTACCCCGACCAAAGCCTGTACCCGGTCAACAGCGTGCCAAATGTCGTGAAGCGGATCAACCAGGCGCTGCAGCGCGCCGATCAGATCCAGCACGCGGAGGGAGAAGGGGAGGTCAACTGGTTTGCTCCGATCGTCGCCGATGCCGAAGCCGGGTTTGGCGGACCGCTCAACGTGTTCGAGCTGATGAAGGCGATGATCGAAGCAGGTGCTGCCGGCGTGCACTTTGAAGACCAGCTGGCTTCGGAGAAAAAATGCGGCCACATGGGCGGGAAGGTGCTGATCCCCACCCAGTCTGCCGTGCGCAATCTGGTCGCGGCCCGGCTGGCTGCCGACGTGATGGGCGTTCCGACCGTGCTGATTGCCCGTACAGACGCCAATGGCGCCCATCTGATCACCAGCGACATCGACGGGCGGGATCGCGAATTCCTGACGGGCGAGCGGACGGTAGAAGGCTTTTACCGGATGCGGGGCGGCCTTGACGCGGCGATCGCCAGGGGGCTCGCCTACGCCCCGTATGCCGATCTCATCTGGTGTGAAACCTCTGAGCCCAACCTCGAGGAAGCCCGACGCTTTGCCGAAGCCATCCATGAAAAATATCCCGGGAAGCTGCTCGCTTACAACTGCTCGCCTTCCTTTAACTGGAAGAAAAAACTGGATGAACAGACCATTGCCAACTTCCAGCGGGAGCTGGGGAAGATGGGCTACAAATTCCAGTTCGTCACCCTGGCAGGGTTCCACGCGCTGAATCACAGCATGTTTACGCTGGCGCACGGCTACAAGGACCGCGGGATGGCCGCTTACTCGGAACTGCAGCAGGCTGAATTCGCCAGTGAAGCCTGCGGCTATACAGCCACCCGGCATCAGCGCGAAGTAGGAACAGGCTACTTTGACCAGGTGGCACAGGTGATATCCGGAGGGACTTCCTCGACGACCGCGCTCACGGGTTCCACAGAAGAGGAGCAGTTTTCCGTCCTGCAGGAAAAATAAATGCGGCTTTCTCCGTTTGGATTATTTACAAAATAAATACCATTCTGCTAAAATAGGCATACGTAATATGTATAGTGTTATACTGGGATTCGGGAGTTTTGCGGCTCACTCGCGAAACAGACCGGATTGCCGCTTCGTATGATACTTTGGCAGGGAGAGGTTACCCGTTTTGTACGATCAGGACACGATTTACATTATCGGCGACGCGCAGTCTCCGAGCAACAATCCGATTACACAGCAGTTCGCCTCCTTCTTTGTCGCTTTGGTCGTCGATCCTACCAATGACAAGATCGTCGACGCCGGTTGTTCCGCGACAATCCAGCTTACTTCCGATTTCGTCAAGTCGATCTTTGTCGGACGCTCCATTCTGGCGACGGAAGAATTGGAGACACTGATCCGCATGCGCTACTTCGGCTCGTCGCAGAAGGCGCTGATCGTCGCATTAAAGGACGCACAAAAAAAATATAAGCTTGCACTGAAGACGAGAAAGGAGTTTCTCGCTTCGCCTGCGAATTAGCTGCTTTATTTATTCGTATGGAAGACATACACGTAAATAAAACCCAGCAAATGATATCATTGCAACTTGGTGTCATTTTCTGGGTTCTTTTTTATATCGTTTGTTCAGGCAATTGCAAAGAGTTGGGCAAGAGAATCCATGCGATTGAAACCGCATACATAAAGGGGTGAGTCATGTGTTGTCATTTATTCTGCGCCGCTTTGTTGCAATGATTGTTACTCTTTGGCTCATTATCACCGTTACGTTTTTTCTGATGCACTACGTCCCTGGTTCGCCGTTTGACCGCGACGGGCAGGCGATGAATGAAACCGTCCAAAAGAATCTGATGGCCCTCTACCATCTGGATAAGCCATTGCTCGTACAGTACGGCAGCTACTTGAAATCTCTGGCTGAGTTTGACCTTGGGCCGTCGATCAAGCGGCCGCAGGACACGGTCAACAACATATTGTCGCGGGGCTTTCCCGTCTCCTTCCAACTGGGCATCGTCTCCCTGCTCTTTGCCATTGTCGGCGGCATCGCGCTTGGCGTCGTGGCGGCTCTGCACCATAACAGACTGATAGACTACGCAGCGACCGTGTTTGCCGTCATCGGTATCGCCGTACCCAATTTTGTCGTTGCGACGCTGTTGATCAAGTACTTCGCAGTAAAGTGGGGACTCTTGCCTACGGCGACGTGGGGCACGTGGAAGCACGTCATCCTTCCGGCAGCGGCATTGAGTGCCGGCCCCCTGGCGATCATCACCCGGATGACCCGGTCCAACATGCTGGAGGTGCTGAATCAGGACTACATCGAAACGGCACGGGCGAAGGGGCTGTCACCCGCGTCCATCGTCGTCAAGCACGCGCTGCGGAACGCGATACTGCCCGTGGTCACGCTCCTGGGGGCGATGGTGGCCAACGTGCTTACCGGCAGCTTCGTCATCGAAAAAATCTTCGCCATCCCCGGCATGGGCAAGTACTTCGTGGACAGCATCAACAACCGCGATTACGCCGTGATTATGGGAACCACCGTTTTTTACAGCGCACTTTTAATTTTTATGATGTTCCTCGTCGATATCGTCTACGGAATCATCGATCCGCGAATCAAGTTCCACGCCAAGGAGGGATAGCCGCATGAGCAGTGTGCCAAACGAACTATTTATCCCGATGAAAAAAGAAGGGCTAAACAGCGAAGAGATCGTCAGGCCCAGGCTCTCCTTTTGGCAGGAAGCCTGGATCCGGCTGCGCAAAAACAAGCTGGCGATGGCGGGACTGATCATCATTCTCCTGATGATGGTCATGGCGATCCTCGGCTCGGTCATCTCTCCTTACAACTACTCTGATCAATCGCTCATCAACAGCAATCAGCCGCCCTCAGGGGAGCATTGGTTCGGAACCGACGAGCTGGGCCGGGACGTGTTTTCGCGGATCTGGTATGGGGCCCGCATCTCGCTCTTCATCGGCGTGACGGCGGCGCTGATCGACTTCGGGATCGGGGTCGTCTACGGCGGTTTCTCCGGCTACCTCGGCGGCCGGGCCGACAATATCATGATGCGGATTGTCGACATCCTCTACGGGGTTCCCTACCTGTTGGTCGTCATTCTGCTGATGGTGGTGATGGGGCCGGGGCTCTTGACGATCATCGTAGCGCTCAGCGCGACAGGCTGGCTCGGCATGGCGCGAATCGTACGGGGCCAGGTGCTGCAGTTGAAGAACTCCGAGTACGTCCTGGCGGCGCGGATCATGGGGGCGAAGGCGGGCTACATCATCAGGCGCCACCTGCTGCCCAACACGCTCAGCATCATCATCGTGCAGATTACGTTTACCGTTCCCACCGCGATTTTTGCCGAGGCCTTCCTGAGCTTTCTGGGCCTTGGCGTTCAGGCGCCGCTGGCCAGTTGGGGGGTCATGGCCAATGACGGACTGCCGACGATCCTCTCTGGACACTGGTGGCGGCTGTTTTTCCCGGCTTTCTTTATCTCGATTACGATGCTGGCCTTCAACGTGCTAGGTGACGGACTGCAAGACGCATTTGATCCGAAGCAAAGGAGGTAGCGAAGGATGCAGAAACTGCTCGAAGTAGAAGATTTGCACGTGACCTTCCAAACCCACGGCGGCGAGGTAAAGGCGGTGCGGGGCGTGAGCCTTTCCTTAGGCGAGGGGGAGACGCTGGCGATCGTCGGCGAGTCCGGCTGCGGCAAGAGCGTGACGGCGAAGAGCATCATGCGGCTCGTACCGGAACACATCGGCAAGATCAAATCGGGAATTATCCGTCTGAAGGGACGGGAGTTGACCTCTCTCACCGAACCGGAGATGCGCAAGATCAGGGGAAAAGAGATTTCGATGATCTTTCAGGACGCCATGACCGCGCTCAATCCGACGATCACAATCGGCGAGCAGATCATGGAAGGCATCATCCGGCATCAGGGCATATCCCGCAGAGAGGCGCGGGCACAGGCGATCGAGATCCTCACGCTCGTAGGCATCGCCAACCCGGAGAGCCGGTTGAAGCAGTACCTGCACCAATTTAGCGGCGGGATGAGGCAGCGCATCATGATTGCGATTGCCCTGGTCTGCAAACCGGCGATTCTGATCGCCGACGAGCCGACGACCGCGCTGGATGTGACCATACAGGCGCAAATCGTCGATTTGTTTAAACAGATTCAAAAAAAGACGGGCGTATCGATCATCATCATCACGCATGATCTCGGCGTGGTCGCCAAAATCGCCGACCGGGTAAATGTGATGTACGCCGGCAAAGTGGTGGAGTCCGGTCCGGTTCGCGAGATTTTTTACAATCCCCAGCATCCGTACACGAAGGGGCTGCTCGCCTCGATGCCCCGACTGGACAGCGACCGCAACACGCCGCTGACGCCGATCCCGGGGACGCCGCCCGACCTGTTTTCACCGCCTGCGGGCTGTGCTTTCGCCGCCCGCTGCGACTGGGCGCTAGAGGTTTGCCGCCATCATCAGCCGGCGGCAAGCGCGATTGACGATCAGCATACGGTGGCCTGCTGGCTGCAAGATCCGCGAGCCAAGACTGTCAAGTACACGCTCAGGGCAGCCACCGGATTATAGAGCTGAGATGTTGGTGAAAGAGGGTGGTGAGGGAAAGAGCAGGCTGAGTACTTACTACCATTATTCAAGGGGGAATATTCATGAAAAAGATGGCGTCTGTCTTGTTTAGCAGTGCTTTAGCCGTATCGATGCTGTTGGCGGGCTGTACTTCTTCCAGCCAACCGCAGCAGCAAGAACAGGGAACGGGTCAGCCGGGGGCGGAACAGCCGAAGGAAGAGAAGAAGGGACCCAAGATTTTCGTCTATAACAACGGGGATGAACCCACTTCGCTTGATCCGCCGATCGGTTTTGATGACTATTCTTACAACATTTTGACCAACTCGATGGAGGGCTTAACCCGTCTCGGGCAGGACCACAATCCGGTTCCGGGTATGGCCAAGGATTGGACGATTTCCGATGACCAGAAGACATACACGTTCAACCTGCGCGACGATGCCAAGTGGTCCAACGGCGATCCGGTAACGGCACAAGATTTTGAGTACGCCTGGAAGCGCTTGGTCGACCCGGCCGTCTCTTCGCCTGCCGCTTCATTGGCCTACGTCATCGAAGGCGCCGAAGAGTTCAACTCCGGAAAGGGAAAAATCGAGGACGTCAAGGTAACGGCTAAAGACGACAAAACGCTCGTCGTGCAACTGAAGCAGCCTGCTTCCTGGCTGATCCAGATGGCAGCCAACCCAGCGTTTTTCCCGGTGCACAAAGCCACCGTGGAGAGCAACCCGAATTGGGCGGGAGATGCCGCAACGATTCTGTCCAACGGTCCGTTTAAAATCACTTCCTGGGCCTATGACAGCGAGCTGAAAATGGAGAAAAACGAGAACTACTGGGATGCGGCCAACGTGAAGCTGGACGGTATCGTCTGGAAAATGGTGAAAGACGCCAACACGGAGTACCAGATGTACCAAAACGGCGAATTGAGCGCGACATCCGAAGTTCCCGCCGACGTAAGCGAGCAGTTGTTTTCGGAAGGCAAGGTAAAGGTGGAAGACCGAGGCGGCATTTACTACTACCGTTACAATGTCAAGATGAAGCCGTTTACCAACGCCAGCGTACGCAAAGCGTTCAGCATGGCGATAGACAGGCAAAAACTGGTTGATTACGTGACGAAGACACATGAAAAGCCGGCACTCGGCTTTGTCTCTTATGGGTATTCCGATCCTGCAGGAGGCGACTTCCGCACTACGGGCGGCGATCTGATCAAGTTTGACCCGGCGGAAGCGAAAAAACTGCTGGAAAAAGGGATGAGTGAAGAAGGCTGGACTACTTTGCCTGAAGTGACGATCACGTACAACGACGGCACCAACCATCAGCGGGTCGCACAGGCGCTGCAGGAGATGATCAAGGAAAACCTGGGCGTTGAAGTGAAGCTGCACAACATGGAGTGGAAGGTGCTGCAGGCTGATCAGAAGGCAGGCAAACTGATGATGTCCCGCTCCTCCTTCCTGCCTGACTTCGGCGATCCGATCAACGCGCTCGACGGCTACCAGACCGGCAACGGGATGAACCGCACGGGCTGGAGCAACGCACAGTACGACAAGCTGATCAAGGATGCTTACAACGAACCGGATGTCGCCAAGCGCTTCCAGATGATGCACGAGGCGGAAAAGATTCTGATGGATGAATCGCCGTTCATGCCGCTGTACTTCTATACGAAAGCGTACCTGCAGCAGGACAGCGTAACAGGCGTGGTCAGACATCCGCTCGGCTACATGGATCTGAAGTGGGCTGACATGAATTGACGTTTGGGGGTGGGGTATTTGCCCGCGGAAAGAAAAAAGCTGGTAGAGGTAAAACGGCTGCGCAAACACTTTACAATCGGCAAAGGACTTCTTTTGCAGGCGGCGAATGACATCTCTTTTGACATTTACCAGGGGGAGACATTCGGGCTTGTCGGGGAATCGGGCTGCGGAAAATCTACGACAGGACGCACAATTATCGGCCTTTATCAGCCAACCTCGGGCGAAGTGCTCTACGACGGCCACGATGTGCATATGGACAAATCAAGGGAAGGCAAATCCTTGACGCGTAGGATGCAGATGATCTTCCAGGACCCGTATGCCTCGTTAAACCCGCGGATGACCGTGGCCGACATCATCGCCGAAGGGCTGTATCTGAACGACATGTACAAGGGCAGACAGCGGCTGCAGCGGGTCTACGACATGCTGGAGCTGGTCGGATTGCGCAAGGAGCACGCCAACCGCTTTCCCCACGAATTTAGCGGCGGCCAGCGGCAGCGGATCGGGATCGCCCGCGCTCTGGCTGTCGACCCCGAATTTATCATTGCTGACGAACCGATCTCGGCGCTCGACGTATCGGTGCAGGCACAGGTCGTAAACCTGATGAAACAGCTGCAGCGGGAGCAGAACCTGACCTATTTGTTCATTGCCCACGATCTGGCGATGGTAAAACACATCAGCGACCGGATCGGCGTGATGTATCTGGGCAACCTGGTAGAGCTGACCACCAGTGAGCGGCTCTACCAAGACCCAAAACACCCGTATACCCAGGCGCTGCTGTCGGCCATACCGGTTCCCGACCCCGATCTTGAACGGGAGCGCGAGCGGATCATCATCCAGGGCGATGTGCCGAGCCCTGTCAATCCGCCGAGCGGCTGCGTGTTTCGGACGCGGTGCCCGGTCGCCAAGCCGGTCTGTTCCGAACAAAAGCCGGAGTGGCAGGAGGTGGCTCCGCAGCATTTTGCCGCCTGCCATCTGTATCAATAAGCCGGATGGATGAAACATTTTTCGCAAGGGAAGAGTCTAAAAGAAAAACAGACGAAACCTGCGAAAGGGGCCGACAAAATGAAGAGACATTCATTCATGGCGCTCATCCTCGGGATTTGCTTGATGACGGCTTCTGCCGCTGCCGCACAGGCAGCCAATGTGACTATCCGCGTAGACAACCAGCCGTTCGCGGTGAAACATGAGCTTGCGATGCTGCAAGATCGGACCATGATCGCCGCCGATGACCTGGCTGCTTTGGTCAATGGCAGCATTGCCGCAGAGCAGGGGATCCTTCGCCTGACGGCCGAAGGCGGACAGACGATCCAGTTTAAACCGGACGAGGGCCAGGTGCGAACCGGCTCCGACTGGACTCCGATTGACCAGGGGGCGGTGACCAAGGACGGGCTGGTCTACCTGCCGCTGCGCTGGACGTTGGAGCGGCTCGCCTATCAGGTGAATTGGGACGCCGCGAATGCCGCGATATCCATCACCGCACCAGAACAGCAGAAGGGCTTTTTCACCGTATCATCCGAATCCCTCACCGATGAAGAACGGACTTTCGTGGAACAGGTGAAACGGGAGAAGGGCGTGCATAAAAAGGGTGGGCTTTATGTCATCGCCCGCGGGGAGGTTCCTCATCCTGGATATGGACTGGAGATAGTCAGACAGGAACAAAGCTGGGAGCAGTTGTTCGTCTACGTCAGGCTGACCAAACCGCAGCCGGGCATGATGTACCCGCAGGTGATCAGCTATCCCTATCTGGTCGGCAGGGCCGAACTCGTCCCGTACACCACTGTAGTCTTTGTGGATGCGGATACCGGAGGGCCGCTGTTTGCAGAAAAGGTGCCATCGAAATCGAAGTGATTGATACCACACAACGAATGGATGAAGCCAGCTATCGCCGGTCAAGATCTCTGCGCGATGCTGGTTCTTTCTTTGCGTATGAACACGTGGAGGGTAGAGGATGAAGACGTATCGCGCGATGGTAAAGAGGACGATTGATGCTTCTGTCGAGACGGTGTACAGGGTGGTAAGCGACATGGAGGAGCACAGGAAGATTTTGCCCAAGGAATTTGAATCGTTCGAGGTGGTGCAGGGCGGCAAGGGAGCAGGGACTGTCTTCAAGATCGTCATGAATGTTCTTGGGACGAAAACGAGCAACGTGATGACGATTACGGAGCCCGAACCTGGGCGGGTGATGAAGGAAGAGGATGCCGCCGCCGGCCTGGTCACGCTGTGGACGCTCGATCCGCTGGAGGGCGGCAGGCGATGTGAGTTGAAATTGGAATCCACATTCCGCAGCAAGCCCGGTTTTGCCGGTTTTATCGAGCGGCTGCTTGGCCCCGTTGTCGTTCGCTCCATTTATCGGAGGGAAATGGAGCTGTTACAAGCGTACGTGACAAAGGGGTGATCCTGTCAAACGGCAGAGATGCCGGTTTTTTGTCATGTGTGCTTAAACGGCAGCTTTGATGTACAATGAAGGAAATGGCAAGTATCAAGTATGGTTTCATTTGTCATCCATAATCAAACGGCCCGTTCAAGCGGTGCCAGGTTTGAGGGTATTCATTCCACGACAAGGAAGGAGAACTAGCATTGAAAAAGGAACAAATGGAGCGAATTCATACGGGAAAAGGTTTTATTGCAGCGTTGGACCAGAGCGGCGGAAGCACTCCAAAGGCGCTTCGGCAGTACGGCATCAAGGAGGACAGCTACTCCAATGACGAAGAGATGTTCGAACTGATTCACGAAATGAGAAAGCGCATCATCACGAGTCCGGCATTCGATTCGGAGTACATTTTGGGCGCGATCTTGTTTGAAAACACCATGGACCGCACGATTGATCAGCAATTTACAGCCGATTACCTGTGGGAGAAGAAGGGCATCGTGCCTTTTTTAAAGGTAGATAAAGGGCTCGCTGAGCTCGAAAACGGCGTTCAACTGATGAAGCCGATTCCTGATTTGAACAGTCTGCTCGCGCGGGCGGTTGAAAAAAATATATTTGGGACAAAAATGCGCTCAGTGATTAAAGAAGCCAACCCGGAAGGGATTCGCAAAGTCGTCGAACAGCAGTTCGAGGTTGGCAAACAAATCCTGGCGATGGGGCTGGTTCCCATTATCGAGCCTGAGGTCGATATTTACAGTACGGATAAGAAGCAATCGGAACAGATTTTAAAAGATGAGATTTTCAAACAGTTGTCCGTCCTTGATCAGGACGCCAAAATCATGTTGAAGCTTTCCATCCCGACAGAGGATGATTTTTATCGCGATTTGATGGACGATCCGCATGTCCTCAGGGTGGTAGCACTGTCCGGCGGATATGACCGAAGCGAAGCAAACGAAAAACTGGCCCGCAATCACGGCTTGATCGCCAGCTTTTCACGCGCCTTGTCGGAGGGGCTGACTGCCCAGCAAACCGACGAGGAATTCAACACGGTGCTGTCCAATTCCATTCAGTCCATTTATCAAGCATCCATCACCTAATCCCGGATGACACATGACGCAAATACGCCGATCAAGGCACAGGCTGTCGACTTTTTCAACAGCCTGTGCCTTTTTCTGGCATCTGCTCCTCGATCAGAATCCGTGCGGCACGAAGAAAATCCTCCTGTTTATAGGCAGACTTGTCCACGTAAGAGACCATCAGGGCGCCGCTGCACAAAATCCGCAGCTGCGCGGTAAGTTCACGGGGGTTTTTCGCCCCGCACTTTCGTGTGACTTCCTCTATTTTTTCCCATAGCTCCTGGCGGCTTTGAATGGCTTTCTGGTGGCCGGGATGATCGGAATCCGGAAACTCAACCACGACATTCATGAAGGGACATCCGCGGTATTCGGGTTGATTCATTCTTTCGGCCAGGCTTTCGAGCATGGCCAAAAGTTGCCTTTTCGGCGAATCGGGGTGGCGCTGCGCTGCCTCTTCCATCCGTTTCAAGCTCAGTCCTTCTCTTTCTTCCAGGTATTGAACGATCAGATCATCCTTGCTGGGAAAATTGCGGTAAAAGCTGGCTTTGGCTACCCCGGATTCCTCGATCACCCGATCGATTCCGACAGCCCGTACGCCTTCCTGGTAAAACAAATCAGACGCCACTTGTAAAATTCGCTCTCGTGCCGACAACTTATTTTTCACGAATCATCACCCGATCTTAACATTTTGCAGAGATTTTGTTTGACACGAGACAGATCTGTCTGTATCATAATGACAAACGAGACAGAACTGTCTGCCTCTATTTTAAAAAACATCCTGGCTGCTGTCAATCGGCCGGGGATGCCAAGAAAAGGAGTATGGTCCATCATGCCCTCTGCAGTCAAATCTGCTGCCCTCGATCGGCAGCCGGCCAGCACCACAACCCGCTCAAGACTGGGATTGACACTGACTGTCTTGCTGCTAGCCACCTTTATGACAGTGGCGAATATTTTTATTGTCAACGTCGCAACGCCCTCGATTCAGCTTGGCCTAAACGCCAGTTTTTCAGACGTCCAGTTTATCATCTCAGGCTACACGTTGGCTTTTGCCGTCGCCCTGATTATCGGCGGCCGCCTTGGCGACAGATTCGGGCGGAAAAAGATGCTGATCGTCGGAGTAGCCGGCTTTGCGCTTGCCTCTTTGTTTTGCGGCTTGTCTACCAGTGTGGGGATCCTGACAGCGGCCCGAATCATCCAGGGATTAAGCGCCGCCTTGATCTCACCGCAGGTATTGTCGCTCATTCAAGTGAACTACCCGCCCGAAAAACGGGGAGCGGTATTCGGCTGGTATGGCGCCACACAAGGCCTGGCCGCATCGACCGGGCAAATCATCGGAGGGCTGCTGCTGCAGGCAAACCCCTGGGACTTGGAGTGGAGGACGATTTTCTTTTTTAGCATCCCGATCGGCTTGTTTATCTTGTCCTTGACACCCTTTATCCCTGAGTCAAACGCATCAGACGACACCCGGTTCGATTGGGCGGGAGCTGCTCTTGTCGCAGCGGGACTCATGCTATTGGTGTACCCGCTCGTGCAGGGCCAGAAGGAAGGCTGGCCGCCTGTGCTTATTTTCAGTTTGCTCTTGTCGTTCCCTGTCTTGACGGCATTCGTGTGGTTTGAAAAACGGGTCCAGCGAAACAATCGCGTTCCCTTTATGCAAGTGGATCTATTCCGGCAGAGGGTATTTTCTGCCGGCATGATCGTCGCATTTCTGCTGATGTCCTCGCAAGCCGCTTTTTTTCTCATTACCGCTTACTTGCTTCAACTCGGGCTGAGCTTTACGGCATTGGAAGCGGGAGTCGTCCTCCTGCCGATGGGCATCGGTTATTTTCTGGCTTCTCTGTTATCTTCCAAGACAGCCGGCAGGATTGGTTCGCATGTACTGACGATTGGTTCCATCCTGACGGCAAGCGGTTATCTGCTTCTGGCTATTTCTGTCGCGATGACGGGAACGGAGCCGAGCGTGATCCGGTGGATTCCCGCCTTGGTCATGCTCGGCGTCGGGCAAGGCTTTATTGCCGCTCCATTAACCAATATCGTCCTCGCAAAAATACAAAAGAGCGATGTCGGTTCCGCGTCAGGTATCCTCATGACGGGTTTCCAGATCGCTTATGCGATCGGAATTTGCCTGATCGGCATCGTCTGGCTGAACGGGCTTCGTTACCATGCAGATTTGGCCGGTGTCCGGCAAGCCATCGCGCAAAACTATACGGATACGTACATCCTTTGTCTTTCCTTGCTTGCGGCCTATACCGCGTTTCTGATTCCCCTTGTGTTGGTTCTGGTCAAAAATACGGAATCAAAGTAAGCTTGGTCATGAAAAGCTGGAGTGTACTACCGCCTGGTTCATCAGATGAGTCTGAAAGCGGCAGGACCGATGAAGTACAACGCGGTCACCTGCCGCTTTCTTTTTCAAATTCGTAGTTCTGACTGAAAAGATTGTCGTCGTGGAAAGCGATGATCAGGATATCGTAATGCTCGCTCGTCAGGATCTTTTTCAAGCTGAATTCTGGATAATAGCGATTGTCGTAAACGGTTAGCTTGTTAAAATTCTGGGCTAAATACGGCGTTATGGGATTCATGAAAGAATCTTTAAGCAGCAGGACATGCAATTGATTATCAGCCTTTGGATTTTCATACGTGATTTTTCGTCTGTCCCCGCCATATAGGGTTCCATAAGTATAAGTGCTTCGACCTTTTTTGAAACCGTAAAAATCGGTGAAGTTTGTGATGGTCTGTCCGCCGTCAGTGTTAATTACTTCAAACCGCTTAAATGTGAACGGCATTTTTGGTTCGTACAGAATCGTTCTATCTGCTTTTTGGGGATCTACAGCATCATTGATTTGGGCGTTATAACTGCCTTCGAAGCTGCCGGTTGTCAATTTGGAAACTTTGATCTCACTCAAAGACATGGGCTGGCCTTTGAATTTGGCCGACCTTTTCGATATTTGATCGATCATTTCCTGATAGGCGATAAAGGCACCTTTGATATTCCAATGATGATCGGTTTCAAAGTACAGTTCTTCCAACTGCGCTTTCGTAAAAGTATCGAACTTGTTTCCAATATTAACGACATTTACATCTTTATCCAGTTTAGATAAGAAATAGTCTTTCGATTTGCCATAGGCGTCGGTTTGCAAATATTTCGGGTACAAATGCATCAATGCTTTGGTTCGCGACGGGTTAAAGACGAAAAACGTTTCTGTATTTTGCTCTTGGGCGAATGCCGCCGCGTCGTTTAATTTTGCGGTCGCAGCGTCGATTTCACTTGAGTGAACGGTTTTGTCGGTCATCGGCAAAATCCATGTATGATTTGTCACCACGAGATTGGACACGATACGCGAATCTTTGATTTCTGTTCCGTCTTCGGGTTTCTGCGGTTGATGAGCGTGGAACATGTTTTCGAACAGCATGGTATTAAACAGCATGGAATTTTGCTGATTTTGATAGATTTTAACCATTTCATTTCGAAAGACGATTTGGTCATTTACATATTGATTCATCCCTTCGAAGAAACTGCGTGTCGTAACGGCTTCAAAGCTGATATCGGGCAGCTTGCTTAACGTTCTGTTTTCGATGGCAGAGATGTCTTTATCCGGATAAATGATGCTGGCGATTGCGAAACCGAAAATAATCGCTAAAAATGCGGCCATATAAACGATTGAAATAGGCTTGTCCACTTCGCTGCTCCTTTTGCAAAAACTAGAATCTGAAATACAAGAAAGGGTTATAAGTTGAATTGATCAGATACAAGATAACCTCTCCGAAAAGGAAGAAGTTGAACAGCAGCGCAAAAACGGTTTGTGCTTTTGTGAACACCTTGTTGAGTTGCAACCTTTGAAGTTTCGGATATACCGGCGCGGCAACGATCAGCGCAATGGCAAAGTGGAGCCAATGCAAAGACAGCAACGAGAGCGCTTGGGAATCGAATATTTCGCCGCCGCGGGAATAGAACATCGAAGCAATGAATTCTGTTGCGTATCCAAAGTCATCGGCGCGGAAGAAAACCCATCCAATCATGACAAGCAGCAGCACAACGACATGGTTTACTGGATAAATCTTGGATAGGATCTTTTCCAGACCGGCTTTTTCCAAAGCGATCAGGATCCCGTAGTACAGGCCCCAGGCAATGAAAGTCCAACTGGCCCCGTGCCAGAACCCTGTCAGCGCCCACACAATGAATAAATTGCGATAGATCTTCCAGGGAGCAGCTCTGCTTCCGCCGAGCGGGATATAAACATAATCCCTGAACCAACTGCCAAGAGAGATGTGCCAGCGTCTCCAAAACTCTGAAATGCTTTTTGAGATATACGGGTAATGAAAATTCTCCGCGAACTCGAAGCCAAACATTTTCCCTAAACCGATAGCCATATCGCTGTAACCGGAGAAATCATAATAGATTTGCAAGGTGTAAGCGAGAATGCCGATCCAGGCGCTGCCGGTGGAAAGGTCCGCGGCAGAAGTGGCGAACACGGTGTCTGCTACGGACCCGAGAGGGTTGGCCAAGAGTGTTTTTTTTGACAAACCGAGAATAAAACGTTTGATTCCTTCAGCGAATTGTATGGAAGAAAATACGCGTTTGCTGAGTTGTTCGGCGACGGCATTATATCGAATAATGGGACCTGCTACAAGCTGCGGGAAAAATGTAATGTAAAGCGACAAACGGAAGAGATTTTGCTGCGCTTTTTCTCTTTTTCGATAGACATCGATGACATAACTGAGCGCATGAAACGTATAAAAAGAAATTCCGATAGGCAGCGGTATTGGATGGAAACGGAAATTCGTTTGCAGTGCAGAATTCATGACATCGACAAAGAAGTTCGCATATTTGAAGAAGCCCAGCAGTCCGATATTAAATACGATTGCAAACGTCAATATCGCGACTCTCTTTTTTTCGTGATCATCCGCTTTGTCGATCCAAATCCCAAAACCGTAGTTCATAATAATGGACACGATCATGAGAACGACATATCTCGGTTCACCCCAGGCGTAGAAGACAAGACTGGAAATCAGGAGAACCGTATTTTTCCATTTGAACGGAACTGAGAAATACAGTGCAAGAACAAGCGGTAAAAAGAAAAACAAAAAGATGACTGAACTAAAGACCAAAACTTGCTTCCTCCCTATTGAGCAGATCGTGTATTGGTTCCGTTTTTCCAATTCATTATAACTTGTTTGTCAAGCTTCTGTTGTCTCAACCTATTCCTTTTCCACATGACAAGCGCGCCGAATCCGGCGTGTTTTTGGTGTTCATGCAGACAGGCAGGGCTTCAATATGCGGGATGGAAAATTCGATATTGTCGTTTTATTCAAAACAGATTTATAATCAGAGAATACAGTGCAAATAAAACGGAACGATAGTTCCGAATATCGGAACGGAGAGTGGTGCGGTGTCTGAAACCAACAGTACGGTGATGAAAGCAGCGCAATTACTGCGGCTGTTTCTCTCACATCCCCATCTTTCCTTGCCGCAAATCGTCAAGCTGTCTGGTCTGCCGAAAACGTCGGCGTATCGGATGCTCTGTTCCCTGGAAGAGACGGGATTTGTCCGGAGAACTGCGGACGGCGCCTATGAATTGGGACTGGTCTTTTTACAATTTGGACACGCTGTATCCGAACAATTGGATATTCGCAAGGTATCCCTGCCTGTCATGCAGCAGCTTGGAAAAGAGGTCGGGGAAGCCGTCAACCTGATCGTCAGGGATGGCAATGAGGCGATCTACGTGGAAAAAGTGGATACGTCGGAACCAGTCCGCGTCTACACGGCTATTGGGCGCCGCGCTCCCTTGTACGGAGGGGCTTGCCCTCGCGTTTTATTGACGTACATGCCAGAAGAAGAGCAGAAGGTCTATCTGAGCCAAGTAAAATTGGAGCCCATCGCCAACAATACCATTACAGATCTGCAGCAGCTGCGCAGAACGATCGCGATGGATCGGGCAAACGGCTATACGGTCAGCCATTCAGAACTTTACAACTTCACGTCGGCGGTGGGGGCGCCCATTATCGACCACTCCGGGCACGTTGTCGCCGGATTGAGCATCGTGGGTCAGGAAAATCGTTTTCGTGACGAGAAATTGCCTTTTTACATCGAAAAAACAGTAGCCGCAGCCAAAGAAATCTCGGAGTTGCTGGGGTGGACAAGCGGAGAAAGGAGAGGGGCATGATGGAGGCTGTGTTTCAACCATTGGGCGATCAGGCGGTAGTCGTGCAGTTCGGCACGGCGGTAAGTCTGGAAGCGTACCGGCAAGTAAGGCGGGTTTCGGCGATGCTGGACAGGCGGCCCCTGCCGGGGATGGTGGAATACATCCCGGCCTATACGACTATTACGATCTTTTACAACCCGCAGGAGCTGTACGACTGGTACAAGAATGCTGGACTGGCAGATCGGGAACAAGATTCCGGCTCCCCGTATCAAATCTGCTGCTGTCTCATTCAAGAACAACTGGAACAGGCCGAGTTTGAAAGTGAGGAAGCGGGACGGATCGTTGACATTCCGGTATGTTACGGGGGAGAACTGGGGCCTGACCTGGGAGAAGTGGCCCGGCTGCATCAACTGAGCGAACAGGAAGTGATCGAGATTCACGCGGGGGGAGATTACCTGATCTACATGATTGGATTTGCCCCCGGGTTTCCTTATATTGGCGGCCTGTCGGAGAGGATTGCCACTCCCCGGCGAAAATCTCCCCGCCTGTCCATACCCGCCGGTTCTGTCGGGATCGCGGGAAGCCAGACCGGGATCTATCCCATGGAGACGCCGGGCGGCTGGCAGATTATCGGCAGGACCCCGCTGCGGCTGTTCCGGCCTGAGGACAATCCGCCCAGTCTGCTGCGGGCGGGAGATCGGGTTCGCTTTGTCCCGATTTCCCTTGACGATTTCCGCGCCTTTGAGGAGGGATCATCATAAGCATTCGTGTCATTCAACCAGGATTGTTAACTTCTGTACAGGATATGGGCCGTTACGGATTTCAAAAATATGGCGTGATTGCGAGCGGGGCGATGGATCCGTTCGCCCACCGCACAGCCAATTTGCTCGTCGGAAACGAGGAGGCCGAGGCCACTTTGGAAATGACGCTGAAAGGGGCGGTCATCGAATTTCCCGAAGCGGCGCTGATCTCCATCTGCGGCGGGGATCTTTCCCCGTCTGTCGAGGGAATCCCGGTGCCCTTGTGGAAGCCGGTTTACCTTAAAAAAGGCAGCATTCTCCATTTCGGCTATTGCCGATCGGGTGCCAGAGCTTACCTGGCCATAGCCGGGGGATGGAGTGTCCCTGCGGTGATGGACAGCCGGTCTACCTATTTGCGCGCGGGAATTGGCGGTTACCAAGGACGCGGCCTGCGGGCGGGAGACGAGCTTGCCTGCGGGGAGCCGACTTGGCTGGGAAGACGTATCGCCGATCAATTGCGCAGCCAGGCGAACGGGGCTGCATTCACAACGGCTGACTGGGGAGCGGCGCGCGAAATGCTCCCGGCTTATTCTTCTGCCCCCGTTGTTCGGGTCATGCGGGGCAATCAGTGGGACTGGTTTACAGAGGAGGGCCGCCGTTCCTTTTTATCGGAATCGTATCGCGTTACTCCGCAGTCCGACCGCATGGGCTATCGGCTGGACGGTCCGGTGTTGGAGCAGACAGAGCGAAGAGAGTTGATCTCGGAAGCTGTCGCTTTCGGCACCGTACAGGTCCCGCCCGAGGGAAAGCCGATCGTGCTCCTGGCTGACAGGCAGACCACGGGCGGCTATCCGAAAATCGCCCAGGTCGCCACAGTCGATTTGCCGTTGATGGCGCAGACGAAGCCGGGCGAAGCGCTTCTCTTTGCGGAAATCAGCCGGGAAGAAGCGGAACGGCTGCTGATGGCGAGGGAAAACGAGATTCGCCAGCTAAAAACGGGCATTTTGCTCAAATGCACATAGGAGGGACAAGCATGTATCACGTCGATTTGAATTGCGACATGGGAGAAAGCTTTGGAGTGTATCGGCTGGGAAATGATGAAGCAATCCTGGCATACGTCACATCTGCCAATATCGCTTGCGGTTTCCACGCGGGTGATCCGGCCACCATGCGGAAGACGGTTAAGCTGGCGATGAAAAACGATGTAAAAATCGGTGCTCATCCCGGCATTCCTGACCTGCAGGGTTTTGGCAGACGGAACCTGGCTGTCTCTGCCGAAGAGGCATACGACATGGTCGTGTATCAAGTAGGGGCATTGCTAGGGTTTGTCCAATCGGAGGGAGGGGTGATGCAGCATGTAAAACCGCACGGGGCTTTGTACAATATGGCAGCTGCCAAGGCTGATCTGGCTCGGGCGATCGCGGAAGCGGTATACCGGGCCAATCCGGAATTGTATTTGGTAGGGCTCGCCGGCAGTCAGCTGATCGAACAGGCGGAAAAAATCGGACTGAGGACGAAAAGCGAAGTTTTCGCAGACCGCACGTATCAGCAAGACGGCACCCTTACGCCGCGTAGCCAGCCGGATGCGCTGATTGAAAGCGATGAGGTAGCAGTGGGTCAGGTGATCCGGATGATTAAAGAAGGCAAGGTGTCAACGCGGCAGGGAAGTGACTTCACGATTAAAGCGGAGACGGTCTGCATACACGGTGACGGGGTGCACGCTTTGTCTTTTGCCCGGCGCATACGGGAGACACTTGAAACAGCCGGAATCGAAGTAAGAGCGATGTCACAATAAACTAAAAGACAAAGGGGATGTCTTATGAAACAATCACGCTGGAGCATACTTTTGGGGGCTGCCTTCCTGATGGCGACCTCAGCGATCGGGCCGGGCTTTCTTACGCAGACGACCGTTTTTACGGAAAAATTGGCCGCCAGTTTCGGCTTTGTCATCCTCATGTCGATCCTGCTGGATATCGGGGCGCAAATGAACGTATGGCGGATTATCGCCGTCTCGGAAAAACGGGCCCAGGATATCGCCAACATGGTGCTGCCCGGCATGGGCTATCTGGTCGCGCTATTGGTCGTGATGGGCGGTCTGGCCTTTAACATTGGAAATGTGGCCGGTGCCGGCCTGGGACTCAACGTGCTGTTCGGCATTTCTGCGGAGACGGGTGCACTGGCCAGTGCGATCATCGCCATCTGCATCTTTCTCGTTCGGGAAGCGGGGAAACTGATGGACCGCTTTGCCCAGATCATGGGCTTTGTCATGATCCTTCTTACTTTATACGTCGCGGTTACATCAGGGCCGCCGGTGGGGGAAGCGGTGATCAAAACATTTGTTCCGGACTCCATCGACATTCTGGCAATCGTCACACTTGTCGGCGGAACGGTTGGCGGGTATATTACGTTTGCGGGCGGCCACCGCCTGTTGGACGCAGGAGTAAAGGGCGTCGCCTCTCTGCCGGAAGTAACCAAAAGCTCTGTTTCCGGGATTGCCGTCGCTTCCATCATGCGGATATTCCTGTTCTTGGCTGCTTTAGGCATCGTGGCGCAAGGTCTTGTGCTGGATCCGGCCAACCCGCCGGCTTCGGTTTTCCAACTGGCTGCGGGCAATATCGGGTACAAGATCTTCGGGATCGTCATGTGGGCGGCTGCCGTTACATCCGTCGTCGGCTGTGCCTACACGTCCGTATCTTTTATTCGCACCTTCCATCCGAAAATTGATCAGGCTAACAAATGGCTCATCATCGCTTTTATTGCCATTTCTACACTTGTCTTTCTCATTGTCGGCCGCCCGGTCAAGATCCTCGTCCTGGTAGGTGCCCTGAACGGACTGATTTTGCCGATAACACTCGGAGTCATGTTGATTGCCGCCTACCGGAAAAAGATTGTCGGGGATTACAGGCATCCGCTTTGGATGGCGGTTTTCGGCGGAATTGTCGTCGTCGCCATGGCGATCATGAGCGTCTATACGCTGATCAATGAACTGCCCAAATTGATGTTGTAATCCGATGGTTTGAACCTACAAAAGGGAGGAGACCGCATATGACTACCATCGCAGAATTGAAACCGCAAGTAGCCCGTCAATGGATGAGAGAACAACGCTGGCAAAAACCGACGGCCGGAATGGCCGAGGGATACACCCAGGCGAACCTGGCTATTTTGCCCCGGTCGCTCGCCTATGACTTCTTGTTGTTTTGCCAGCGAAATCCCAAGCCGTGCCCGGTCCTGGACGTAACGGATCCCGGGTCGCCCGTGCCGTCAATCGTCGCCCCTGATGCGAACCTGCTTACCGACCTGCCAAAATACCGGGTGTACAGGCACGGAGAACTAACAGAGGAAGTAACCAGCATTGAGCATCTGTGGCGGGAGGACATGGTTGCTTTTTTGCTCGGATGCAGCTTTACATTTGAGAAGGCATTATTGGAAAACGGGATTCCGGTGCGGCACATCGAGCAGGACTGCAATGTGCCCATGTACGTCACCAACATCCAATGCAAGAGTGCGGGCCGGTTTGCCGGACCGATGGTGGTGAGCATGCGGCCCGTTCCCCAGGAACAAGTCGTCCGGGCCGTTCAGGTGACCTCGCGTTTTCCAGCGGTTCACGGCGCCCCTGTACATATCGGGGACCCGGGGGCAATCGGGATTCAGGCGATCGACCGGCCTGATTTTGGCGATCCGGTACCGATTCAGGGAGGAGAGGTTCCTGTCTTTTGGGCCTGTGGGGTGACGCCGCAAGCCGTGGCCATGCAGTCCAAGCCGGAAATCATGATTACTCATGCTCCGGGACACATGTTCATCACCAATCTGCGCGATGAGCAATTCGGAGTTCTCTAAGATGAAATTGACGCTTTCTGCCATGCAATGGGCCATGTTTACCCTCGCGGGAAGTATCGTGGCCCCGTTGGCAATCGGTCAGGCATACGGCATGTCCGCCCAGGAAATCGGCGAATTTGTGCAGCGGACACTGTTTGTGATGGGAATCGTAGCGCTGATGCAGACATGGCGGGGGCACCGCTTGCCGATCATGGAGGGGCCGGCCGTCCTGTGGTGGGGCGTATTCCTTCTATTTGGAACAATGGCTCCAGCCTTGGGACAAGAACCCCGTTCCATCCTGCCCGCACTCGGATTGGGGCTCGTTTTCAGCGGCATCTTGTTCGGGCTGATGAGTGTATGCGGATGGATCACCGTGATCAGGCGATTGTTTACACCCGCGGTAATCGGCACGTATTTTTTGCTTTTGGTCGCACAGATGAGCGGCCCTTTTATCAGCGGCATCCTGAGTGCAAAGGAGAACCCCTTTGACTGGAAGGGGCCGGCCATCTCGATTGCCACCCTTGTCTTGTCTCTCGGCCTGGCCCGTAGCAGCAAACCTTTCTTGCGGAATTACTCCGTATTGATTGCGATCATTTTTGGCTGGTCGCTGTTTCAACTGTGCGGACTTAATCAGCAGGCAGGCGGAGCATGGGATGCCGTGTTTACCTTGCCGGGCGTCTGGTCCTTTGGCTGGCCGGAGTGGAACGGAGGCATTCTGTTCACATCTGCGATCGTAACCGTGCTCTTGCTCAGCAATATGATCGCCAGCATGGAGGCGGTAGGCCAAGTGATCGGCCGTACAGACAGGGGGAATGAGAAGCGCTCAGGATTGATCATGGGCGCCAGTCAGACCTTATCGGCCGTTTTCTCTACCGTTGGCTTCGTTCCGCTGTCCTATACGGCCGGGTTTATCATGACGACGCGGATGAAGGAAAAGCTGCCGTTCATCCTGGGGAACCTTTTCCTGGTGGTGATCAGTTTTTTCCCCGCTGTGACGGGTCTGTTTGCATCCATTCCCGTATCCGTCGGGTACGCCAGCATGTTTCTCTCCTTTGTCAACATGCTTGGCATGGGATTGCGCGAGATTAGCAGGGGCGGGTTGGACGAACGGCAGGTTTACATCGTTGGAATTTCACTCATGATCGGAATCGGCTGCATGTTTTTGCCCGCTTCCTTTTTCCTGGCGGTTCCTCCCTTCCTGAGCCCATTGCTCAGCAACGGCCTCCTGATGGGGGTCGGCACCTGTCTCTTGCTGGACCGGCTCGTTCGCCGGGAAGAGAAAGTACAATCCTATCTGTAGCAACGGCGGTGAATGGAAGACGGAACCGTTGGTAACGCTTTTGAAGCGCTCCCTTCTTTAGAGTCGATCTAAAGGAGGGAGTTTTTTTGGTGTTTCAAAAGACAAAATGGACGACTTTCTCTCGAGAAAACGGCGTGTTCATGTAAGTTCTGCCCGGTCGGTTTCAGAACAAAGCGGAAATATCTGTCCTGCAGGTCTATTCTGATGGAAAGGAGCTTTGCCATGTTTGCCGTGTATAAAAAGAAATGGCTTTACATTGTGTTCTCTTCTGTTTTTCTGATGGCCAGTCTGCTTTCGTTCCAACCCGCAGCGGCAGGCTCAAACGACAAGGAGAGGTGGAGATTCACAACAGGGGATGTGGTCGTCTCCTCCGCGGCAATCGGCCAGGACGGAACCATCTACGTCGGATCGTTCGATCACAACCTCTACGCAGTCGATAAAAAAGGAAAAGAGAAATGGCGCTTCGAAACGGAGGACAGCATTATTTCCTCTCCGGCGATCGGCGCAGACGGAACCATCTACGTCGGATCCTGGGACAACAGACTGTATGCGGTCAATCCGGAGAATGGAAAGAAAAAATGGCACTTCGAAACGGGGGACAAGATCTCCTCCTCCCCGGCGATCGGCGCAGACGGGACGATCTATGTCGGATCTTGGGACAATAGACTGTATGCGATCAATCCGGAGAATGGAAAGAAGAAATGGCATTTCGAAACGGGCAACGTAGTCAGCTCCTCGCCGGCAATCGGCGCAGACGGCACCATTTATGTCGGCTCCAACGACAAGAAGCTTTATGCGATCAAGCCTAACGGGACGAAGAAATGGGAGTTCGCAGCGGGGGATGCCGTCAGCTCCTCTCCGTCGATCAGCGAGGACGGGACGGCCATCTACGTCGGTTCGAACGATTCGAACCTGTACGCGATCAATCCGGGAAACGGCAAGGAGAAGTGGCACTTCAAAACGGGAGATCAAGTGATTTCCTCGCCGGCAATCGGATCAGACGGCACCATCTATGTCGGATCGTATGATATGTACCTCTATGCCGTCAATCCAAAGGACGGAGGCGAAAAATGGCGTTTTCCAACAGGTGGATATCTGTTCTCCTCGCCGGCAATAGGGGCAGACGGTACCATCTATATCGGCTCCGGCGACAAGAGACTTTATGCGGTCAAGTCAAATGGGAAGGAAAAATGGCACTTCGAAACAGAGGGTGAGATCGGCTCCTCCCCGGCGATCGGACCCGACGGCGCCGTATATATAGGGTCATATGACAAAAATGTATACGCCATCGGGATGGTTTCCGTAAGCGAGATCAACCTGAATAAAACCGAATTGACCGTAAACGTCGGGCAGAGCGAAACGCTTCAGGCGACAGTCATGCCAGAGGATGCTTCTTTCCAGGAAATCAAGTGGTCCAGCAAAGACAGCGGCATCGCCAAGGTGGACGATTCCGGCAAAGTGACAGGCGTTAAGCCGGGCAAGACGACGATTACGGCAACATCGGAGGATGGCGGATACTTCAAACAATGTGTCGTAATCGTAACCGAAGCGAAAGATCCGCCTGTTTCGGATGTCTCACTGTCGGACATCAGCGGACACTGGGCGGAAAAGAACATCATCCAGGCGGTGAACAAAGGCATCGTGAAAGGCTATCCCGACGGGACCTTCAAACCGGATCACACTGTCACCCGCGCCGAGTTTGCCGTACTGCTGATGAATGCGCTGCAGCCTTCGGGCAAAGGTTCAGCGCTGGTCTTTACAGACAAGGAGACGATCGGCTCGTGGGCGGCAAAGGAGATCGCGCAGTGCGTGGAACTCGGCATCATCAATGGCTACCCTGACAACACCTTCCGGCCCAACAAGACGATTACCCACGCCGATATGATCACCATGGTTGTCCGGGCGGCCAACTTGCCGACCGCATCTGATGCAGCGAGCGGGTACCTGGATGACGCGGATATTCCCGACTATGCAAGAAGCAAGGTGGCTGCAGCCAAACTGTACGGCATCACCAGCTACATCACCGGCAACCGATTCGAGCCTCATGAACCTTCTACCCGGGCCGAGTCGATAACGGCCATCATGAACATGCTGAGAGTGAAAAAATAATGAGCCCGATTGGGCGAATTCGAGTTGTTCATTAGATGACGGAAGGATGAATATGATGAAGATGAAAACGGCAAAGATTCTCTTGTTTGTTTTTGTTCTCCTTGCCAGCTCTTTTGCATCTGCTTATGCGGCGGCCAATATGGAGCCGATCAATGCCTTTTTTAATCGGGGTGTGTCGTTTGTATTGAACGGCGAGCTGTGGCAGCCTAAAGATCCATCCGGAAAACCGCTGACAGCCATTTATTATAACGGAAGCAACTACTTGCCGGCCCGCGCACTGGCTGAAGCGTTAAAAGTACCGATCGACTACGATGCTGCCAGTCAAAAAATTTATATCGGGGGCAAACCCGGTGAAAAAACGCCGATCTTCTCCATGCCGATGGAGATTGACAACATCTATGCCGTTCTGTCAAAAGATCCAAATGAAACAGCGGTAAATGGAGGAAAATACAAACAAGTATTGAAGATTGATCAATATGCAGATATTGTGTTTACCATTGACCGAAAATACAAGCGGCTCGTTTTGGATGCTGCTGTCATAAGCCCCGGTGAGCATGAGGTAGAATTTTCACTATATAACGCGGTGGAGATTGCCGGAAATACAGCCAATACCCTCCTGGAAAAGCACACCGTTAGTCCGGATGACAAAGTAAAACGGCTTATCTTTGATGTAGAGGGTCTGGAAAAAATCAGAATCCATGTGCAAAGTCCCAATCTAAATCCTTATATTTATGCGAGGATTGTAGATACTTCATTTTTTGACAACGGTGATACTGCTGCCAGTGATGGCTTGAAATAGTCTTGCCTGGCAGGGATTTGCAAGGTTAGACATGCGGCGAGGGGGAGAGCGGGTTGGCGGGCTGTCATTTTCAACTGCTGGGCGGTTTAAAAGTCACCTTCGACAACGACGAGTGTACGATGGTTATTTCCGCCGGAAAGGTAAGGCTGCTGCTGGCATACTTGGCTCTCACCCCTGACATTCCGCACAGCAGGAAGAAGATTGCCTTTGATTTCTGGCCAGATTCTACCGAAAAGCAAGCCCTCTCCAATTTGCGGAAACTCTTGCACGATCTGCGGGAGTCCCTTCCCCAGGTCAACCGATATCTCACGATCACTCCAGCCTCTATTCAGTGGAATCATGGGCTGCCCTTCTACTCGGATGTAAGCGAGTTTGAGCAGGCGGCGAAAGGCAAAACCCTCTACGAGCTCCACAAGGCAGAAGAACTGTACAGGGGCGAACTCTTGCCTGGTTTTTACGAGGAATGGCTCGGAGCGAGGCGGGAACAGCTGGCCCAGATGTATATGAACGTGCTCGATAGTCTGATTTCCCATTTAGAAAGCCGGCGAGAGTACCCTACAGCCATCTCATTCGCAAACAAGCTGCTAGCCCAGGATAAATTGAGAGAAGAAACGTATCGCACGCTGATGCGGCTGCATGCCCTTAATAAAGACATGGCGGACGTCGTGCAGTTGTATCGGCAGCTGCGCCGCTCCCTGCAGCACGAGTTGGGGATCGAACCTGCTCGGGAAACCACGCAGCTTTTGGAGATGCTCATGCAAAATGGCGACGAACGACAGGCCGCCGCTCAAAGTCCTGCGCCGCTGATTGGCAGAATCGAAGAATGGGGGCACCTGTTTCGCGTCTGGAAGCAGGCAGCGGACGGCAGCAGCACCTTGCTGGTATTGAAAGGGGAAGCAGGTATCGGCAAAACCAGATTGGCCCTGGAATTCAAACAATGGGTGGAGAGTCAGGGAGGGTACACGTCATTTGCCGGCTGCTTTCCGTCAGTGAAAGCGCTGTCTTACACGCCGGTCACTGTATGGCTGAGAAGCCTTCCCTTGCCGGAGCTCTGTCCGGCAGCCCTGTCGGAATTGTCCCGCCTGCTGCCGGAGTTGTTGGAACGATACCCTGACATGGTGCTGCCAAATCCTATCCAGGAAAACTGGCAGCTTAACCGCTGGTATAGCGCAATCGAGCGGATGCTGCTGGCCAGGCAGCCGCTGCTGTTGATCCTGGACGACATTCAATGGAGCGACCGGGAGACGCTCCAGCTGCTCTCCTATCTTCTGCGCGGCGATTCCAATGTCAGACTGCTCGTCATCGCGACGATGAGAACGGACGAGTATCCGGACGATGTCCTTGGAGACTTTTTTTCCGGGCTTCAAATCGAACGGAAACTGACGAAAATCGAACTTGCACCGCTTACCGAGGAAGAAACGAAGCGGCTGGTGGCCGCGAATGTCGGCAACGCTTTGGCGGACCGGTTCTCGGCTGGCTTATACGCAAAAACCGGCGGCAATCCGCTTTTTATCGTGGAAACACTGCGGGAATCGCAAACGTTCAGCGGCAGCGAGATTCCGCTGTCCCCGCTGGTAAAAACAGTCATTGAAAACCGATTGGGCCGGCTGTCGCCGGAAAACCGAAAACTCGTCACCACGATTGCCGCAGTCGGGAGGCCCGTGTCACCCGCTTTGACGGCGTTCATCCTGGACTTGAAGGAAGAAACGATCCTCGAAAGACTGGAACAGCTGGTCCAGCTCAAAGTGATGCAGGAAGACAATACGGGGCAGTACGATTTCACCCACGACATCATCAAGGAAACCGCCTACAAATTGACAAATGAGAGCAGACGCCGCATGTGCCACCGGCAAATCGCTGCCGGACTGCTCGCCTTCTACCGGGACCAGCCCGAAGCCGTCGCTGCGGAAATCGCCTTTCATTACGAGCTTGCCGGTTCGGAAAAACAGGCCATTGCCTTTTACAAAATGGCTGCGTCAGCAGCAGAGAAGCTCTATGCCAATGAAACGAGGATGAAATATTACAAGAAACTAAGCAGTTTGCTGCCTTCCGAACAGGTCCTGCCGATCCTGATGAAACTGGGCGATGCTATGATTGTTGTAGGAGATTGGACCGAAGCGGAGAAAACCTACAGGAATTGGCTTCAACGCTTCGGTTACTCCGTGACGCGTGCAGAACGAGCCCACTGCGACACTGCGCTTGGCAATTGCTTGCGCTTGCAAGGAAAGTATGAGGAAGCGAAAATTCATTTGGAACGGGCACTTCAACAGTTTACGCTGTTGGAGGACAAGGATGGACTGAGCTACGTATACGGAACGCTCGGCATCCTGTATTATTACGAGGGAGATTACGACCAATCGCTGCATTATTTGACGCAAAGAATGGAATTGCCCGATGTCGGCAATCGCACCCGGGATGACTGCCGGTTCTTCGGTTTCATCGGATTCCTGTATTATGACCAATGCGAATATGACCAGGCCATTCATTGGTTCCATAGGCAAATCAGGCTGGCGGCAAAGCTCCGGGAGGAGTATTTCGCCGCAGAAGCGATGGGCGGATTGGCCCTGGTTTATTTTGAAACGGACGATATGGACCTGGCTTATGACCACATTCTCGAAAAGATAGAGATCAGCAAATCGCTCGGGGCCCGGATGAGTTTCGCCATGGCTGTCGGCATGTTGGGCAAGTATTATCATTTGCACGGATCCCGCGTACAAGCGGAGCAATGCATCGCCTTTTGTCTTGAAGAAGCGGTCTTGATCAAGGATTTGCATATCGCCGCCGTTGTGCTCGGCATAGAAGGATGCAATCTTATGACCCAGCACCGGTACGAGGAGGCCGGTCATCTGATCGGACTCTCGAGGAGACTGGCAAAGCAGCAGCATATTCCCTTCTTCGAATGTGAAGCGCTTTATTTCACGAGCTTGCTGCGGCAGCGTCAGAATCAATACGAAGGTGCTGTAGAGGCCGCTGAAGAGGCACTCCATATCGCTGAGCGGCTAAAACGGAAAGACTTGCGGGTCACCCTGCTTGTACAGCTGTCGCTTCTCAAGACAGATGTAGGGCGGATTACTTCTGCTGAAGCCATGGAGCAGTTGGAACGGCTGCGGGAACAATCCTCTCGCCGCCAAGAACAGGCTGCCGTTCTATTCGCCATGTGGAAGCTGAATCCGCAATCGCCCGAGTATCGGAGCAAGGCGCTTCAACTGAATGAAGAGCTCTACCAAAATTCCGGCAAGGAGGAATATCTCATCCGCTGCCGTGAAATGAACGGTTCGCCTAAAGTCGTCGCAGCGCGTCCGCTGCCGCAGCTTGCAGCCGAACCTACGCAAAACAAACGGATCTCCCCGCATGTACTGGCGGAAATCGATCGCTATCTGAACCGATCTGGATGAACTTCTCACCCCTTTCATCCTGTGCAGCGAATCAGCCGCCCCGAAATGGGACGATATGAACAATGTAAGGAATGGTATGTTATCATTTATCTAGCGATCTAGCAAAAACGTGAAGATTCACGATCGACAAGGGGGTGGGCCGTAACATGCGAATGTATCTTCCTATGCAGCCGCCTGCATTCCAAAACGAATTGGCGGATCCTGATTATCGCTATCGGGAGTATTTGCCAAGCGCCGGACTGGAATCTTATGTCGCTTGTTACTGGACCCTTGACACTAGGGCATCAGAGAAAATACGTGTGCACCGGATTATACCGGATGGATGTGTCGATATTATTTTTGATGGGAAAGCTTCCTCTTGTTCAACAGGGGCCTTTGCGGTAGGGTTGATGACTGCGTATGAAACGATCAACCTGACGACAAACCAATCCTTATTTGGCATCCGTTTCTTTTCGGATAGCGCACGTCGCTTGTTGCGCTATCCTGTCTCTGCGTTGAGCGGATACCATGTGTACCTTGAGGAGTTATGGGGAAGCGAAGCGAGGTTTATCGTGGAAGAAGTGGGGTCAGCCCATGATGTTTCAGAAATGATAGAACGGGTTGAAGCCGCATTGTTCCAGCTTTTGCGGCAGCATGAATCACAGGCTGATCCGCTGCTGCTGTCGGCCGTGCAGCACATGTATGCCAGTCAAGGAATGATTTCCGTTCGCGTATTAGCGGATAAACTTGGTTATAATGAAAGGAAAGTAAGAAGGATTTTTCAAAAAGAATTGGGAGTCAGTCCGAAAGAGCTGTCGGACATCATTCGATTTCAATCCGTCTTGCAGGAACTGCAAAAGGGGCCCCCGTCCCGTTTAACTGACATCGCGCTGAAATACGGATACTATGACCAGCCGCACTTTATCCACCATTTTAAACGCTTTTACGGATTGTCTCCCGGACAAGTTTTTCCTTCCATTTGACCGTTTTTTACAGGATATAACTTCCTGAGATGGCTTCCTTATCCTGCATGAAAAGCATCCGCTAAAGAAGAAACAGCTTCTTCGAAAGGTCTTCTTTAGAAGCTTTTCTTACAATTGCTTCAGACTCACTTATGCGATCATCTACGATAAATACGAAAACAAACGACTTGCGGAGGGAAATAAACGATGAAACCACGCATTTCCGTACTTACATTGGGTGTGGATGATCTGGAAAGGGCGCTGACCTTTTATCGCGATGGACTGGGTTTGCCGACAGAAGGCATCGTTGGCAGGGAGTTCGAACATGGGGCGGTTGCCTTTTTCGACTTGCAGGCAGGTGTCAAACTTGCCATCTGGAACCGGCGCGATCTCGCCCATGAGGCAAAAGTCCCTCTGAGATCACCAAGCTCCACCGAAATGACGATTGGCCACAATGTCGGGAGTAAAGCAGAAGTGGATCAGATCATGGAACAAGCCCAAAAGGCGGGAGCCATTATTACGGACCCCGCGCACGATGCCTTTTGGGGAGGATACTCCGGCCACTTCCTGGATCCGGACGGCCATTTGTGGGAGATCGTCTGGAATCCGGCGTGGGAGATTGAAGAGTAAATTTTGCGAGCAGACGATCAAATGCCTTCCTGTTGCCAGGAGGGCTTTTTTCGTTCCAAGGAAAATAACCGTCGGCGATCTTGAATGGATTTGATCGTTTATGATTGTTTTTGACCGAAAATGAGTGTATAATGAAAACAAACCGATTGGTATTGCAAGAAGGGAGGGTGCGATGAACTGATGCTAACCCCTGAACGCCATCGACTTATTGTGGCATTAGTGAAAGAAAAAGACTTCGTGGGCATTCATGAACTTGTGGAAGCGACAGGGGCATCCGAATCGACGATCCGCCGGGATTTAAGCGAATTGGAGGAGCAGCGAATGCTGAAACGGGTCCACGGCGGGGCGTCTGTGCTTCAAAGCAAAATCGAAGAACCGACGATTCTGGAAAAATCGGTTAAACGCGAGCGCGAAAAGATCGCCATCGGCAAGTTTGCCGCCGGTTTGATAAAAGAACATGACTCCATTTTCATCGACGCGGGAACCACCACGTATCAGATGCTGCCCTATCTCCCGGATCACAACATCATGGTCGTCACAAACGGGGTGGACATTGCCCTTCAGTTAACCAAGCGAAATATCAGGACGATCCTTTTGGGCGGCGAATTGAAAACGGCTACACTCTCGCTGGTGGGGCGGGATGCGATCAATTCGCTCAGCCAATACCGGTTCGATAAATGCTTTCTCGGCATGAATGGAATTGACCTGCATCACGGTCTGACCACACCGGATCCGGATGAGGCGTACGTCAAACAGCTGGCTCTGCAATTTTCCGATGAACGGTATGTCTTGTGCGACTCTGACAAGTTTTCCCGGGTCACTTTTGCCAAAGTGGGAGACTTGCAAGAAATCACGGTCATTACGGATGACGGATTGAGCCAAGAGGAAAGGCAGGCTTACGAAAGATTATCAACTCTCAAAGTGGTGAAAGCATGATTTACACAGTTACCCTGAATCCATCGATTGACTACCACGTGTGGGTGCCGGCCCTGTCTCAGGGAATGATTCACGAGGCGCAAAAAGAGTGGAAGGTTGCCGGCGGGAAAGGCATCAACGTCTCAAAGGTCCTTCGCCTCCTTGGCGTAAACAGTACGACATTGGGGTTTGTCGGCGGGTTTACAGGAGCGTTTATCCAGCAGCAGATCGAACAAGCCGGGATTTCCCATCAGTTTATCCCTATCAGCCAGGAGTCTAGGATCAATATAAAGATAAAGGCCCAAACTGAAACGGATATCAGCGGAGTCTCACCGGACATTCCGGAAGACTCTCTGCAGCAGTTGCTTCGGCAGATCGGCCGCTTGCAAAGCGGCGATTATCTGGTCCTGGCGGGCAGCGTGCCGAAAAGCTTGCCGTCCGATATGTACCGGACGATCATGAAACAGATGCGCGGCAAGGGGGTCCGAATCTTCCTCGACGCGAAAGGGCCGGCGCTGGAAAGCGGCTTGTCGGAAGAACCGTTTCTCATCAAGCCCAATCACCAGGAGTTGGGCGAGCTGTTCGGCGTGACGATTGCGACCCCGGAAGAGGCGGTCGATTGGGGACGCAGGGCGCTGCAAATGGGCGCACAAAACGTAATCGTGTCGATGGCAGGTCAGGGTGCCGTTTTTGTCAACCGACAAGCGGCCTATGTCGCCCACATTCCGCCGCGCAAACCGGTCAACTCGATCGGTGCCGGTGACTCGATGGTTGCGGGATTCCTGTACGGCCATACGCAGGGAATGGATACAGAAAACGCGTTTCGCTTCGCCGTAGCGGCAGGCAGCACGACCGCGCTGTCGGAAGGCTTCTGCACGCATGAAAAAATAGCAGCATTTCTCTCGGAAATTACCATCACAGACATTTCATAAAGGGGAGGGCGACGATGGAAAACGAGATTCGCATCGCCGATTTTGCTAAAATCAGACACCATTGTTCTTCATTTGTCTGCTTCCACAAAAGATGCGGTACTGGATGAACTGATTGCCAAATTGGACGAAGCAGGACGACTGAACAGCACGGACGGAATGAAGCAGGCGATCCTCGCCCGCGAGGCACAGGGCTCCACCGGAATTGGCGAAGGAATCGCCATTCCGCATGCCAAGACAGCAGCGGTCAAATCACCTGGCATCGCGTACGGTTTTTCCAAAGAGGGCATAGATTTTGACTCGTTGGACATGCAAAAAGCGCATCTGTTCTTCATGATAGCCGCGACGGAAGACGCCAATCAGGCTCATCTGGAAACGCTGGCGCTGCTCTCCCAGATGCTCATGGACGAATCGTTTCGCCAGGAGCTGACGAAAGCAGAGACGAAGGAACAGGTTCTGGATATTATTACCCGAAAAGAAAAAGAAATCCAGGGTGAACAGGAAAGCGCTGCTGAGGAAACACAACAGGAGTTGAAAAAAGTAGTAGCGGTCACAGCTTGCCCGACAGGCATCGCCCATACGTACATGGCCGCCGACGCGCGTGATTCCTTCCCTCATGGCCGGTTCTGCGGTTGCCGGCGGATTGTCGATGCTGTTCGGCTGCACATTGCCTGCCCCTCATGGCGGATTATTCGTTCTGCCGGTTGTAGGCAACGCGGGACTTTACGTCGTTTCCATTCTGGCCGGCACGATTGTCACGGCATTGATGCTGAATGTGTTGAAAAAGGATGCTATCGAGTAAAATACGTTCCAAAACCGGGCCGGATGCACAACCGTCCGGCAGCCGGTTTCGTGCAAGAGGCAACGGGCTCTTTTATGTAAGGTCTGCCGAAGCGGGGGTAACTGCCCTCGCTTTTTTTCGTTCGATTTTCTTCCGGGATGGTATGGAATGCTTCCTATATCTGTACAATACAAATAAATAGCTGTACAATACAGATATCTTGAGGATTCTCTGAAAAGGGCATCAAACAACGGAAAAGGGGAAACACATGAGAAAGCCTTACTATGAACAAATCGAGCATGAAGTGGTCATGCTGCTCAGACGGGCGGATTTTAAACGGACGCTGGACGGTTCGGCCCGCACGATGGACAGGTCGGCGTACCTCTTGTTGAAATGGCTGGATCGTGAAGGACCGTCAGCCGTCGGCGTCATCTCGGAGGCGTTCCAATTGGACAATTCCACCATCAGCAGGCAAATTGCCGCATTGGATACGAAAGGGTGGATTCACCGTTATTCACACCCGGAAGATGCCAGGATAAGCATGGTCGAGATTACGAAGTCCGGCCGGGAAGCGATTCAGGCCGCCAAAGCGCTGCGTCTGGAGGCCTATGCGGAATTGCTGAACGACTGGACGGAAGACGAACTGGACATCTTTTCGAAGCTGTTGTCCCGATTGAACCGCTCCATCGAACAACGTAAACGACTGCAATCAAATTCGTGACAAACGGAGGGAATCCTGTGAATTCACTGGACATCGATTTTCAAAAAACCGCGCTGGTCATTATTGACCTGCAAAAAGGAATTGCGAAACTGCCGAACGGACAGGAGATTGTCGAGAAAGCTGCCCGGCTTGTAAAGCTATTTCGTGAAAAAGCCGGGTTTATCTCTTTTGTGAGAGTTGATTTTCACGACGGTCAAGATCGACTGAATCCGAAGACGGATCAACCGGTTAACGCCGTTCAACGTCCCACCGATTGGGCCGAGTTTGTTCCGGAGCTCGGAGTGGGGGATGAAGATTATATCGTCACGAAGCGTCAGTGGGGAGCTTTTTTCGGTACGGATTTGGATCTGCAGCTTCGCCGCCGGGGGATCGATACGATCGTGCTGTGCGGGATTGCCACGAACATCGGGGTGGAAAGCACGGCACGGGAAGCGTTTCAACTGGGCTATGATCAGGTATTTATTACGGATGCGATGATGACTAACAGCCAGGAAGAGCATGAAGCGACCTGCAAATATATCTTCCCGAGAATTGGAAAGGTGAGGTCCGTTCAGCAGTTTCTGTCGGAAGTGAACGGACTCGCGTGAATGCTGATCTCGCCGGCGGCCGGGAAGCGGCATCTCAAAGGAGGACACTCGGTCCTCCTTTATTTTGTCCTTCCGATTGGTTGGGGCAAGCTGCGGTAGCGCTGCAGGAACAAGATCAGCAGCACGCCGACGAGGACGGCGCCGAGGATGTAGGGGCTGGCGTAATGCCATCCGTACAGACCGCCTGCGACCAGCGGACCGAGAATGCGGCCGAGGGTGTCCATCGAACTGATCGTGCCGGCGGTAACCCCCTGTCCTACCGTTGTGCGCTGGGTGAGCATGGCGTTCGATGTCGCCCGGATCATCCCCTGGCCCGCGCCGAACAGGGAAAGGAACAAGGCGAGGCTCCAGAAGCCTTGGGCAAACAGGATCAACACGAACCCGATGGTGTACAGGAACAGGCCGAGAGAGAGCACCTTTGCTTCGCCCCATTTTTTTACCATCGGGCCGATCATCCCGCCTTGGATGAAGGCAGCGATGATTCCCATGACCAAAAACATGTAGCCGAGGTCTTTCGAGTCCATCCCGAACAGATCCAGGATGTAATACCCGAAGGTCGTCTCCAAGCCGGAAAAGGCGAAGGAGACGATGAAGACCAGATTGTACAAGAGGGCGAGCGGACCCGTGGCAGCGGCCAACACGTGAAACCGCCTGGACTTTTGTCCGTCGGCCGTGCTGATGCGCTTTTCTTTTGGCAAGCTCTCCGGCAATCTGAAGGCGACAATCAAAAGCGTAAGCACAGAAAAAGCGGCAGAAACGTAAAACGGATACGAGAAGTCCCATTTGCTGAGCACGCCGCCGATGACCGGGCCAAATACGAAGCTGAGGCCGACGCCGGCGCCGATGACGCCCATGCCCTTCGCCCGCTCCTCCGGCGGAAACAGGTCGGCCACGATCGCGCTGACCGTCGGAATCGCTGCGGCGGAGACGATCCCGCCCAGCAGCCGGTAGATCAGCAACTCCGTATAGGAGGTGGAGAGTCCGAACAAGACAAACGTAATGGCGAAGCCCGCCAAGCCCAAAAGGATGAGCGGTTTGCGCCCGATTCGGTCAGACAGCCTTCCCCAGATCGGCGCGAACAAAAATTGCATAATATTGTAAATGGAAAAAAGCAGGGCCAGCTGAAATGAATTTGCCCCCAGCTTTTCCGCAAAAAATGGCATGACGGGGATGATGATGCCAAATCCGAGCATAATCAAAAACATGATGGCAAACAACAGGGGGAGCTGCTTTTTGTGCACCTGAAAAAACCTCTCTCCTATGTAAATGTCAGTGTATATATGTCTGGTTTTACCTTACGTTACCAATATCGTGAAGTCAAGTACAGGGAGAAGCGCGTCAGAACATCCCGGCATGGTATAATAAGTGAATCCGAAATCAAGCAGATTATGGCACGGGAGTGAACCCATACATGGCAAAACAAATGGTATACTACATATCCTGGCAGGAGGACGACTGGCTGGACGAGCTGCTCGACTACTTTCCGGCAGTAAATGCGCTGGTCCCTGCCGCCAAAACCTGTCAGGCCATCAAGGAGCAGCGGCAGTCAGGCGAGGTGGAGCAGGCGGTCTTCGTGGTAAATCCCGCTGCAGATCCAGAGGAAACGGACAAATTCCTGCAGCAGCTCACCCGTGACCCGGAGCTCTCCAAAGAGCCGCTCTATCTGGTAGGCGTAAAGGAGCCGGAGGCGGACAGCTGGCGGGAACGCTATCCTCAGGCAAAGGTTGTGGTGATCAGCGGATACAGCTTCGACTTTGACTATGAAGCCGTTCTGGCTCAGATAGAGGCAGAGTGGGGGAGCCGGCCGTGAGCGGGAAACCGTCTGATTTTTCCCTGGATGAGTTTCTGCGCCGTTTTAGCATCTTCATCTATACCGGAGATCCCGAGGGTGACTGCCTGCTCATCGAGGATGAGATTCGCGAGTTGAAACAGCTTGGGCTGATCGACAACGAGGAGTATATGCAGGCGATGATAGCCGTTCGCCAGCGGTTTAAAAAAGAATGAGCGACTCCGCGATAGGAAAGCCAGTCAAGCTATGATATAATCACACTGCCAACAATTCGCAGGGGGGAAAATGTGGAATGACTACACAGCAATCATCTGTAGATCTATTAGCGATCAATACGTTGCGGACGCTTGCGATTGACGCCATTGAAAAAGCAAACTCGGGACATCCGGGCATGCCGATGGGCGCAGCTCCGATGGCCCACGTCCTGTGGAGCCGCTTTATGAAGGTAAATCCGCAAAATCCCGGCTGGATCAACCGGGACCGCTTCGTCCTGTCCGCCGGACACGGTTCCATGCTGCTCTACTCGATGCTCCACTTGATGAAGTACGACGTATCCATAGAAGATTTGCGAAACTTCCGGCAGTGGGGAAGCCGCACTCCTGGACACCCTGAGTACGGCCACACGCCAGGCGTCGATGCGACGACAGGTCCCCTTGGACAAGGTATTGCCATGGCAGTCGGAATGGCGATGGCCGAAAAACACCTTGCTGCTGTGTACAACCGCGAACAATACGATCTGATCAACCACTACACCTATGTCATCTGCGGTGACGGCGACCTGATGGAAGGCGTGTCGGGCGAGGCGAGCTCGCTGGCCGGCCATTTAAAACTGGGGAAACTGATCGTTCTGTACGATTCCAACGATATTTCACTGGACGGGGAGCTCAGCCTCTCCTTTTCGGAAAACGTGGCCATGCGCTACCAGTCGTACGGCTGGCAGTATCTGCGCGTAGAAGACGGCAACGATCTGGCTGCCATCGAAGCGGCCATCGAACAGGCGCGGGCTGAATTGGATCGGCCGACGCTGATCGAAGTGAAGACGACCATCGGCTACGGCAGTCCCAACAAAGCAGGCTCCTCTGCCTCCCACGGCGCACCGCTGGGCAAGGAAGAGGCGGCTTTGACGAAAGAATCCTACCAATGGGCGACAGACCGCGAGTTCTACGTTCCGGAAGAAGTGTCCGGCTTCTATGCCAAAGTGGCTGAGGCGGGCGCCAAGCAAGAGGGCGAGTGGCAGAGCCGCTTTGCCGAATACGCCAAAGCCTACCCCGAACTGGCCGAACAGTTGACGCTGGCGATGAACGGACAACTGCCGGCGGGCTGGGACAGCGAACTTCCGAGCTACGAGGCCGGCAGCAAACTGGCGACCCGGGCAGCCTCCGGAAAGGTGATCAACGAGCTGGCTGGCAAGCTGCCGAACCTCTTTGGCGGATCGGCCGACCTGGCAGGCTCCAACAACACGCTGATGAAAGGGGAAGGCAATTTTCTCCCCGGCAGCTACGAAGGCCGCAACATCTGGTTTGGCGTGCGCGAATTTGCCATGGGCGCTGCCCTGAACGGGATGGCCCTGCACGGCGGTCTCAAAGTGTACGGAGGCACGTTCTTCGTCTTCTCCGATTACGTTCGTCCGGCTGTCCGCCTGTCGGCCTTGATGAAGCTGCCGGTGACGTACGTATTCACGCACGATTCGATTGCTGTCGGCGAGGACGGTCCGACCCACGAGCCGATCGAGCAGCTGGCTTCGCTTCGGGCCATGCCGGGCCTGACGGTGCTGCGCCCAGCGGATGCCTATGAAACCAACGCCGCTTGGCATTATGCCGTCTCGTCCGCGGATGAACCGGTCGCACTGGTCCTGTCGCGGCAAAACCTGCCGGTGCTGACGGAGAATGCCGCTCGTGCCGCCGAAGGAGTGGCCAAGGGAGCCTATGTCGTAGCTGATGCGAACAATGGCAGTCCTGAACTGCTTCTGCTCGCAACAGGATCGGAGGTATCCCTCTGTCTCAAAGCGTGGGAAGTCTTGAGCGAGCGCGGTGTGGCTGCACGCGTCGTCAGCATGCCGAGCTGGGAGCTGTTCGAACGCCAGCCGCAAGCCTACCGCGACCAAGTGATTCCGCCAGAGGTAAAAGCCCGTGTCGCTGTGGAAATGGCGTCGCCGCTGGGCTGGGAACGTTACACCGGCGATGGCGGTTCCGTAATTGCCATCAATCACTTCGGCGCCTCGGCTCCTGGTGAGAAAATCATGAGCGAATACGGATTCACGGTGGAAAATGTAGTAGAAACAGCAGAAAAGCTGCTGAAATAAGCGAGAATTTTCCCGTTTACCGACAGCCTGTCCCAATCTTGTTAGGGGCAGGCTATTTTGCGCCATTTTTCCATGGACATTTCGAGATGCCTATGAAAATATAAGAAAAGCTCCTATTTCAGTCCCTTTGAGTCGCTAATCGGCGGGAGCCTGGACCTATTTGCAGAAACTTTTTCACGGTTCAATCGTCTAAAGTGATGGAGAGGTAAGAGACCAGGAGGTATTGCATGGCAAAGGCCAAGAAGAAAGTCGTAAAGAAAAACAGATGGCTGATGTTTGCCGCTTCATTTATTGTTTTTCTGATTTTAAGTGTATTTGGGGGGTATTTCTCGCTTCTCTTCGCTGGAGAGAAGATGATAGACATGCAGAAGCTGGAGGATTTGAAGCTGGATCCGACCGTTCTGCTGGACAAAGACGGGCAGCCGATCATCGAATTGAATAAAGAAGGAACCCGCGATTACGTCAAGTTCAATGAGATACCGGAGAAGCTCGTCGACGCATTTATCGCTGTAGAAGACAAACGCTTCTTTGATCACAATGGCATCGACTTCGTCAGGGTCGCCGGAGCTATCATCAAAGATATTAAATCAGGCGGCGCTGTTGAGGGCGGCAGCACGATTACCCAGCAGCTCGCCAAAAACGTATTCCTCTCCCACGAAAAGACGTTCTGGCGGAAGACGAAGGAAGCAAGCATCGCGATTAATCTCGAACGCAGATTTTCCAAAGACGAGATTATGGAGATGTACCTGAACAAGATTTATCTCAATCACGGGATTTTTGGCGTGAAGGACGCAGCCAAATACTATTTCGGAAAAGACGATTTGTCCAAGCTGACGATCGGGGAAATGGCTACGCTGGCAGCGATCCCCAAGGCTCCGGCGTATTACTCGCCGTTTGCCCATCCGGACCGGGCCAAGGAACGGCGGGATACGATTTTGCGGCTGATGGCGGAACAAGGCTATATTACGGCGGAAGAAAAAGAAAAGGCCCAGGCCGAACCGCTGCCAAAAGAACCGCATGAATCGGCGCAGCAAGGCATGAAAAAAGGCTATCAGGCCTATGTCGACTATGTCATGCAGGAAGCGAAAAATCTGTACGATGTTAGCGAAGACGTGCTGTACCGGGGAGGGTGGAAAATCTACACCTCACTCGATCCCAAGATGCAGGATGCGATGGCAGACGCCTACGGCAACGACAAGCTGTTCCCGAAAGACGGCCAAACCCAAAAGGTGCTGTCCAGCATGATCGTCATCGATCCGAATACGGGCGGCATCGCCGGCATGATGGGCGGGCGCGACTATGTAGCCAAAGGGTTTAACCTGGCGACCGACATGCGGCGTCAGCCGGGGTCGACGTTTAAGCCGCTGGCAGTTTACGCGCCGGCGCTGGATCTCGGCGAATATAACATGTACTCCCGGCTGAGCAACCAGAAGCAGAGCTTCAACGGGTACTCTCCGAGGAACTGGAACAACAAGTACAGCGATACCGTCGACATGTACACCGCCGTCAACCAGTCGTTAAACATTCCGGCGGTCTGGCTGTTAGACAAGATCGGAATAACCGAAGGGATGAAGTACATCAAAAAATTCGGTATTGAGCTCGATCCGCAGGACCGCAACCTGGCAATTGCACTGGGCGGTTTGACGAAAGGCGTATCTCCGTTGAAGATGGCCCAGGCGTATACGACCTTCGTGAACAAAGGGACGATGGTCGAGGCGCACACGATCACCAAAATCGTCGACGACCGGGGCACCACTGTCGCTACTGTGGAACCCAAGCGAACCGACGTCATCTCGCCGCAGGCTGCCTGGGAAATGCACAGCATGCTTGAGGGCGTCGTATCCGACGGGATCGGCGGCAGGGCCCGTTTGAGCGGCGGCCGTCCGGTAGCCGGCAAGACGGGAACGACCCAGTCCGAAGTGTTTGCCAACAGTACGAAGTACAATAAGGACGCCTGGTTTGTAGGTTATACGCCGCAATACGTAGCGGCCGTCTGGATGGGGTTTGACCGTGAAGACAAACAGAATGTGATGGCCGACGGAAGCGGCAAGACCGCCGATCTGTTCAAGGCTGTTTTCGACCAGGGGCTGAAAGGCACGAGTGCCGGCCAGTTTACGCCGCCTGAGGGCACAGTCAAACACGAGGAACCGAAAGTAGAAATGACTGCGCCGAAGCTGGCCGCTGTGCTGGCGATGGAAAACCAGAAGCCAAAAGTGGTCATTAACTGGATCGGGAACGAAGGTCTGGACTTGACCTATGACCTGTACCGGTTCAAGAACGATCCAGATGCAAAAGAACTGATTGCCTCCGGCATCAAGGACAACACTTATGTAGATCCGCTCAATGGAACGGTTCTGTACAAGTACATCGTGATTCCGCGCGATGCCGACGGAAATGAAGGGCCGCCGTCCAATATCGCGGAAGTGGATATGTCCCAAGTTGAGCAGCTGTTGAATGACGGCAACCAGTTTGAGGAAGGGGATCATTCCGGAGACGGAACCAACAATGGCGGGCAAGGAAATAATCATTTCCCGGGTGATCAGAATGGTGACAATGAGCAGTTTCCGCCGGATCAAGGTGGTGACAACTCTTCCGGTACAGGCAGGGATCCCGGAAACGGCGGAAACAACGGGAATGGCGGTTATGATGGCACTGGCGGGAACAATGGAAATGGAAACCCGCCGCCAGATATACCCGAATGGGGAGGAAACCAATCCGGCGGGATCGTACTGCCCCCTCCGCCACCTGACGGCACCCAGCGGTAAGCTCCTTTTTATTGATGCATAGCCGATCGTCACCGCCTCGTGCGGTGGCGATCCATTTTCATCTCGCTGTCCCGGGAAATTTTTGCTTTGTCAATTGTTGGACTATTTCCACAGCCGCGGCCGCCGTGTTACAATGAACGGTATGATAGATACTTTCATTTGACACTCGGGCCGGTTGGTTCCATGAGGAACAGGAGGGGATAATTGATGACAAACGTTGAACGGCAATCACTGGAACAGTTTTTTGTGGAAAAACTACAACAAGCCAAAGTTTTGTTTGAACGCGCCCTTGACTGTAAACACACTGATTTTGATGACCTGTACCCCTACATGAACGAACAGCCCCAGTTTTTCTGGTATAAGCGTTATGTCGCCTGGTCTGAACTGCTCACGGTTGTAAAGTTGGCAAAAGAATTGGAGATCGACTGGGAGTCGCAATTCACCGAACGCCAGGCAGAGTTTATCGAAGGGAAAGTCTTGCAAGGAAAAGTTTTGGATAACTGGTACGCAGAAGAGAAGATGAGCCAATTGGAAGAATAATCTATCAGATGCGGTCTAAAGAAATCGAGCCTGCAGGAAGCGTCCTGCAGGCTTATGCTTGTCTGGAAAGGCATTATGGTTGAACGATCGCTTCCAGCCGGTAAATCCGCTGTCCGCGTGCCGAGAACCGCTGCTCGTATTCCGTCATGACGTTTCCGGCCGCCCATTCTGAATGATGCAAGTCAAAGGTGATCTTTTGCAAGTGGAAGCGTTCGGCTGCAAACTGATTGAGCGAGAATTCAAACAGGTCTTCGTTGTCCGTCTTTACGTGAATTTCACCATTTTCTGGAAGGAGTTGTTTGTACATCCTGAGAAATGTCGAAGCAGTCAGGCGCCGTTTGGCATGTCTTTTTTTGGGCCAGGGATCGCTAAAGTTCAGGTAGATCCGGCTGATCTCGCCCGGTGCAAACAAATCCGTGAGCATCCTGGCATTGTATTGGACAAGCGCCAGATTAGGGATGTCTCGCTGCTCTGTCCGCTGGGCAGCCCGATAGATGACTTCTGCCTGCACTTCCAGTGCGATATAATTGATGTCCGGGTTTTGCTCGGCAAGCGTCGTGATGAACCTTCCTTTTCCGCAGCCGATCTCCAGATGAATCGGATGGCGGTTGCCGTAGCGTTCGTGCCAGCGGCCTCTGTAAGAAGCGGGATGTTCGACGAATGTGGGGTACTGGCGAAGCGCTTCTTCCGCCCCCGGTATATTGCGTAAACGCATAAAAACCTCCTTATGTCATGAGCAAAAAGAGAATACCATTCCTACTTTAATCAAAAGTCTCATCTTTTTCAACTCGATCACAATTGAATCTTTTTCCTGTTTTTAGTAATATAGAAAAGATGGTGACTTAATCTCGCTGTCATTGTGAAAAAAAGGAAGGGAGATCAGTGGGAAGTTGATGTTGTGGAAATGGAAGATAGGTTTTCTCGCAGCGGCGCTACTTATCATTCAACCTGGAGTTACATACGCAGCAGACCAAAGTGCACAAGCGGGCGGCGTTCACCTGCCTGTCGGCAATGATCGGCCCCTGGATATCAAGCTTCCTGGAAACGACGGTGTGAAGCGCAAACAGCCGGCACTCCGCGGAGCTGAACACTTCGAAATAAAATGGAGAGTAGAAATGGATCAAGTGTCCAACCTGGTTGCCGATCAGGATGGTGACATGTACTTTGTCGACATAAACTATGTCGTACACGCTATTTTTGAAAATGGCCAAGAGAAATGGACATACAAACTGGATAGTACGGGATTGCGCGGTTTCCCGGAGTTGTATATGGGGAAAGACGGCGTTCTCTACGTTTTAATCGAGGGAGTAGTAAAAGAACAGGACTCCGGCTTGCAGACGAACAAGCCCGGCATCGTTGCTCTGAGCCGGGAGGGCAAGCAGCAGTGGAAGCTGGAGATCCCCAATCTCGTCAGCATCGCCGACGTCTACTTCGATGCGGACGAATACGGCAATGTGACCACGCTGACTGACGGCGGTATCATCGGCATTTCATCCGCGGGGCAGGTCCAGTGGACGAACAAGCAGATCGCCAGATCCATCCTGACCAAGTACCGCGATTCGATTATAACGGAGAATAACATCCTCAAGATCAGGCGGGACAACCAGGGAAACAGCTACGTCACCACCAAGGATCACCATCTATACGGAATTGACCGCGGAGGCAAACTGCTGTGGCAGAAAAAACTGGTGAATGACTATCAAGATTTTTACGCGGCCAAGTCGGGTATGATCATCTTGCTTTCTTCTGCGGGAGCGAGGCTGGTGGACGGCCGTGACGGCACCGTCCAAGAGAGCAATGATTGGCTCGATCAGCAAAAAATCGATGATGTGGGCATCCCCAATGACGGGGAGGGCGGCATCTACCTGAATTTTGATACGAATGGCATCCTCAACGTAGACAAGTCCGGCCGTGTGAAGTGGGAGTACCGGACGGATTACAAAAATCAGCTGGATCTCTATGACGTCAGCTCGGACTGGCAGGGAAACGTCTACTTCAGCAATACGGCGGGCAATCTGTATTCCCTTGACAAGTACGGGAATGAGCGCTTCGTACTGGTGAGAGACAGTGATCTGTTTACTTCTTCCTCTATCGTGATCGGCCATAACGGCAATATGTACTGTTTGACGGAGGATCTCGGTCTGATCTCACTGGGCAAAAAGGAAATACAAGTCTTCCTGGACAACCGCGGCATGTCTTTGAGCAAGCTGCCGATTGACGCCGGTGACAAGGTATACGTTCCGCTAAAAGCCATCTTCGAACAGTTGGGCTGGAAGGTAGAGTGGGATGACGAGACCAAAGCGGTTGTCATGCGGCGCGACAAGCAAATCGTCCGGCTGTCGACAGAGGCCCCCTCGGCAGAAATCAATGGCCGCCCCGTCACGCTGGCGGACAAGCCCAGAGTAATTGAGGGAACGACTTACGTGGCCCACGATTTTATCAGTCTCGCTACCGAAGGGAAAGTGAAGGTAGAGTGGGATGCCAAAACCAAAAACGTGCAGATCAAGGCAAAAAGCAATGGATGAAGCTCTCTATGAAAAAACAACTCCTCTTTCAAAGAAGAGTTGTTTTTTTACGTTTAGATATGAGGAAGGTGGAGATAACTAAGAATAAGTTTTGAAAAGGAGTGATGAAAAGTGGAAATGAGTATGAGTTCAGAGGACGTCATTGCTCAAATTAAGCGGTTGCATGGCAACGGAGAATCACTCAGTAAAAAGTACGTAAAAAAGTCGCACCCGGAATTGATGAAAAACGCCCTTTACTACTATCCGAGTTGGGAACATGCCATACAAAAAACAGGAGTTCTGTCGACCTGATTAATAGCCATGGGAGAAACCCCAGAGAGTGATTCGCTCTCTGGGGTTTCCGTTTGCCCAAGGGTTAAATCTTCATGATGCCGCCCATGCTTGCATTGGTGACTAGTTGTGAATAGCGGGCCAGGTAGCCGGTTTTTACTTTTGGCTCAAAACCTTTCCAAGATGCTTTGCGCTTCTCCAGCTCGTCCGCTGAAACGTTCAAATGGATCTGTCTTTCTTCGATGTCGATGGTGACGATATCGCCGTCCTGCACGAATGCCAACGGTCCTCCTTCGGCGGCTTCCGGAGAGATGTGTCCTACGCTGATGCCGCGGGAAGCGCCGGAGAATCGTCCGTCCGTGACCAGGGCAACCTTGGTCCCCAGTCCCATCCCGACGATTTGGGAGGTCGGAGCCAGCATCTCAGGCATGCCCGGACCGCCTTTTGGCCCCTCGTAACGAATGACGACAACGTGTCCTTCCTTTACTTTGCCGTTCGCGATGCCTGCCAGCGCCTCTTCTTGCGAATCAAAGCAGATGGCTGGACCCTCGTGCTTTTTGATCGATCCGTCGACTGCCCCCGCTTTAATGATCGAGCCCTGCGGAGCCAGGTTGCCGAACAGAACGGCCAGACCGCCCCGTTCGCTGTACGGATTGTCCAGACGGTGGATCACGGCTTCATCGGTGATTTCCGCATCGGCGATGTTTTCCCCGAGAGTTTTGCCGGTAACCGTTATTCGCTCGAGGTGCAGCGCCCCTGCCTTTTTGGACAGCTCTTTCAGGATGGCGGAGACGCCGCCGGCGCGGTGGCAGTCCTCAATGTGGTAGTCGGAAGCCGGAGCCAGCTTGCAAAGGTGCGGGATGCGTTCCGCTACCTGATTGATTCTTTCGATCGGATATTCCATTCCCGCTTCATGGGCGAGCGCCAATGTATGGAGCACGGTATTGGTGGATCCGCCCATCGCCATGTCGAGGGCAAAGGCATCGTCCAGGGCCTCAAGCGTGACGATATCGCGAGGTTTGATGTCGCGCTCGATCAGTTCCATGAGGTAAGCGGCGGTCGATTTTACCAGCTCTCTGCGCTCTGGCGAAGTTGCGAGGATGGTGCCGTTGCCGGGAAGGGCGAGGCCCAGTACCTCGGCCAGGCAGTTCATCGAGTTGGCCGTAAACATGCCGGAGCATGATCCGCAGGTCGGGCAGCCGAACTGTTCCAGCTCTTGCAGCTGCTCGTCGTCGATCAGACCGGCCTGACGGGCGCCTACCCCTTCAAAGACGGAAGAAAGCGAAATGCTGCGGCCGTCTTTTGTCTTTCCGGCAGCCATCGGTCCGCCTGTAATGAAGATCGTCGGGATGTTGACCCGCAGAGCGCCCATCATCATCCCTGGCGTAATTTTGTCACAGTTCGGAATACAGATCATACCGTCAAACCAGTGTGCCGACACGACCGTTTCCAGACTGTCAGCGATAATTTCCCGGCTCGGCAAGGAGTAGCGCATCCCGATGTGGCCCATGGCAATCCCGTCGTCAACACCGATCGTGTTGAATTCAAAAGGAACGCCGCCGGCGGCCCGTACTGCTTCTTTCACAAGCTTGCCAAACTCCTGCAGGTGAACATGGCCTGGAATGATGTCGATGTATGAGTTGCAGATGGCGATAAACGGTTTGTCAAAATCTTCTTCTTTGACACCTGCGGCACGCAGCAGGCTGCGGTGCGGGGCCCGGTCCATCCCTTTCTTGATCATGTCACTTCTTCGTCTCGTCATATTGTTGGCTCCCTTCAAAACATTCTACACTATTAATAATACCGTTCAATCGCCCGACAAAGCAAAGAAATTTCATATTTCCAGCCGTTTTTTTTAGAGAGTTGTCACAAAAAAGAACAGGATTGGTCCATTTTACCTGAAATCTTTTCCTGTATTGGCTCGTAAAAGAAAGTAGGAGGAGAAAGAGAAGGAGGAGTGCGATGAGAAGGCTGTTGAAAGTGATAGGAGATTGGATCCCGCCGATTGCAATTGCTTTGGTGCTGAGCCTGTCTTTCCGCTCGTTTGTCGGGGAAGCGGCAAAAATCCCCTCTGGTTCGATGATCCCGACACTGCAGATAAACGATCGGCTGTTTATCGAAAAAATGATCGATCCGAGCGATTTGCATGACGGGGATATCGTCGTCTTCAAGCCGCCGTTTAAAAGCGAGTACGATCGACTGATCAAGCGCCTGATCGGCGTCGGAGGGGACACGATCGAAATTCGCGACGGCATGCTCTTCCGCAATGGCGAGAAGGTAGACGAGCCATACGTTGAAGAACCGATGAACTATAACTACGGCCCGATTACGGTGCCGGAAGGAAAATTTTTCTTCTTGGGGGACAACCGGAACGACAGCTACGACTCCCATATGTGGCCGACGCCGTTCGTCGATGAGAGCCAGATTATCGGCAAGGCTGTGTTCCGCTACTATCCCTTTAGCGAAATGGAAATGCTGCAGTAAACCCGGACCGGGCCGTCTCGATGGAGGCGCCCGGTTGCTATTTTTTTCGGAAAATTGAAGGGGGTGCGGAGCTTTCGCCCCTTTCGCTGCAGCGGTCGGGATTGCTGGATAAGCCCAGTATGTGCCGTTTCCGTTGTTGCAACCAGACAATATTTGATACTATGGAACACAGGGCAGTCCTGTCATGGGAATCGTTACGTCTGGCAAAGAGGTGGATCACGTGATTTTGCATAAAGGTGAGGTACTGTTTCGGCAGGGGGAAAACGGTCCGCTCTACAAGGTAATGAGCGGCTTGTTAAAAGTGGTTCGACTGCAGGAAGACGGAATGCCCCTTCTGTTTAATCTGCTGCTTCCCGGCGAGTTGATTCCCCATCACTCACTGATTACACCGAAGGAGTATCACGGTACGGCCATCGCTTTGATGACGACTGAAGTAGAAGTCATTCCCGCAGAAGCATGGTACCAGGAACTGGATGAACATCCGGAAATCTATCGGGAAGTGGCTCTGTCTCTGCAGGGAAAATTGAGGATGATGCAGCAGCGGATCGACCAATTGACTCCCTCGTCGCCCAAGAAGCGGCTGGACTTGCTGCAGCGCTGGTTTGACCAGTATTTCCAGGGGATCTCGATCAACCAGCTGCTGACGCAGGAGGAGGTCGGCCAGTTGATTGGGGTTCGCCGCGAGACGGTCAATCGGCTGATGCGGCAAAAACACTGAGCTCATGCTGCAAATGGATAACGAATGGAGGAAACAAAAGTGTTAGCGGATTTGCAAGAGATTTTAACCAACAGCACGGAAGAGGAGCAAGAGATCCTGCGATTGGCGATGCAGGCCATCCGGCAAAGACGCGAATCGGGCAGGGCGTATCCGTCGGGATTTCTCGGTCTTGACGGCAGGTTTGTGGACGAGCGGACCTACCAGTTTATCGTTCCGATCACCTCCTACATGATGAATGAGTTGGGAATCGTCCATGGCGGAATTACCGCAACCCTCGTCGACTGCACGATTGGATCTCTGGTCAATCTCTCGCTGCCGCAGGGAGAATATGCGGTTACGACTGAATTGAAGGTAAACTACATCCGTCCGGGCAAGGGAAAGGCGCTCCGTTCGGAAGCGACAATGATACATCGCGGCAGGAGGCTTGTCATCTGCGAGGGAAAGGTATTCGACGACCAGGAGCAGTTGATCGTCCACGCGACGGGGACGTTTATGATTCTGCAGCGGAACTAGCGCATATCTAAAAGTACAACCCTGCACCCGGGCTATGGGAGCAGGGTTTTCTTGTATGCTTGATCCTCCCGTCATGTAAAAATACACACTCCTTTTGCCGATATAAAAAAATGTTATTATTTTTGAATCTTCATGGGGGGATACAGCTGATGAAAAAGATTATTTCAGGGAGCCTGGTTTTGGCGTTGATGCTTGCGGTATGGACACCGCTTGAAGCGGTACATGCGGCAGATAAACCGGCGAAAGAGTCGAAAGAGAAGGAAAAGGACAAAGAGAAGGCCGAGAAAGAGAAGGAAAAGGACAAAGAGAAGGCCGAGAAAGAGCGGGAAAAAGAAAAAGAGAAAGCCGAGAAGGAACGGGAGAAGGAACAGGAAAAGGCCGACAAGGAGAAGGAAAAGGCCGAAAAAGAACTGGAGAAGGCTGCGGATAAAGCCAAAAAGGAAGAAGCAAAAGCCGTGAAAGAAGCGGAGAAGCTTGCTGAAGAGATCAAAAAGGTGGAGGGTAAGCCCAACGCCGGCAGCCAATCCGCCGATCTGGAGCAAATAAAGCAAGCGACTGCGGCCAAAAAAGCGGCGATCCAGCAGGCTGTCAAAACGAAAAAAGAGCTGATCGAACTTCGTCAGGAACTAAAAAAAACGGGTGAAGTGACAGATGAATTAAAGGAGAAGTACGAGGAGCTTGCCAAACAGCTGGAACAGCAGTCCGAGCTAAAAGAGGCGCTCGAAGTGCAGAAAGAACTGCTTGATCGATTCTACAAGCCCGGCGACCAAGAGATCTACAGCAAATTGGGCGAACTCTACGAAAAGAACGGACAAAAAGGCCTGAAGACCTTTGTCAACGGCAAGGAAGTCGTCATGGCGGATACGCCGTTCATCCAAAATGGCCGTACTTTGGTGCCTGTTCGCGCTATCGGCAACGCCTTGAAGGCTGATGTCAAGTGGGAACCAGAGACCCAAAGCGTGGAAGTCGTACGCGGAGACAGCAAAATTGTTCTTTATCTCGATTCGGACGAAGCGCAGGTAAACGGGGAAAAAATCAAACTGGAAACAAAACCGGTGCTGAAAAACGGGCGTGTCTTCCTGCCGCTTCGCTTTATCGGCGAAAAGCTGAATGCAAAGGTAGGCTACCAGGAGCAGGGGGAATTGATCATCGTCGAAGATCAACAAACGGCCGATCCGGCACAGACGGAGGAAAACGAATCCTTCGACCCTGATGCAAAAGCCGCGCCTGCGAATGAAGCTGCAGCTTCCTCTGATGCATCGAAAGAAAGCAATTTGTAAGAGAAAAAAGCTCCCTGCCTTGCGCACGGCAAGCAGGGAGCCTCAAGGTTACCAGCTGTTTTCTATTCGCGACCTCTGCGGCCAAGCCCTTAAGGTCGTTTCGCTGCGCTCAGGGAATGACCGACATTCCGCTGTACCTGGCGATGTACTGAAGCATTTTTTGCGACAGGGGAACGATAAACTCCATGTCTTCCCGCTCCACGACGCCTGAGCGAGTCACGATCCGGGCCCACTTGACCGCCAGTTTGAAATAATCAGAGCCAAATGTGGTGCGGATCAACTCGGAGCGATGGCGAAACGAAATGCCGGGAGAATCGACCCTGACCGGAATGATGCTGATGATATCGTGTAAAAACAGGTGGTATGTCGTATGGGGTTTTTGAAAAACCAATTCTTTGCTGGTCACAGAGCAGCTTAAACTTTTATTCATCTGTGTCAGTTTTAACTCGCCCTCAAGGTTTTTCAGCCGAATAAAATTACTGTTCATTTGATACCCTCCCCGGGGAGCCGGTTTCACTTATCATAGAGGGTATCGGGCATACGTGCAAGGGTAAAAACCGGAAATAGGCTTAAGGCAGGTAGCGGCGCGCCCCGGCAAACTCAACAGCGTAAGCCGGTTCATCAATCGAGACGATCTCTACGGTCCTGGATGCATTGGGCGAATGAATCATTTTCCCATCGCCGATGTACATCGATACGTGGTGAACGCTGCCTTTGCCGTTGTTGTAGGCGAAGAACAGCAAGTCTCCCGGTTGAAGTTCTTCCTTGCTGACCGGCGTGCCTGCCTTCGATTGCGGGCCGGAGTCGCGCGGGATCGTAATTCCGTGCGATTTAAAGACGGTATGCGTAAAGCCGGAGCAGTCAAAGCCAAAGCCTGAAGTGCCTGCCCAGAGGTAGGGCAGCCCCAAAAACTTCTTCGCCGTGTTGACGAGATCGGCACCCGTCGGAGCGGGGATGTCGGATTCCGACTGATAGATGGCCACATCCGCTTTCGACACCCACTTGTTGCCGCTGTTCGGGGTGATCAGCATGACCTTGTCTCCCATCTCTTTTTGAACGGGCAGCCTTGTGTTATAGCTGACCTCCATAAACTTGTGATTCATGGCGTTTCCGTCGTAAAGCCAGGCCGTCGGGCTGGTCACGATGGCAAACGGACGATCGGAAAACTCGTCCAATCGGTGATTATCCGTCAACTGCACTTTTGGCACCCAGCCGGGATAACCCAGCGTACTTTTCGGAGTGGGTTGTCCTTCCGCAGCTACTTTGATCCAGTCGCCACGCTCCTCCATAATAACCACTCTCGCCCCGTAGAGAGCCTGAGTCTCCAGCATGTCGGCACTAGTGAGCTGCAGTTTTTGCGCCAGGGTCATGCTTCTTGTCCATTTCCACAGGTCTACAGGATTAGTGAGAGCGGGAATATCCACCTCGCGCGTCTTGGACATGCCTTTTTCCGTCCACAAGCTTGCTGCTGCTACATCAACATATGCGGTATCGCCAACCCGAAACTGAGGCTCCTTCGGTTTTTCCGCGGCAAAAGAGAGAACCGGCAGCAGCGATAAAACAAAGGCGAGCAGCAGAACCCCAACCGTCCATTTGCTGATTTTTTTCATGCACATACTCCTCTCCGTCAGGAAAATGTTATTTTCTTGGTCTTATAGTACAATAAAATTCTGACTATTTACATAGAAAAGTGGAACCGGCCCCACATTTCCTGGTGGAAAGCCGGTTCGTCAACAAATTATTTCAGTCGCACCTTAAAAGGCTGGCTGATCCGTGTCGGGTAATTGGTAATCCGAAAGGTCAAGGGACCGGTGTAATCTTCTGTTTTGATGTGGAAGGAGGTCCGCTGAACGCGGCTGCTTTCATCCTCATCGCTGTGTGCGATTGTCGTGGAACCTTCTGTTTGATACGACTTCCCTGCAGCATCTGTAAATTCCGAATCGACGATGGAGTAGGCATGCTTGTCGCCGGGGAGCTGTTCGATGAGCAGATTGATCGTCGTGTATGCTGTTCCTCTGAAGATCGACTCCAGCTGGACGCGCTGATCCGGGACTTTCAGGAGCTTCTTTTCCCCGAGGTCGATGACGAGAGACGATTTGTCTTTGTCCAAGGCCATCAGTTTGCTTCCTCTTACATACAACTCCTTTGCCTGGGAGAAGTAGCTGCTCTCAAAGTAAATCGTCTGTTTCGAATCGCCGATGACGGAAAGGTTGGTATTCAGGACTTCTCCTGTTTCGTCGACGATCTCGAGGTCTTCGAAGCCCATGATGTTTTTTGTGTTGTCCGGATCAAATTCGACGCCAAGTTCAATTCGGGTCGGGTAGATGACCGCTTTGGTGAAGGTGAATTTCTGTCCGGCGATGTCAACGGTTTGATCGACCGGCACGGTTTCTTTCATCCCGGCGAACTTCGAGCGGTCAACGGGGATGGCTACCTCCCAGACGGTATCGGGTCGTTCGATATCGCCAATCAATTTCACCCGCATGATGACTGTGTCAGGAACGGGCAGGTCTTCTCCCATTTGCATGTCGACATGTCCCTTCAAGATGAGGTCATCCGGGTTACTTTCCCCAGATCCACAGCAGGAATATCCGACAGAAAGCGGCTGTCTGTTCCCGTCCAGCAGTTCAACGGATGAAGTCAGCAGTTTTTTGGGTTTGCCCGTCGTGCTTTCCGCGGTGTAAAAAATGTTCAATCTAATTTCGTCCGCGATAATGCTGTCAACCGTCAGGCGTACACCGTCCTTCTCGTCAGAGATCCCCACCGGCTGCACGAAGTCATGTTCGACAGCACGCTGCAAGCCTTGATCATAGCTGATCATTTTTACGAAGTAGGACATGCCGGGCAGCTCGCTGACCAGAGCGGCGAATGCAGGCGACACCCGGATGCTGACGGCAAGCAGAAGGCAGAACACACATACGGCAGCAGAGACAGCGAGGCCCCAGCTTCTTGCCGGGCGTTTTTTCTTGGCGAGCTGCATACCCCGCTCGATGGCCTGATCGAGCTGTTCGGACGCGGGAAGCGGCTGTGCGGCATACTGCTCTTTGATTTTTTGCAGCGCTTGTTCTTCGCGATCAAACATGGAAATCACCATCCTTTTCCAGCAGTTTGCGCAGTTGTGACAACGCCTGATGCAGGCGGGTTTTGACCGTCCCCTCCGGCCGTCCGATCACGCGGGCGATCTCGGCGATGGTCATATCTTCAAAATATTTGAGGATAATCACCTGCTTGTACTTTGGCCCGAGCTGTTCCAGCGCCATACCTAAGTGAACTCTTTCTTGCCGCATATCGTCAGAATGTGACGCATGCTCTTCCGGGACGGTTTCGATCAGCTTCCAGCGCTTTTTTGCTTTCGTCTGGTCGTGACAGTAGTTGAGCAGGATGCGGATCAGCCAGGTTTGGAAGTACTGCGGCTCTCTCAGTCGAGACAACTGCTTGTAAGCCCGGAACGTCGTCTCCTGGACGGCGTCCAATGCGTCCTGCTCATTTTTCAATAGGCGAAAGCCAAGCGGTACAGCTGCTGTTTATGTTCCTGCATCAACTGGTAAAAGGCAGTATCATCGTGCCTGGCTGCCAGTACTAACGAATCTGTAGACAACTTTTTCCACCTCACTATATAGTTAGACTGTGCAGCGGCGAAAAAGGTTTGGTTGATCTTCAGTGCCGGATTGGGTACGATGCAAATACACGCTGAAAAAAGGAGTTTATCCAATATGATCGAGATCGCAAAACAAGCGGCACTGTACGCGGGAGAACTGCTGCGGGAGCGCTTTTCCGAGCAGCTTACCCCTGACCTTGAATCCGACAACGATGTGAAGCTGCCGGAGGATAAAGCGAGCGAGCAGCGCATTATCGAGGTGATCAATCGTCATTATCCGAGCCATACGATTGCTTCCGAAGAGATCGGGATTGTCCAGCGAGACGATGAGTACCTGTGGATCGTCGACCCGCTGGATGGAACGAACAACTATTTTATCGGCCATCCGTACTTTTCTGTCTCCATTGCGCTGCAGCATGCGGGGGACGTCGTGCTCGGCGTGGTCTACAATCCGGTTTCCGGCCAACTGTTTTGGGCCGAACGCGGAGAGGGAGCCTACCTCAACGGCAGGCGGCTGTTCGCCTCTGCCCGAAGAGAATTGCCGAAAGCGGTAGGAACGTACATTCGCGGACGCGATACGGTGACCAAAGAGGAGGAGCTGGCGTTTACTGCCCCGTTCGCCCTGCAATCAAAACGGCTGATGCGGACGATTGCCCCTGCGCTTGACTGGTGTCTGTTGGCCAGCGGCTGGATCGACTATATCGTCATGCAGAAATCTGACATCATGGACGTCGCGGCCGGTATCCTGATCGCCCGGGAAGCGGGCGCCACGATCACCGATTGGAGCGGGGAGGGGTACCGCCATGAGCCGTTCACAATCCCCAGCCTGGCCAGTCTGATCGCAACGGGAGGACCGCTTCACGAGACGATCCGCGCCATGGCGGTTGCCGACAGCGGATCGGAACAGCGGTAACCTGCCATGATCGGATAAGAAACCTGAAGCTATTTGCGAGATACCAGAGTACAGGGAGGCAGACATGTATGGATAGAGGACCAAGACGGGTCATCTGGCTCGGCTTTTTGAGTACGGTTGGATTCGCTCTCGTTGCCTACCTCGTCGCGCGGAATGCTACGGCCCCGTTTGACAGTTTGCTCTCGTCCGCCGTGCAGCGCTTTGAATCGCCGACACTGACGGAGCTGGCACTGGCGCTTTCCTTTATCGGTTCGACAAAGGCTGCTGTAGTGATATCTGTGGTGGTGATCGCCCTGCTGTTTTTTGTGCTCAGGCATCGGAGCGAGCTGGTGCTGTTCATCGCCGCGGTTGGCGGAGCGGCGCTCGTCAACGACTTTTTAAAGCACCTGTTCCAGCGGGAGCGGCCCACTTTGCACCGGCTGGTCGAGGAGACGGGATACAGCTTTCCCAGCGGCCATTCGATGGGGGCGTTTGCCTTGTACGGCATCCTCGTCTTTCTCTTGTGGAAGCACATCCCCTCTCGCATCGGACGAGCACTTCTGCTGCTGTTTGGCGCAGCCATGATCCTGGGGATCGGATGGAGCCGGATCTATTTGGGGGTTCACTATCCCAGCGACGTCATCGGCGCCTACCTGGCCAGCGGGGTCTGGCTGACGGCGTCCATCTGGGTGTATCAGCGGTACCGGGAGCGGGGGCTGAGGCGGCGGAGGAGACATTTTCCCGGAGGGTAAGCAGTGCGAACCGCCGGGGACAGGGGGAGCCTGTTATTCTGGGGTGCAGGGTCCTCTCGGGCTCAACAAGAGGATCTCTCACTCGGGGTTCCATGCAAAAAACCGGCACGCATGCCGCCATCGACTAAGAGGACACTGCCGGTGATGAATGAGGCGGACGCCGAGGTGAGGAAGAGGACGGCATCGGCGACGTCCGAAGCCCGGCCGTAGCGTCCGATGGGCGGAAGCGGCCAGGAGAGATAGTCGTCCTCGGCCTGCAAGGTTTCCCCTGTTTTCACCATGGTTTTCATGCCGGGAGCGATATCCCCGGGGGCAACCACGTTGACGCGGACGCCGTCGGGGGCCAAGTCCAGGGCGAGCATTTTGCCTGCCATGTTCAGAGCCGCTTTGGTGACGGAGTAGGCCCCCGCCAGATTCTCTCCGGAGATGCCGGCATCCGAGGAAATGAGGACGACGGCGCCATTGCTTTGTTTCAACAGTTTGGCTGAAGCCTGAACAGTCATAATCGCCCCCTGGACGTTGACGCGGTAGAGGCTAGCAAGATCCGCTTCGGAAGTCTCCAGCAGCGTTGCCTTGCGTCCGATGCCGGCGGAGCAGACCACTGCGTTCAAGACGCCAAAGCGTTCTTCGATTTGCCCCAGCAGACGATCCAGATCCGTGCGCGACGATACGTCGCCGGGGAAAAATACGCACTGCTGTTCATCGGAGCGTTTTAGCGCTCCGATCGCTTTTTCCGCCTCCATGCCCCTCTGCTCGCATTGGCCGACCAGCGCAATAGAAGCGCCTGCTCTCATATAGGCGGCGGCAATTTCACGTCCAATGCCGGAAGTTCCGCCGGTGATCAAGACGACGTGGTGTGTGAAGTCTGCTCGATAAACGCCTGTTTTGTCATGTTGCTGCGATCCCATGGCCAAAACCTCCTTGCCCAAGTACTTTTTGCTCTTCATTATGATAAGGTGGGGGCAAGAAGATGTCTCCATCCAAAACCTCGTTTGCAAAAGCCAACCAAGCTTGGACTTGGCGTACAGGCAGTATCTTCACAACCGGAGGTCAACTGTACACTTTCATCCGGAACAGCCTTTGCGGCCGCCCGACCGTTCCATACTGCAGGAACTCGTCGGCGATACCCTGTTCTGTCAGATATTCCAGATAAGCCCTCGCCGTCGAACGGCTGACACCGGCGAGACGGGCGATTTGTTCCGCGCTGTAAGCCTGCTCTCCTTGGAGCAGGCTTTGTTTAATCCTCTCCAGTGTGCGGCTGTCGATCCCTTTTTGCAATGGCTGCACCGGTTGGGACTTGGCCGCTCTGAACTTTTTTAGTCCCTCCACAAACTTCTGGTCCGGCTGAGCGGGCGAGCGCAAGTGGATCTTGAACTGCTTGTACTTTTCCAGGGTATCCTGCAGCAGGTCGAGGTCAAAAGGCTTGATCAGATAATCGAATATGCCAAGCCTGAAAGCTTCCTCGATGATATCGATCTCTTTGGCCGCGGTGATCAGAATGACGTCGCAGGGAATCTTCTCCGCCCGGATGCTGCGCAGGACTTCAATGCCCGATTTATCAGGCAGGTAAACATCGAGAATGAGCAGCTCGGGCTGAAACTCCCTGATGCGCGCCAACGTCTGTCTGTAATTGTGGGCGGATCCGACAAACGTATATCCTTCCTGCCCTTGGATGTATTTGCCATGGACGCGGGCAATCATGAAGTCATCATCCACGACCATCACCCGGTGATTGGAATGATTCATTTAGGCACTCCTCCTTATCGGCAGTGTAATCCGGAAGAAGGTTCCTTCCTCCGATGTATCGAACGTGATTTTCCCTCCGCTGTTGGAAATGAGCTTGGAGACAAAAGCAAGCCCGAAACCCCGGCCTTCTCCCTTCGTTGTCGAACCGTCCTCGAACAGGCGATCCCTTAGATGCTGATCGATGCCGGGTCCGTTATCCCGCACGTGCAGCACCAGCTGTCGGGCCTCTTCCTTGATAAGCACGCTTACCGTCGGGGGCGATTTTTTGTGTGCAGCGCCTTGAATCGCTTCGAAGGCATTTTCGATTGTGTTTCCCAAGACGGTCACCACTACCTCGCGCCAGGGGCATCGGTCGGAAATGTAAGAATCTGGATCGATGACAAGCTGGATGCCGAGTTCGCCGGCGCGGTGCGTCTTTCCGATCAAAATCCCGACGATAGCCGAATCGCGGATGCGGGCCAGATAAAATTGCAAGGCATCCTGCTGATCTTCGTTCACCCGCTCAATCACCGATTTCGCCATATCGTATTCGGATATTTTGATCAGGCCGGAAATCAGGTGCAGCTTATTCATGAACTCATGTCTTTGGCTTCGCAGCGTGTCCACGTACCGCCCGATGTCGGCCAGCCGCTGGTCGATCTGTTCCAACTGCATCTTGTCGCGGAATGTGGCGACGACTCCGATGACTTGCCCGGAGAGCGTAACCGGTACGCGGTTGGCAATCGCAAGCGTATTGCCGACCATGATCGGTTGGTCGCTTTGCGGGATGCCGCTTTCAATCACCTCTGACATGCGTGAGGCGGGCAAGACCTCCATCAGGTTCTTGCCGATCAGATCCGCATCTTCCATCTCCAGCATTTTTTTGGCTTCCCGGTTGCACGTGACGATTTTGCCCTCCCGGTTTACGGCAATGATGCCCTCGCGGATCGCGTCGAGAATGGCAGCTTGTTCCTGGGTGACGAAAGCGATTTCATAAGGCTCCATATTAAAAATCTGCTTTTTGATATGTCCGGATAACAGGTAAGCTCCCAGCAAACCGACAAGCAGCGCACAAGCTCCGATCGCCCCGATTTTTGCCAGTGAAATGTACAGCTGTTCCCACACGTCTTCCACCATAAAACCGACGGAAACCACCCCGATTTGCTGCCCTTCCCGATTAAACACGGGAGCTTTTCCCCTGACGGAAAAACCAAGCGTACCTCTGGCTTCGGTTATGCTCTCTTGCTTGTTCAAAACAGCTCCGTTATCGCCCCCTACCATGCGCTTTCCGATTTCCTCCGGATTTGGATGGCTGTACCTGATGGTGTCCATGTTGGCGACAACGACAAATTCCGCGCCGGTTTTTTTGCGCAATTCCTCCGCAATCGGCTGAATGAGTTGGGCGGGGTTCGGCGATTGAAACGCTTCGACGATTTCCTGCATGCCGGCGATGGTTTTGGCTTCCGCCAGCGCAAGCTCGCCCTTGGCCGCAAATGTGTTTTGGACCATCATGTAGAACAGCGCTGATATCGTCAATATGAGCACGAACAGAATATTGAGCGCAACCAACCAATTGATTTTGCTACGCAGCGTCATTTTGCTAACCCATCCCATTGATAAGGCTCCTCGTGCTGAAATGTGTATCCGACAAATGATTGTACAACCAGTTTACTGTCGGTACCCACAGGAAGCAAAGCAAAATTTCAAAAATTGCCGTTAACAATATCGCCAAAACAAAACATTATCGTCAATATTCTTTATATTGCGTAAATATTTTAAGCCCGGCAAAGCACAGATATAATCGGATTCATGTAAGCGCTGACAAATTGAGGGTAAAGGGGAGTACAGCATGTCTTTGCAAAATGCAGGTAAGTCAGATCCGCCCATGATTGAGCTGCAAAACGTAACGAAAGAATTTTTGAAGCCCTCTGGCGAAATCCATACGGTGCTGCAAAATATTCATCTCAGTGTAGCCAAGGGGGAGTTTTGCTCGATCGTCGGGCCTACGGGGTGCGGCAAATCGACGACACTTGGGCTGATCGCCGGATTTGAACCCCCATCGGCAGGCAAGGTTCGCATTAACGGAGAGGAACTTAAAGGGATCAATCAACGCGCAGCCTGCGTGTTTCAAACGGAGAACGCCTTTCCCTGGAAAACCGTGATCGATAACGTCTCGCTGGGTCTGCGTTTGCACGGCATGAAGAAAAGCGAGGCGTACAGCGAGGCCCGGGGGTGGATTGAAAAAGTGGGGCTGAAGGGCTTTGAAGGGCATTACCCGCATCAGTTGTCAGGCGGCATGAGAAAACGGGTTGCACTGGCCCAGTGCCTGATTACCCAGCCGGAGATCCTGTTGATGGACGAGTCGTTCTCTGCGCTGGATGTGCATACCCGGCACTTGATGGAGAATGAGCTGTTGAAAATTTGGGAGGAAACATCCGCTTCGGTCTTTTTCATCACGCACGACCTGGAAGAGGCCATCGCTCTGAGCGATCGTGTGGTTGTATTGACCGCAGGGCCGGCGGCGTCAGTGAAAGGGAACTATGCCATCAACCTGGACAGGCCGCGGAATGTAGCGGAAATTCGCTTCGACCGCCAGTTTTTGGAGCTGCACGAGCAGATTTGGAACGACTTGAGAGATGAGGTGATGGCGAGCTATGCAAATACAAACAGCGCTTAACAATTCACATGAAGAAATCGCCATGCGCAAAAAAGAGATACGGGCCAGGGCTGCCAAGATCAAAATACGCAATCTGTCGCTGCAAATTGCCGTGTTTATCATCATCTTTGGCTCTTGGGAATTCCTGTCCGATCAAAACATCATTGACCCGTTCTTTTTCTCCAGTCCGTCCGCCATCTTCATGCATATTGTCGATTGGGTGGCCAACGGTACCAGCCAGGGACCGCTGTATATCCACTTTGTCGTATCGTTTGAGGAGACGATTATCTCCTTCATCCTGGGCGTTCTCCTCGGCGTCATTGCCGGGTATGCGCTGGGCCGCAACGAAGTGCTGGCCGTGATCTTCGGTCCTTACATCCAGATGTTGAATGCGCTTCCGCGGGTGGTGCTGGCGCCAATTTTTATCATCTGGTTTGGCCTTGGCATGCCTTCCAAGATCGCTTTAGGTGTGACGCTTGCCTTCTTTATCGTCTTTTTCAACGCGTTTCAAGGTGTACGCGAGGTGGATCGCAATCTGGTTAACAACGCCCGGCTGCTCGGTGCCAGCAAAAGGCAACTGGCCCAGCATGTGATCATTCCGTCAGCGCTGACCTGGATTTTATCCAGCCTGCATTCCAGCTTCGGCTTCGCCCTGGTGGGTGCAGTCGTAGGGGAATTCATCGGATCGACGAAAGGTCTTGGCTTTCTCATTGCGCAAGCGCAGGGGACCTTTGATACAACCGGTGTCTTCGCCGGGATGGTGCTGCTTTCCGTGACGGCTCTGGCAGCCAACTGGGTGGTCGGCAAGCTGGAGAAACGCTTCATCGCCTGGAGAAGCGTTCGCCAATAGGTCAGGTATTCCAAATCCAACACATAAAGGGGTTTTAACGATGAAAGTTGCAAAAAGAACGAAGTTTGGCGCTGCCGTGATCTTATCTCTCGGCCTGATCCTGGCCGGCTGCGGGGGGACGGAGAAGCCGGCCGCTTCCTCACAGACTCCGCAGCCTGGCGGGGGGGATTCCACCGCAACCGCTCCGGCACCGGAAAAGCTGCCCAAGGTGAATATCATGGTGGGCGGCCTGGAAAAAATCATTTATCTTCCGGCAAAATTAACGGAGAACCTGGGCTACTTCAAGGAGGAAGGCTTGGAGGTGGAGCTGACGAGCCAGGCTTCCGGGGTCAATGCGGAGCAAGCTTTGATCGCCGGAGAGGTTCAGGGGGTCGTCGGCTTCTACGATCATACGATCGACATGCAGGCAAAGGGCAAGAATTTGCAAGAGGTGGTCCAGCTGGCGAGAAACCCTGGCGCCCGTTTGATGGTGTCAAACAAAAAGAAGGATGAAATCAAAACGCTGGCCGATTTGAAGGGGCGAAACATCGGCATCACCAGTCCCGGGGCTTCCTCCCACTTCCTGGTCAACTATTTTGTCACCAAAGGAGGCAACTCGACGCAGGATTACGTTCCGCTCGCTGTCGGCGGCGGGGGGACCGTGATCGCGGCGATGGAACAAGGCCAGGTCGACGTGGTCTGGGCAACCCAGCCGACGACCAATTTGTTGGAGGCAAAAGGCTTGGCCAGCACATTCGTCGATCTGGAAAGCAAGGAAGGGACCGAGCAAGCTCTCGGCGGCTTGTACCCGGCATCCAGTTTGTACATGAGCGCCGACTACGTCGAAAAGAATCCGGAAGTGGTGCAGCGCTTGGCCAACGCCTTTGTCAAAACACTCAAGTACATCAATACCCATAGTGCAGAAGAAATCGCCGAGCAATTGCCAAAAGAATACTACGCCGGCGATAAGGACAACTATGTAAAGGCGCTCAAATCCAGCCTCCCGATGTTTACGGAAGACGGGAAAATGCCGGAAGGCGCTCCCGAGAAAGCATTGGAGATCCTGACCGGGTTTAATCCGAAATTGAAAGAGGCCAACATTGATCTGAGCAAGACGTTTACCAACGAGTTCGTCGACAAAGCGAACTAAAGGATGTGCAGAAGATGAACGAGACTTATTCCCATTCGCCCGGAAGCCGGCTCCGTCAAGCACTGAAGGCGGAGAAGCCGCTGCAGGTGGTCGGAACGATCAACGCTTATGCCGCCATGCTGGCGGAGCGGTGCGGATACAGAGCGATTTACTTGTCCGGAGGAGGAGTGGCCAACGCCTCCTTCGGGCTGCCGGACCTCGGCATTACCAACGTTAACGACGTGTTGGAAGACGTCCGCCGCATCATCAATGCCGTCGGGTTGCCGCTTTTGGTCGACGCCGACACCGGCTTCGGCAGCGCCTTCCATATCGGGCGCACCGTACGGTTGATGATCCAGGCGGGGGCGGCCGGCATTCATATCGAGGATCAAGTGTCGGCCAAAAGATGCGGACATCGGCCGAACAAAGCGATCGTGAGCCAAGCGGAAATGGTGGACCGCATCAAAGCGGCGGTCGACGCCAAGACAGACCCGGATTTCGTCGTGATGGCCCGGACAGATGCGCTGGCAGTCGATGGGCTGGACGCCGCCATCGAGAGGGCGTGCGCTTGCGTCGAAGCGGGGGCAGATATGATTTTTCCGGAAGCCGTCCACACCCTCGAGCAGTACGAAGCGTTTGTAAAAGCGGTCAGGGTGCCGGTCTTGGCCAACATCACGGAATTCGGGCAAACGCCGCTGTTTTCCGTGGATGAGCTGGAGCGGGCAGGCGTCAGCCTGGTTTTGTATCCGCTGTCCGCTTTTCGTGCGATGAATGCCGCTGCCTTGAAGGTTTTTCAGACGATCAGGCAGGAAGGTACGCAAAAAAACGTCGTCGAGCTGATGCAGACCCGTGCGGAGCTGTACGATTTTCTGGATTACCACGCCTACGAACAAAAATTGGATCGGTTGTTTTCGCGGGAAACGGAGGAGTAACCAACGCATTTTTCAACGTGAATACGGTTATGGAGGAAGAAGCATATGTCGTCTTTCATCAGCAATGTCAGGCCGGATCCGGATCAAGTGCTGCTGGATATGGCTGAATACGTGTACGAATACGAGATAGACAGTGCGGAGGCGTTCAAAACAGCACGTCTCTGCCTGATGGACACGCTCGGCTGCGGCATGCTGGCCTTGCGCTATCCGGAGTGCGCCAAGCATTTGGGACCTGTGGTTCCAGGCACCATCGTACCGGGCGGGGTCAGGGTTCCAGGCACTTCGTTTCAATTGGATCCCGTCACAGCGGCCTTCAATATCGGCTGCATGATCCGTTGGCTCGACTACAACGACACGTGGCTGGCTGCCGAGTGGGGACATCCGTCCGACAATCTCGGCGGCATCCTGGCCGCGGCCGATTACCAGAGCAGAAAAAACGTCTCCGCCGGCAAAGCGCCGTTGAAGATGCGGGATGTGCTGAATGCGATGATCAAGGCCCACGAAATTCAAGGCGTGATCGCTTTGGAGAACAGCTTTAACCGGGTGGGACTGGATCACGTCGTACTGGTGAAGGTAGCGTCGACAGCGGTTGTCACTCGATTATTGGGCGGAACCAAGCAGGAGATGATCAATGCCGTCTCCAACGCATGGGTGGACGGGCAGGCACTGCGGACATACCGGCATGCTCCCAATACGGGATCCCGCAAATCCTGGGCGGCCGGTGACGCTACCAGCAGGGCCGTCAGACTTGCGCTGATGGCGCTAAAAGGGGAGATGGGCTATCCCTCTGCGTTAACGGCTCCAGGGTGGGGTTTTTACGATGTGCTGTTTAAAGGCAAGGAATTCAAATTCCAGCGGCCGTACGGTTCGTACGTGATGGAAAACGTACTGTTCAAAATCTCGTACCCGGCGGAATTTCACGCCCAGACCGCTGTCGAGTGCGCATTGCAATTGCACCCGCAAGTCAGGGACCGCTTACCGGACATCGATCGTATCGTGCTTTCGACACATGAATCGGCGATTCGCATCATCGACAAATCCGGACCGCTGCACAATCCGGCTGATCGGGATCACTGCTTGCAGTACATGGTCGCCATCGGTTTGATATACGGCGAACTGACTGCCGATCATTACGAGGATGGGACAGCTTCCGACCCCCGCATCGATGAGCTGCGCGAAAAGATGGTGACAGCGGAAGACCCGCGCTATTCCGCCGATTATCTCGATCCGGACAAACGCTCTATCGCTAATGCCATTCAAATCTTCTTCAAAGATGGGAGTCAAACGGAAAAGACAGAGGTGGAGTACCCGGTCGGCCACCGCAGCAGACGCGAAGAAGGAATCCCGCTGCTCGAACAGAAATTCACAGCCAATCTGGCCACTCGTCTGCCGGCCAAGCAGGTGGCGGAGATCATGGAACTGTGCATGGACCAACAGGCGTTGGAGGAGACCCCGGTTCATGAGTTTGTAGACAAATTTGGCATATAGCAAAAAAAGGATCGAGTCGTCAGATGCATTCCGACGACTCGATCCTTTCTTATTTTCCTGTCGATATTTCCGGTTTAGCTGGCTTTTTCAAATTCGATAATCGCCTGCTGAACTTCTTCGATCCAGGTTACGTCTGCACCAAACGCTTCGCTGACGAATTTGAGCGGAACGTAAAGGCTGCCGTCTTTTTCAAGCGGGGCAACCGGCAAGGTCTTGGCTTGGCCGTCGACCGTAGCCGTTTTGCTGCCTTCCGTTACTTTGATTGTTTTGCCGTCTTTGGAGAAGGTAGCAGTCTTGGTGGCAGGATCGTAGCTGATCTGCGCGCCCATCTCTTCGCCGATGAAGCGGAACGGCACCATCGTCGAGCCGTCTTTGAGGAACGGGCGGACGCCTGCTACCGGTTCTCCGTTCAGCGTGGTCGAGTTGTCCTTCAGATCGAAGACGATAAATTCGGATTCGCCCGGGACGCTGGAGATCTCTTGGGCAAAGCGATACAGGAAGCCTTTGTCGTTAAAGGCTTTAATCGCATTCTCATCTTCCTGCAGCTGCTCTACCGTAACGGTATCGCTGGCAGCAGGGAAGGAGATGGCCGTTCCCTTGCCGTGATTCCAGGAGTAGTAATCCGCTTCCCAACCTATCGTAACCGGTTTTGGCAGCTTGCCGTCAGGGTCTTTTACTGCAGCAGACAGAGCGGAGATGCTGCGAACTTGATTCTTGTCGGAGTCGATGTAATAGTCGAGCTTCAGTTCAAGCGATTGCACGCCCGCTTCTTTTACCTGCTCTACCATTTGATCAATCGTGTACTGTTTTTCCAGCTGTTCTACTTGCATCTTCAGGAACGCCAGGCCTTGGTCCACCATTTTTTCGATTTCGGCGCGTTGTTCCTGGGCGGAAGGCTTCTTCATGTCAGCCGCCACTTCAGCCGGGATGTTATCCGTAGCAAACTGGCTGGTCAACGTCATGAATTCGATCGCAAAGTCGCGAACATCTTTATTGGCAGTCGCGTCTTTTGCCGTGTACAAGAGCATTTTCAGCAATTCCGGAGTGTCGAGAGTGACACTGATATGGGTAGCATCCACTTTTTTGCCGTCCGGCAATTCTACGGATTCCTTGCCGAGATTTTTCACTTGGGAGAAGTCAAATCCGTATTTGTCGATGTACTTTTTCATGAAGTCCAGCGTCAACTTTTCAATTTTATCCTGGAACGCACGAAGCTTTTCTGCATCCACTTCCATTTCCTGGGGGTTTGCAGAGTTGATTGCCAGGTACTTTTGGTCGATCGGAGTTTTTACATAGACATCATTGCTATTTACAAGCATTTCCAGCGCTGCTTTTTGGTCCCCTGTCCAAAGCTGGTTGTCACGTAAAATCTTGTCGTCGTTTAACGTGAAAACGATTTTTGCCTCATTGGTTGATACGGTTGAGCCTTCCATTTTCAGTCCGGCTTTCAGAGCATTGACAAACGCCAGAGCTTCTTTCTTCTCTTCTGCGTTGTCGATCACAGCGTCTAAAAGTTTGTCCAGGTCACCTGTCATTTTGAAGGTCCCTTGGAAATCAGCACTTGGCTGATCAGCCGACTTGATCATCGACTGTCCAATCAGTGCGGTTTCTCCTGAGCAGCCCGTCAGTAACAGCAGCGCGGAGAAAACCAGGAGATACGCCTTTTTCCACATCATCTTTCACCTTCTTTTTCTCGCCCTGCATTCTTATACCTATTCAGGGGAATATGTAAGTGAGGGACGAGAGTATTTGTTTACAATGGTTAATACGTTTTAAATAGGTGGAAAGTTTCGCGGAATTACCAATAAAGTGTGAACACTTCTTTTTTCTGGATTGGAAACCGGCCTGAAATCAATCAATTCAACGCCCCGCATCATGGTTCCGTGAAGAAAAAAGATGGAAATCGTGGTAAAATGGTAACAGTCGCAAAAAGACCGGCCGATTGGCTTCCATCTGTTTGACCGTTCGGCCATGAGTTTGAAAAGAGAGGACGAAGCAGCATGTGGACTTGGCTTCAAAAGATCGTTGAAGGCTTGGCGGGTGAAAAAAGGGAGGAACCCACGAGTTCCCCGGTTTCATATCCTTCAGGCAAACCGTTGGAAGCCAGAACGACCAATATCTACCCCAAGCAACGGAATCTTTCGAAGGAGCAGAATGTTCCCAAGGGGCCGGGGCGCGTGCAGCCAGAGGAACAAAACAAGCCCCGCGGCAAAGGCGAGTTCCGTTTTCCGGTGATTCCCGATCCGCCAAAAAACAAGATTGAACGCCCTGAACATACAACGCCAGCCAAATCATCTGCCCCAAAGCAGCAGAAACCCGTGAAGCGGGAGCCTACCTTCATTGTGAACCGCTCTGCTTCGGAGCCAAGACGGACGTTTACCCCTACAGAAGTTTTTTCGCCTGTCTACGGGCGGATGAACCCTAAGGAGGGCGACGAGAGGCTGTGGCCGCGGACGACTCCAAAGTCTCCCGAACCCGTTCCACAAACAGAGGAGGCTCTTCCGAGCGATTTTTACAAGCGTCTAAGTGCCAGCCGGGAGGAAGAAGCGGCAGTCCAGGCAGCGCTCGGCCGCAGTCAGGCGGCGGCAGCGGCAGAAAAAAGTGCCGCGGTAGAAGAGCCGGCGGGCTTCCCGGCGGCGGGGACGGAATTGGAGCAAGTCAGCCGGGACGAGCATAAGCTGGAACCGGAGCGAGCAGACTGGGCCGGTCATGAGTTGGAGCCGCAGCCAGAACCGGAGCGGGTTGGCTGGAACGAGTATGCGCCGGAGCCGGAGCGGATCGGCTGGGCCGGTCTTGAGTTAGAGCCACAGTCAGAACCGGAGCGAGCAGACTGGACCGGGCATAAGCTGGAGCCGGAGTACGAACCAGAGGAAGCGGACTGGGACGAGCATGAGCTGGAGCCGCAACTAGAGGCGGAGCGAGCAGACTGGGCCGGTCATGAGTTGGAGCCGGAGTACGAACCAGAGGAAGCGGACTGGGAAGAGCAAGCACCGGAACCGCAGCTAGAGCACGCGGACTGGGCTGACCACGCTCCGCAGCCGGAACCAGTACAGGATAGGCCTGCCGCCGCCGGACAGCAGGAAAAATGGAACCTGCAGCCGGTTCCGGAGCGTCCACAGGCGTCCGAACCGCTTATCGCACGCATACAGCCACAGCCGCCCCAACCGGCGGTTCAAGCGGCAGCGCCAATCCCTCCGGGGTATACATATCCGCCGCTTCATCTGCTGAATCCCTCGCCAGAGCTGACTCAGGAAGGGGAGGAGCACACGCTGGAACAGAAGCGCTTGCTGGAGGAAACGCTTAGCAATTTCAACGTCAGCGCACAGGTCGTAGGCATCGTCAAAGGTCCGACGGTGACCCGATTCGAACTGCAGCCGGCGCCAGGCGTAAAAGTAAACAAGATCACCAGCTTGTCCGATGACATCAAATTGAGTTTGGCGGCGAAGGATATCCGGATCGAAGCCCCGATTCCCGGCCGCAATGCCGTAGGCATCGAAGTGCCAAACCTGAAGGCGGAGCCTGTGTTTATCAGCCGGATTATCGGATCGGAGGAGTTTCAGACCCACCCGTCCCCGCTCGCCGTCGCCTTGGGCATGGACATCGGGGGAATGCCGATCGTCGCCGACATCAAAAAAATGCCGCATGGCCTGATCGCCGGTTCGACCGGTTCGGGCAAGAGCGTCTGCATCAACTCGATCATCATCAGCCTGCTGTACAAAGCCAGCCCGGAGCAGGTGCGGCTGCTTTTGATCGACCCCAAAATGGTAGAGTTGGCGCCGTACAATCACCTGCCCCATCTGGTCACACCGGTGGTGACGGACGCAAAACAGGCGACGGCTGCCCTGAAGTGGGCGGTGGAAGAGATGGAGCGGCGCTACACGATGTTTGCCGAGGCCGGAGCCCGAGATATTGAGCGGTACAATCAGATCAGCGGCGAACAACTGCCTTATATCGTGATCATCATTGACGAGCTGGCCGACTTGATGATGGTCTCCCCGCAAGATGTGGAGGATTGCATCATCCGGATCGCCCAGAAGGCGAGAGCCTGCGGCATCCACCTCCTGCTTGCCACCCAGCGCCCGTCCGTCGATGTCATTACCGGAAACATCAAGGCCAACGTGCCAACGCGGCTAGCTTTTGCCGTCTTCTCGCAGGTAGACTCGCGGACGATCCTGGACCAGACCGGTGCCGAACGCCTGCTGGGGCGCGGAGACATGCTGTTCTTGGAGAGCGGGACCAATACGCTTCGGCTGCAAGGAAATTTCGTCTCCGATGACGAAATAGAGCGGATCACGCATTTGATCAAACGGCAGCGCCAGCCGGAGTACCTGTTTACCAAGGAGGAGCTGGAACAATCTGTCCAGACGTACGATGCCGGAGAAGATGAACTCTATTTTGAAGCCTTGGTTCACGTGGCGGAGCAAGGCCAGGCATCTGCGTCCGCCCTGCAGCGCAGGTTCCGGATCGGCTACAACCGCGCTGCCCGTCTCATCGAGATGATGGAGGGGGACGGATACGTGGCCGGCCAAAGCGGAGGAAAGCCGCGTGCGGTCTTGATCACGGCGGAGGATGCCAAGGCGCTGTCAGAAGGCACCAGCTTGTTTTGAGGAAAACTGTTCTCAGGCTGGCGGCGGGGCTGTATCACTCGTGAAGCAGAGAGGGGAGGAAACAGCAATGGAACTGCAAAAGAAGTTTATACCGATAAACGATCAGTTGGCATTGTTTAACGAAGAGTACTACATGACGATTTTGTCCGTTTCTCTGGAGGGCTATGGCCCAGACGAACGGACCCGCCTCTTCGACACCCTGTACGCCTTTCAAAGCGACGACATCGAACTGGAGATAGACGTCAGCGAGGAAAGCAAGCAGCTTTGGCATCTGCAGCTGCTGGTTCCCTATATGCTTACACTGGCCGATGCAGCCCGGAAGCGGATTGAACGGGGCCGGCAAGCGCTGGAGGCGTATTTGGAACAGCATCAGATCCGCGGCGCAATGGAACCGCTGAGAGGCGATGAGATATTTGCCTACGTAAAACGCTACAATCCGGAAGCAACGCTGTAACAAGGCCTGGTTTACCCATCTTCTTGGTCGATAGGAATTTATTAATTGTGCCCTATCGACATAAGTGCAACTAAGGCTCCGCCCAAAAACTTGGCGGAGCCAAGTTTTCTAAAATCGGTTATACTTAAAAGTAGAACATCATTTCACCTGATGAAACATTATCCTAAACGGAAAGAAGTGGGTGTGGGACGTGGAAGAGCACAAGTCGACGGTTCGTTCGGTCGAACGCGCGTTGGATATCCTGCTTTGTTTTACGAATGCTACAGAGCTTGGGTTAAGCGAGATCGCCAGCCGGATTTCCCTGCATAAAAGCACGGTGTATCGACTGCTCGCTGCATTGGAAGCAAAGGGATTCGTCATTCGCGATCCCCATACGGAAAAGTACCGGTTGGGATTCAGCGTCTGGGAGCTGTCGGCCAACCTGGCTCAATCTGATGATCCCGCAGCCATCGTGCTGACTGAGATGGAACGGCTGCGGGACATCGTCGGGGAAACGATCAGCCTGTACGTAAGGGATGGCAATGAGCGGATTCGCATCCAGGCGGTAGAGAGCAAGCAAGCGATTCGCCGCGTGGCCCCGATCGGTGCGAGGATGCCGCTGGCTGTCGGAGCCTCCAGTAAAGTTCTCGTCGCCTATTCCGATCCGGCCACACAGGAACAAATCTTGAGCGACCTTGCTTGGCCGGAGTACGTCGATCGCGACGGCTTTCGCCAGCAACTGGCGCAAATTCGCCAGATGGGCTACGCCACCAGTGTGGAGGAGCGGGAGATAGGGGCTGCCGCGGTGGCTGCTCCGATTTTTGACCGGACGGGCAGGATCACGGCTTCGCTGGCCATTTCTGGTCCTTCCAACCGACTTACTTTGGAAAAAATGACGGAATTTTCCACGCCGCTCCTCGAAGTGGCGAGACGCATGGGAAAAATGGTGAAATAACGGGGAGAGAAAACGCCCTGCCGGATCAGTTTTGATCCGGCAGGGCGTTTTCCTTTCTGACTGGCGAGCTAGCGCTCTTTTCGCTCATACACGCAAAAGGTATGGGTCAGGGGATTTTTTTCGTCTACTTTTCCCGGAGTAGCGGAGACCAGGGCGAACTGATCGCGGTCCCAATCCGGAAAAAAGGCGTCGCCGTCTGTATCCAGTTCGATTTCCGTGAGGTAGAGCCGGTCAGCCACGTCGATAAACTGGGCGTAGATCTCTGCCCCGCCGATGATCATCACGTCGCCAAGCTCGAGAACCTCGCTCTTGCTGTGAACCACTTCCACCCCCGGTGGGGCAAAGTCATGACGCCGGGTCAGTACGACGTTGCGCCGGTTGGGCAGGGGACGTCCGATCGACTCAAATGTCTTGCGCCCCATCACGACGGTATGGCCGCTGGTCACCTGTTTGAAGTACTGCAGCTCACCGGGCAGGTGCCAGGGCATCTTGCCGTCTTTGCCGAGCACCCGGCCGTTTGCATAGGCGGCAATCATGCTGATCATACGGATACGCTCCCCTTTATGTGCGGATGTGCCTCGTAGCCTACAATTTCTATGTCCTCAAACGTAAAGTCGAAAATGGACTTCACTCGGGGATTCAGCTTCAACGTCGGCAGCGGAAACGGCGTGCGGGTCAACTGCTCCCTTACCTGTTCCAGGTGATTGAGGTACAGGTGGGCATCGCCGATCGTATGGACGAATTCCCCCGGACGAAGGCCGGTCACATGTGCGACCATATGCGTCAAAAGCGCGTAGCTGGCGATGTTGAAGGGAATGCCGAGGAAAGTATCGCCGCTGCGCTGGTAAAGCTGGCAGGAGAGCTTTCCTTCCGAGACGTAAAATTGGAACAGGCAGTGACAGGGAGGCAGGGCCATCTGGTCAATCTCCGTCGGGTTCCAGGCGCTTACGATAAGGCGGCGCGAATCGGGATTCCGTTTGATCTCGTCTACCACCCACCCGATCTGGTCGACCGTCTTGCCGTCCGCCCCGCTGAAGGAACGCCATTGTTTGCCGTAGACCGGTCCCAGTTCGCCGTTTTCATCGGCCCATTCATTCCAGATGCGAACGCCATTTTCCTGCAGATAGCGGACGTTTGTGCTTCCCTGCAAAAACCATAGCAGCTCGTAAATAATCGATCGGGTATGCAGTTTTTTAGTGGTCATGAGGGGAAAGCCCTCGCCGAGGTCAAATCGCATTTGATGGCCAAAAACGCTGAGCGTGCCCGTTCCCGTCCGGTCTTCCTTTTTTACTCCCTCAGTCAATATTCTGTTGCAGAGATCCAGGTATGCTTTCATATGTAGGCAAGCTCCTTCCTATTAAATGTGCCCGGTCCGATTGATTCGCGGTTTCTGGCGGAATAAGCCGGTATACGAAAACGAGTACAGCAAGAGAGAACTCCAAAGAAATGTAAAGGTGAGCCCATGCACGAGGGTAAAAGGCTCTTGAAAGAAAAATACGCCCAACAGCAAGCTGATCGTCGGTGAAAGGTACTGGATAAAGCCAAGCGTGCTGAGCGGAACCGACTGGGCGCTCCGGGCAAACCAGAGCAGCGGCATCGCCGTGGCAACTCCGGAACAGATCAGGAGGAGCAGGACTTCAGCGGGGAGCTTAAATAAAGTTCCGCTGCCGCTTCCTTCCAGAAAGATCAGGTATCCAAGCGCAAACGGCGTGATCGTAAAGGTCTCCAGGGCGAGTCCGGTCAGAGCGTCGACACGCAGCAGTTTTTTCGTCAGACCGTACAGGGCAAAAGTAAGCGCCAGCGAAATGGCAATCCAGGGGATCCGCCCGTGTTCAATCGTCATGATCGCCACACCGATCGCAGCCAGTCCCAAGGAGATGAGCTGCAAAAAATGCAATCGCTCCCGCAGTACGATCATTCCCAAAGCGATGCTGAGCAGAGGATTAATATAATAGCCAAGGGCTGCTTCAATCACTTGACCGTGATTGACGGCCCAGATGTAAATATACCAGTTTCCGGTGACCAAAATCGAGCAGAGGATGACCGCCAGCAGCTGTTTTTTATTGGCTAGGACGGGTTTGATATTTTTCCATCTTCCGCGAATGGTCAAGACAGCCGCGACGAAGAGAAATGACCAAAATATGCGATGAGCAATAATTTCGTCCGATGGGATGAGGTCGAGCGACTTCCAGTACAAGGGGAGCAATCCCCATGTAGCGTAGGCCAGAATGGCGAAGCCGACACCCGCCCTGATCCCTTGTCGTTTTGCTGCTTCCGGATCCGTATGCATTTTTACACCTCATTTAATTTTTCGAGCGATTGCTGCCTTTTTTCCAATCGACTGTACACGTCTATATTATCACTAGGCGGCAGGGAACGGCAGATATTTTTATGGGGAGGCACTCACTGATTTGCACCGTCTACAGAAGCAAAAAAGAAAAACTTGAGCGGTGCAGCTGCTCAAGTTCCCGCACGAAGGATTTAACGGACCCTGCCCAGTCTTGTGACGAGCTTTCCCACCCCATCCAGATCAAGACCGTTCATAGCTGCAAAGCCGTACCCTGCCAGCGTAACTGTTTTCCCGCCGTAAACGGGGTATACCCCCTGCCACCCTCCGGAGACAGAGTAGATGGCGGGATCGGCAGTCGGATTGAGAAACAGGACATACCCTTCCGCCTGATTGGGCAGGGGGCCGGGATAGATGATAGGCAACGGGTTGTTTGTGCTGGGGGCGGGAGTGATTCCCGGGCGCAAAAGCTGGATCACGCTCTCATTTTTTCCTTTGAAGACCCTGGAAACGAAGACGGTTTGGACGAAGTTGTACAACCGGCCGTCTACATGATAAGACTTGATTGCTTTTTCGTCCGCTACCCCCGCAACGATCAGAGCGGACTGTCTGGTCAGTGCTGCTGCGCTTATATACTTGGTCTGATCGGTGTGCAGGTCGGCTATTGGAATGGCTGCAGTACTTTCCTCTGACAAAAAAACGCTGACCGTGAGTACGAGCGGAAAAAGGAGCTTGGCCAGTATGTTCACGCCTTTCCCCTCCAAAAGATTTTTTTCCATGCTTCTAGTGTCCGCAGCACTGGAAAAAGCATGCAACTGGCATCATTTGACAGCAAAATAGTCAGATTATAAATGAAAAATAGATTATTGACGCAAATAAAAATAAATGTTAAATTACAACTACAAATTAATTTTCTTGTTATCAAAAAAATTTTTAGATTGTGAGGGAGTGGCTTGGAAAACATAAAAGATGAACAGGCATTTTTAACCAACCTGATCAGGGGGATCGCTGCACAGTTTGGGGAAAAGTGCGAGGTCGTCCTTCACGATTTAAGCGGCGGCTACGAAAGCACCATTGTGGCCATCGAGAATGGCTATATAACCGGAAGAAAACCGGGAGACTGCGGCAGTAATTTGGGACTGGAGGTCTTGAGAGGCACTGTTGAGGATGGAGACCGGTACAACTATATCACACAGACAAAAGAGGGAAAAATCCTCAGGTCGTCTTCCGTATACATTAAAAACAGCCAGGGCAAGACCGTAGGCGCCATCTGCATCAACTTTGATATCTCCGACTTGATCGTCGCCGAAAACACACTTCGGTCCATTACCAAATACAGTCTGGAAAACGAAGTAAAAGAGGTTTTCGTCCGCGACGTAAACGAGTTGATTGATTTTTTGCTGCAAGAATGCCAAAAGGAAATCGGCAAACCCGTCTCGCATATGACCAAGGAAGACAAGATGAGAGCGATTTTGTACCTGGATAAAAAAGGGGCCTTTCACATCAAAAAAGCGGGGGACAAGGTCTGCAAGTTTTTGGATATCTCAAAATTCACTTTGTACAACTACTTGGATGAGGCCCGCAATTTGGAAGCATAGCTCTGGATGTGACCAAGCAGTCAGAGGAACAAATCAATCAGTTGTTCCCCCTGTTTGCCTTTAAGGGAGGTGAAAGCCAATGTAAGCATTAACAGGAATTGTAAGCGCAATCATAATAATATATGGAAAATTTAAGGGGGTCAATATGAAATCGTCTTGGTCAAAGCGTTTGGCTTATGGATTTTTTATCATGGTATTTTTGCTTTTAGCTGGCTGCGGAAATCAGGCCGCAGAATCGAATCAACAAGCGGGCGGAGCAGGCAAGAGCCAAGATTCCGGAAAAACCTACAAGTTTAAACTGGGCTTTAATACAAATGAACAGTCCGTGCGCTATGAAGCCGCCAAAAAATTCAAGGACGCCGTAGAGGAAAAGACGAACGGGCGAGTGGAAATCCAGATTTTCCCGTCCGAAACGCTTGGAACGGAGCAGGAGATGCTTGAATCCGTAAAGATTGGCGCCCTGGATTTCCAACTGGCCGGCGGCGGTTCGATGACCAATATCCTTCCGCAGTACGGAACACTGCAGCTCCCGTTCATGATCAACGGCTACGATGAGGCGTATGCGGTTCTGGATGGACCGATTGGAGACAGATGGAAGAAAGAAGCAGAAGAGTTCGGCTACAAGGTACTGGCTCATGCAGACCTCGGGTTTGCCCAGATTACCAACAACAAGCATCCGATCAAGTCACCGGAAGATATCGCAGGGGTCAAAATGAGAAGCCCGAATGAACCTACTTCGATCGAAACTTTCAACCAATTGGGCGCGATTACATCTACTATTCCTTTTTCAGAGCTTTATCTGGCCCTCTCGCAAGGCGTAGTGGACGGTCAGTTCAACCCGCTGGATGCCATCTACGACCAGAAATTTTACGAAGTGCAGAAATACTTAGCCATTACAAATCACTTTTACTATCACATCAATTTCATCATGAACAAAGGGTTGTGGGACAGTCTTGACCCCGAGCTGCAAACGATTATCCAGGATGCGGCCAACGAGGCGAGAGACCTGTCCAGAGAGCTGACGCAGAAGCGGAACTCCGAAGTGCTTGACAGCATGAAGGCCAACTTCGAGGAGATTACGGAGCCGGACATCGCGGCATTCAGGGCGAAGGTAGAGCCTGCCTATGCGAAGCTTGCGGATATCGTCGGGAAGCAAAACTTTGAAGAGGTGCAAAAATTCCTGGAAGAATATCGGGCAACACATAAGAAATAGTCCAGTTTTCAACGGGTCGGGCGCAGATGTACCTAAGCATCTGCGCCTGCCCTGAAAAGGAGTGTCCACATGAAAAGTTCTCTCGTGGCAGTAAACAGACTGATTGAAAGCATAACGAATGTCCTGGCTGTCGTTTCGAGCATTCTGATGGTTGTTTTGACCATCGTCGTTTTCTTGGACGTGTTTAGCAGGTATATTTTTAATCTTCCGTTTACATTTACGGGAGAGCTGACCGCCCTTATCTTTCCCTGGATCGTCTTTTTCGGCACCGTGATTATCACCAAAAACGATGAGAACGTTGCGATTACCGTCTTTAAGGAAAAATTCTTTGCCGGGAAATCCGGAAAATACGCTGATTTGATGATCTATCTCATCATGATTTTTTTCTCTGTTTTTCTGATTAAATCCAGCTTTGACCTGTCCGTTTCTGTGTACAGGCAGACGCTGCCGATCCTCGGGATCTCCAAATCGTGGATGTACATTTCCGAAACCTTTGCTTTCTGTCTGGTTTTACTCATTCTCATTTACAAAGCAATTCTACTCTTCTTTGGCAAGAAGAACATGGAGGAACAACAATGATCTGGATCATGATCGTCGGCCTATTTGTCCTGATAGCATTTGGCGTTCCCATTGCGTTTTCGATGGGAGCGGCAGCGTTGATGTACGTGCTGGTCGAGGGAATTCCGCTCTCGATCGTGGCGCAGCGCTTTTTCTCCAACACCCAATCATTTGCCTTCCTGGCCGTTCCGTTCTTTATTTTGGCTGGCAGTCTGATGGTACACGCCGGAATCGCCCAGCGGATTATCCAGTTGGCTCACTCGCTGGTGCGCTGGCTGCCGGGAGGACTGGGCTGCGTGTCTGTCGTGACCAACATGGTACTGGCCGGCGTTTCCGGTTCCAGTGTCGCGGATGCTGCTTCGGTTGGCTCCGTGCTCATTCCGGAGATGAAGAAAAAAGGCTATTCGTCATCCTTTGCCGCCTCGATCAACGCTTCAGCCAGCGTCGTAGGCATCATCATTCCGCCCAGCAGCACGATGATTATTATCGCCTGGCTGGCCAATCTGTCCGTGGCCAAGATGTTTATTGCCGGCGCCATCCCCGGCATTCTGATCTCCCTGGCTTATCTGGTGACGACGATCGTCATCTCCGTCAAGCGGGGCTATCCCCGTGAGCAGCGCCCTACATTCAAAGAAGTGGCGCAAGGTGTCATGCAAGCTTTTTGGGCGATTATCATGCCGATCTTCATGATCGGGGCGATCATCTTCGGTATTGCCACAGCGACGGAAGTAGCTGCCTTGTCAGCGGTTTACGCGTTTATCATCGGTTTTTTTGTCTACCGTTCCCTCGACGGGAAAAAGCTGATGGCGGCACTGAAAGAAACGGTCGTCGGCACGACTGTCGTGATGATGATCGTCTGTTCGTCTTCGATCTTCACCTACATCCTGATCAGCGAAGGAATCCCTGCGATGATCTCAAGCGCCCTGCTTGGCCTGGGAATCCCTGACTATCTGATGATTCTCATCCTGGTGCTGATTTTGTTCGTCGCCGGAATGATCATGGACCTCGTGCCCAACCTGTTTATTTTCATCCCGATCTTTTTCCCGATCGCGACCGGCATCGGCATGGATCCGATTCACTTTGCCATCGTCATGCTTTGTGCCCTGGCGCTGGGATTGTTTACGCCGCCTGTCGGCACCACGCTGTTCCTGTCGTGTCACCTGGCGAAGATCAAAGTGGAAAATACCTACAAGGATTTGATTCCGTACTTTGTCATTGGAGCGTTGGTCGTTATCTTGATCGCCTACATTCCGGGACTGGTCATGTGGCTGCCCGATGTGCTCATGAAGTAGCCTGACCGGTGCCTTATTGGCGAAAAAGCGAAGAAAGAAGGGTGTGTTCTCCAGTGAATCACGTTACACCGTATGTATCAGTAGATTTGGACAAAGTAGAAAAGAATATCACTGCGATGGTCGAGCGGCTGAGTCGAGCCGGGATCGACCACTGGCCGCACATCAAGACCCATAAGTGCATCGAATTGGCAAAAAAGCAGTTGGCAATGGGAGCGAAAGGCATCACCTGCGCAAAGCTGTCGGAGGCAGAGGTGATGGCAGAGGCGGGAATCGATGCCATCCTGATCGCTTTTCCGATCGTCGGGGAAGAAAATCTGCAGCGGCTGACACGGCTCGTTCAGAAGGTCAACGTCCTCCGCACCACGGTTGACAGCGTCGCCGTCGCCCGGGGATTGTCCGCAGCCGGTCAGGAAGCAGGACGAAAGCTGGAAGTGCTTATCGAGATTGACGGGGGCAGCCATCGCGGCGGAGTTCAGCCCGGGGCGCCTGTACTGGAGTTCGCCAGACAAATCGCGGGACTGCCGGGTATTGAGATCGCCGGGGTGTTTACGTACGTCGGCCAGATCTACGGCAAGTCATCCCCGGAGGAGCTAAAGGGAGAAACCAGGCGGGAGGCAGAGATCCTCTTGGAAGCCAAGCGGCTCCTGGAAGGAGACGGTATACCCGTACGCGTAATGTCGGGCGGCTCGACCCCGTCCAGTTACCTCGCTGAAGATCTGACAGGGATTACCGAAGCGCGCGCCGGCAACTACATTTTTGGCGATATGAACGCCGTCCATCTGGGGGTCTACACGGTACAGGACTGCGCCCTGCGGGTGCATGCCACGGTAGTCAGCGTGCCGCTGCCGGGCCATGCTACGATCGACGCCGGTTCGAAAACCTTGACCAGCGACCTCTCCGTGGCTGGAGATACGTATGGGTACATCGTCGGCAAGCCGGATGTAAAGATCGTGAAGTTAAATGAGGAACACGGTTACCTCCAGTTTGATCCTGCCAAGCACCACTTCCAGGTAGGGGACCGGATCGAGGTGATACCCAACCACAGCTGCGTCATCCCCAACCTCAACGATCACTTGTACGGGTATCGCCATGGCCAATTCGCGGGAACACTCAAGATCGACGCCCGCGGCAAGAACTACTAGGGAGACGAGAGGGTGTGAACAGCTTGCGTTCGATTCAAGAGGGAATCACAGCAAACTTTCATCAAGATGAAGTCATCGGCATCTTGCGGGAATTGATCCAAAAACAAAGCGAAAATCCGCTGGGAACGGAAGAAGAGGCGGGCCGGTATGTCCAAGCGCTGCTCGCGGAACACGGGATCAAGGCAGAACTCTCCTGGGCGGCTCCCAAAAGGCCCAATGTGATCGCCCGCCTGCAGGGTGTGCGGCCAGGCCCGTCAATGATCTACAACGGCCATCTCGACGTCGTGCCAGCGGGAAATCAATGGAGCATGGATCCGTTTGCGGGCATCGTCCAGGACGGCCGGGTGTACGGCAGGGGGGCTGCCGACATGAAATCGGGCGTGGCTGCCATGATCTACGCTGCCATCGTTTTGCAGCGGATGGGCAACCCGTTCGCCGGCGAGCTGATTCTGTTTTTCAATGCAGATGAGGAGCGTGGAAATATCGGGATGAAACACTTTTTGACGACGGACCTCACTGCTGATTGGGCTGTCATCAGCGAGCCGACGGAACTGAATATCTGCATTGCCCATCGCGGCGTGTCCAGATACCGGATCCAGACATTGGGGACACCCGGCCATGCTGCCGTTGTCACCAATCCCGACAATGCGATTTACAAGATGAATAAAATCATTCATAATTTAGAAAGTTTAGGAAATTCTTTAAGGCAGCGGGTCGATCCGCTTTTGGGTTCGGCATCGTTGAACGTCACCCAGATTCACGGCGGAACCGCACCCAATATCGTGCCGGGGAGCTGCGTGATCGAGATCGACCGCCGAATATTGCCGTCGGAGACATATGAGGAGATCCTGCAAGAGATTCGCGAATGCGTTGAGGAAGTGGCAGACGTCTCCGCCTATGAGCTTGAGTGCTCCTCCTATCTGGCGGCCAGCCAGATCGCGCCGGATCACCCGCTGGTCAAAGGAGTGGAGCAGGCAAACAACCTGGTCAGGGAGCAGGCGTGCCAGGTGAAAATATTCGAAGCCACCTGTGAAGCCCCGTTCTTTTCCGTCGACAAAGACATTCCCACGGTTGTCTTTGGACCAGGCTCTTTGAGTCAGGCCCATGTCAATGACGAGTATGTGGAGATTGCAGAAGTAGCGGACGCCTCACGCATCTTTGTCCAGCTCGCTTTGCAGATGCTGCGGGAGCAGGGGGAGTAGAACATGTATGCCATACGGCTGCGCTGCATAGGCTGCGGTAGTGAATATCCGCTGCTGCCGTACTACACATGTCCGGGGTGTGACGGATTGCTGGACGTCTGTTACGACTATCAGGCTCTGAAAGATCACCTGCAGCACGTTGGGGCGTTTTCCGGCGAACTGCTGCTGCCTGTCGTCCCAGAAAAGCTGATCTCTTTGGGCGAGGGGCGTACACCACTGGTAAAGGCTGAACGGCTGGCACAGAGGCTTGGTCTTTCAAACCTCTGGCTGAAGTGCGAATCTGTCAATCCGACCGGCTCTTTCAAGGACCGGCCAATCTCAGTCGGCGTCTCCAAGGCGGTGGAGTTCGGGTTTCGGCAGGTCGTGGTCGCTTCAAGCGGAAATGCCGCCGCCGCGGTCGCTGCCTACTGTGCTCGGGCGGGATTGGCCGCCACCATCCTCGTTCCCGAATCGACACCGGAGGAAAAGGTAAAACAGACTGCAGCCTACGGTGCCAAGGTGTTGAAGGTACCGGGTCCCTACAGCCAATCCTTCCACAGGGCGAAGGAAATGGCAGAACGGGAACAGATGTTTAACCTGACGACCACCTTTCTAAACCCTTACACGGTGGAAGGCGACAAAATGATCGCCTTTGAGCTCTGGGAGCAGATGAACCGGCGCGTGCCAGATGTCGTCTGTGTTCCCTTTGGCGCCGGGCCGGTGCTGGCAGGGATCTGGAAGGGCTTTGTCGAGCTGCGCGAGCTGGGCATGGCAAACGTGCTTCCACGGATCGCAGGGATTCAAGCAGCGGGCTGCAATCCCGTCGTTCAGGCATTTCAGGCTGGACGGAGTGAAGTAGAGCCGCAAAAAGCTCCTCGGACGATTGCTGGCGGAATCGGCGACGGTTTGGACGGATATGCCCAGGACGGCACCTATACGCTGCAAAAAATCAGGGAGTCATCCGGATTTGCCATGGATGTGTCGGACCGTCAAATTCTCGAAGCCCAGGCCTGGCTGGCAAAAGACGAGGGGATTCTCGTGGAGCCTTCCGCTGCTGCGGGGGTCGCCGGATTGGCGAAGAGTCTGCAGACACGGCAGATCGGCAATAGCGAGACGGTCGCAGTGATCTTGACAGGACACGGCCTAAAGGATTTGGCTTCATTTGATGCCATGTTGGAAAACCAATCATGAGAAAGCTGGTGAAATGATGTCTATCGAACAAAAATTAGCAGAGTTGAATATCGTCCTTCCCGACGTCGCCGAACCCAAGTTTTGCTTTGTCCCCGTCAATCAAACGGGCAACCTGGCGTATACCTCCGGACAGGACTGCCGGGTGAACGGGGTGTTGATCTACAAAGGAAAGCTGGGGCAGGATTTGACGATCGAGCAAGGCCAGGCGGCTGCGCGCCAATGTATGATCAACTGCCTGGCGGTGTTGAAATGGCATCTTGGCAGCTTGGATAAGATTAAAAAAGTAGTCAAGGTTTTGGGCTTTGTCAACAGTGCGCCGGGATTTTCCGATCAGCCCTATGTGATGAACGGGGCCTCCGAGCTGCTGGTAGAAGTGTTCGGAGAAAAAGGCAAACACGCCAGATCGGCAATCGGAACCAATGAACTCCCGTTCGATACTCCGGTTGAAGTAGAGATCATTGTAGAAGTGGAAGCGTGAGAGAATCGCCGGAAAAGAGAGGGGAGACCGTGATGAGTACAGCCAATCAAGCGATGATTGAACTCGGCCGGATGACCACCTTTGAAGCTGGAGAGCGGTTCAAGCAGGTGGAAGCGGCCATTATACCCGTTGGCTCCACAGAACAGCACGGCTACAACATGACATTGGATACCGATACACGCCTGGCCCATGGGGTTGCGAACAAAATAGCCGAACGGATGTATCCGCGCCTGCTTGTTCTCCCTCCAATCCCTGTTGGTGTTTCCTATCATCACATGGATTTTGCGGGGAGCATGACGCTGTCCCCGGCCACACTGCAAGCTGTCGTTTTTGACTATATCAAAAGCATGAAACGGCATGGAATCAAGCGTTTCCTGCTGATGAACGGCCATGGCGGCAATCAGACGACGCTCTCCGTGGCGTCTACAGTTGCCAGACATGAGCTTGGCGTTCAAATTGCCAACATCTTTTACTGGAACCTGGCGTCAGAGGAAATATCCAGCAAGGTAAAATCCGTCCGGTACGGACACGCCTGTGAAGCCGAAGCGTCTTTTGGATTGTACCTCGATCCCGGGATTGTCAGGGCGGATGACCTGCACGCTGCTGAGATGCTGGATTACCCTCTTGTCTTTAGCCAGTTTGAGCCGGGACCGCGGGTAGACTATCCGTACAGTTGGAAGCAGCTGACAAAAGATGGATCGTTCGGTGATGCCCGGGATGCATCACTGCAGCTTGGACAAGAAATCATCGATCTTGTCATCCTGCGGATGGAGCGTTTTATTGAAGACTTTCTCAAGCTTGATCCCGTGGAGGCAGAATCATTGTAACCATCACAGCTGCCAACTTGAATAAAAAGGAGTCTGGAACTATGGCAAGGATCGAACAAAAATTAGCTGAAATGGGTATCACATTGCCGCCAGCACCGAAACCGGCCGCGATTTACCAGCCAGCCAAGCGGGTAGGCAATCTTGTCTACCTGTCAGGCCAGGACTGCCGGGTTGACGGAGTATTGAAGTACAAGGGGAAAATAGGCTCCGATTTAACGGTTGAGCAGGGCTACGATGCTGCAAGGCTGACGGGAATTAACTGCCTGGCTGTCTTGAAGGAATTTTTAGGTGATTTGGACAAAGTAAAACAGATTGTGAAAGTTCTGGCGTTCGTCAATTCCGCGGATGGCTTTGCCGAACAGCCATATGTGATAAACGGATGTTCCGAATTGTTTGTCGAGGTGTTTGGCGAAATAGGCAAACACGCCCGCTCTGCGATCTCCTCCAACGAGCTGCCCTTTCACACGCCAGTTGAAGTCGAAGTCATTGTAGAAATCGAAGATTAAATCAGTAAGGATGGATACCATGGATGTAGTTACCTTTGGCGAGACGATGGTCCTGTTTTACCCCCCTACCGTAGGGCCGCTGCGGTTTGCGACTACGTTTCACCGGTCGATTGGCGGTGCCGAGTCCAACGTTGCCATTTGCCTTGCCCGGTTGGGCCACCAGGCAGGATGGTTCAGCCGATTGGGAAACGACGAGTTTGGCGTGTACGTACAAAATTTTATCAGGGGGGAAGGTGTTGATACCTCCCGGGTCCGCTTTGACGACCAGTTTCCCACGGGACTGTTTTTTAAAGAGCGCCAGGCGATGCAAGAACCGAGAGTCACCTATTACCGCAAGGATTCGGCTGCCAGCAAACTGTCGCCGGCGGATGTGGACGAGGAGTACCTCAGCCGGGCAAAGTTCCTTCACCTGTCGGGAATAACCCCTGCGCTTGGCCCATCCTGTCTGGATGCGGTTCACCATGCCATCACCCTGGCGAAAAAACACGGACTAACCGTCGTGTTCGACCCCAATATTCGCCTTAAGCTTTGGACGAAGGAGCGTGCACGGGAGGTGCTGCTGGAGGTTGCCAAACGGTGCGACATCGTCATGCCGGGTCTGGAGGAGGGAGAAATCCTGACCGGACAGACGGCCCCGGAAGAAATCGCCAAGGTCTTTTTACAAAATGGCGTCAACCTGGCCGTGATCAAACTGGGGGAAAAAGGGGCGTACTATGCCACTTCCGAAGCCGGTGAGTACGTTCCCGGGTATCCTGTTCTGCAAATCGTCGATCCAATCGGTGCCGGCGACGGTTTTGCCGGCGGGTTCCTGTCGGGGCTCATCCGCGGCTGGCCGTACCGGAAAGCGGTAGAATTGGGAAACCGCATTGGTGCGTACGCCTTGACGGTAGCCGGTGATGTGGAAGGATATCCGTTCGAATCGCAGATTTTTTCAGACCAGACAAAAGAGATCAAAAGGTAGAGGGGAGAAGGGTACAGATGCTGCCGATCATAGAGTTGCTCGGAAAGCTGACGGAATCGGGAGTGATTGCCGTCATCAGGCGGGTGCCGGAAGACAAGGTTGACAAAGTTGCGGAAAGCTTGGTCGAAGGCGGAGTGACGGCCCTGGAAGTGACCGTCGACTCGCCGGGAGCGTTCGATGCGATCCGCCGACTCTCTCAAAACCTGAAAGGGCAGGCGATTGTCGGAGCGGGAACTGTCATTGACAGTGAGTCGGCCAGGTTGGCGATCGCCAGCGGGGCTGATTTTATCTTTAGTCCGAGTCTTCATCAAGACGTCATCCGAACCTCGCTGCGATATGGAAAAATCGCCATACCCGGGGTGATGACACCGACAGAAATCATCACCGCCATGGAGTGGGGGGCGGCGATGGTGAAGGTTTTTCCGGCAGCGACACTGGGCGTTTCGTACATCAAGGACGTCAAGGGTCCCTTCCCCCATGTTCCGATCGTCGTCACGGGCGGAATCGATCTGAACAAATTGGCCGCCTTCGTACAGGCTGGAGTCGCTGCCGTTGGCATTGGCGGCCACCTGGTCAACCGGCAGGCCGTCGAAACCGGAGATTTTGCCAAGCTGACGGAACTGGCTGCCCAGTATACCCAAGCGGTCAAACAGGCGCGCAGCGGCCGGCAATCGTGATTCGTTTCACAACCATAGCGAACGGGCATACGTGAAGATCCAGGAGGAGTGAAGACTCGTGTACGTTTCCCTTTCAGATATTCAACGGGCGAGAGAAAACCTGGCCGGTGTGATACAGGCAACTCCCTTGCAGTACTCGAAGACATGCAGCAACCTGTCGGGAAATGAAATCTATTTTAAGCCCGAGAACCTGCAAAAGACAGGGTCGTTTAAGGTGCGGGGGGCATATCATAAAATTTCCCATCTGACTGCGGCGGAAAAAAGCGCCGGCGTCGTCGCCTTCTCAGCCGGAAATCACGGCGCGGGAACAGCCTATGCAGCCAGCCTGCTTGGCGTAAAGGCAACCATCTCCATGCCGACGGAGCCGGTTCAAAGCAAAAAGGCGGCGGTGATCGGATACGGTGCCAGGGTGATCGACGGCGGGAGCACGTCCATCACGATGTACCAGCGTGCTTTGGAATTGAGCCAAAGCGAAGGGCTGACCATGGTCCATCCGTTTGACGACTTGTTGACGATCGCCGGCCAAGGAACGATTGGCCTGGAAATACTTGAGGAGCTTCCCGACGTGGAAGCAGTGATCATTCCTGTCGGCGGCGGCGGGTTGATTTCCGGGGTGGCGGCTGCCTTAAAGGAAAGCAAGCCCGCCATCCAGGTGATCGGCGTCAATCCGGAAGGGGCAAGATCGATGTACGAATCGGTCGTCACCGGCCGTCTGACAGAGGTCGATCAGCTTGAGACGATGGCCGACGGTCTCAAGGCCAAGCGGGTTGGCGAGACGACGTTTGCCCATGCGCAAAAATACGTTGACGAGATGGTACTGGTATCCGAAGAGGAGATCGCCAAGGCGGCAGTTCTGCTGGCGGCGAGAGGAAAGCTGGTGGCCGAGCCTTCGGGGGCGGCCGCGCTTGCCGCGATGGTCTTTCAGAAAACCGGGTTGAGAGGGAAAAAGACTGTGGTGCTGGTCAGCGGGGGAAATGTAGACATGAAGCTGTTCGCTGACTTGATCGTAAGGCATATGTAAATTCCAGTTAAAAAAGCTTGTCCCTTCCAGTTTCATGGAAGGGTTATTTTTTTGGGATTTTCGGAAAATATGGTTGAAACCAACCCATTTACACAATGAGTTGAAATCTGTGCCTGGAGGTTGTCTACGACAAGGTAGCATTGGACGAGAAAATAAAGTCCTAGACTACCGCTGTTTTATTGAGCTATCATATCCAATCGTTTAGCGTATAGCGATAACCTCCCTTGCTGCTTCTATGAAAGATAATATGATTGGTGAAAGCCACTTGTCTTTATGCCATAACATCTGTGTATACACGTGCAAGTCCGGAATTTGCCATGGAAGAGCAACAAGTTCGCCCCGTTCAACTTCGGCTTTCGCTGTTATTTCAGGAAGAAAGGCAATACCGATTCCCGTAATTGCACATTGTTTAATGGCTTCGGCACTTTGAAACTCTAAATACGTAATACTATCAATGCCCTCTTTCTCAAATGACCGGTCAAACATGGTTCGATAGGGACAACCCTTTTCATTCGTCAGGAACACTTCTCCGTGAAAATCTTCCAGCTGCAGCACAGCTCGTTTCGCTAGTGGATGGTCTGGAGCGACGAAAAGGCGGAAAGTTTCTTCCACCAGCGGCTCCACTGCAAGTCCGCTCGAGCGAATGGGTTCGTCCAACATAAAGACGACATCCGCGACTCCCTCAAAGAGCGTTTCCTTGAGCTCTTGATTTGGAACGGAGCGGAAGATAAGACGAACTCCCGGATGGCGCGAACGAAATAGGTGAAAGACAACGGGAAGCCGATAGGCGCAAAGAACCTCGTTGGCACTTATCGTTAGGGTGCCGCTTAGATTTTCATTGTCATGAACGACGCTGCGAGCTTCGTCCAATTTGTTTAGAACGCTTTGGATATGAGTTAAAAATCGTTTACCTGCAGTTGTGAGAACGAGCTGCTTGCCCAAGCGGTCAAAGAGACGAACACCAAGCTCATCCTCCAATGCTTTTATTTGCATCGTGACGTTGGAGGGGACGTAGCTCAACACTTCAGCAGCCCGACTGAAATTTAAAGTTGATGCAACCGTGCGGAACGTAATCAGTTGGCGCAATTCCATCATACGATCCCCCTTTTACTTTCAATAATATTGAATACTACTTTGAATTTTATTCACTTTTATTGATGGTACCACAGGCCTATACTAAGTACAAGAAATACATTTTAAATGTGTGATTTCATTTTGAAGGGAGCGACAATACGATGGATTATGAGATTTTTGATTTGGGTGACGTAACCTTGCAATCAGGAGTGACGTTACCGAGCGCTTTCCTTGCGTATAAGACTTATGGAAGATTGAATGAAAAGAAAGATAATGTCATCGTCTATCCAACTGCTTTTGGCGACCAGCATGTTCAGAATGAATGGTTGATTGGAAACGGCATGGCACTAGATCCGAGAGAATATTTCATTATCGTTCCAAATCTGCTGGGCAACGGATTATCTTCGTCTCCCAGTAACACGCCTCCCCCATTCGACCGGGCTAATTTCCCGCAGGTAACCGTCTATGACAACGTTACATTGCAGCATCGGCTGGTGACAGAAAAATTCGGCATTCAAAAGATCGCTCTCGTCGTTGGATGGTCAATGGGAGGTATTCAAGCATTCCAATGGGGAGCAAGTTATCCAGACATGGTGGAACGAATTGCACCTTTCGCCGGAGTCGCCAAGACTTGGCCCATACGTTTGTGGTCCTGGACGGAATGAAAGCTGCACTCATGGCTGCAGCCCGCTTCGATTCAAGTAAACAAAACCAGTTGACTTCTGCAGACATGCGCGCGGTTGGCCGTGTCTATGCGGGATGGGGCTTATCGCAGGCGTTTTACAGAGAGGAACTTTATCGTGAGCTGGGATATGACTCATTGGCAGATTTTGTGGCTGGCGTCTGGGAAGATAGCTTTATGAAGATGGATCCGCACAATGTCCTGGCCATGTTATGGACAGGCCAAAATGCAGATATTAGTGCAAACCCCTCCTATAACGGAGATTTCGATGAGGCGCTCAAAAGCATTAAAGCGCTTGCCTGCGTCATGCCGGGGAGCACGGATCTCTTCTGCACGGCGGACGATAACGAATACGAGGCTAAGCTTATACCTCATGCTGTTTTTAATCCGATCGAGTCGATCTGGGGCCATTTTGCCGGTCGCGGAATCAACCGTGCCGATAATAAATTTATTGATGACAACCTAAAACGCTTGTTGGAGCTTCGTACAAACGGATAGACCATCATTAGCTTTGGAGTGTCCGATTTTTCTCGAACTATATTACCAGGTAATGTGGGAACAATTTGTCTCGTCGGTCATTTCTCTCTTGAATGAACGATCCTGCCCGATCGTATTAGGAGGTCGCCAGAACTTACTGGTCGACCTCCTTTTTGTGTGGGTGAGGGAGCGCACTGTGTACGCCCGAACACCCTTTTTTATAATAAAATTACCAATTTTTTTAAAAAACGAATGAATATCATTTTAAATCATGATAGCATTCGAAATGTATCACAAATAAATAAAGAAAGGAAAATGAAACGATGAATATGAAAGTCGAAACTCTTCCAAAATATCGCATTGCATATGTGCGACAAGTTGGTCCATATGGTCCTGCCAATACGCAAGCAATGGAAAAATTAAAAAAATGGGCTGAGAAGAAAAACCTGCTGACTGAATCGGTAATCATATTCGGAATTCCGCAAGATAACCCTGAAACAACACTTCCTGAAAACTGCAGATATGATGCATGTGTTGTCATTTCAAAGGATTTTCAAATGGATGGTTCCATTGGCGAAAGTGAACTTTCTGGTGGAAAATATCTTATTTTCAAAGTCAGACATACAGGGGAAGATATTCAAAAAGCATGGAGTGAAATTTTCCTATATGTACCAAACAGCGGATATCAAATGGACAACAAACCGATTTTAGAAAGATACACGGGTAATATGATTAAGGATGATTTTTGCGAAATATGTGTACCGATCAAACCGTTATAGTCTTTGTCCGCTTGGAGATAGCATGGTATAAAAACCCGGAGCCCGGTACAATAGCCGGACTCCGGGTTTTTACATATAAAGGCAAGGCCCATGTCGCGCTGACATGGGCCTTTTCCCTGTATGCTTAGCTTACCGGCACTTGTTTTTGATCCATCATTTGACGGAGAACAGCTTGGAGGATACCTCCGTTGCGGTAGTAGTCAACGTCTACCATGCTGTCGAGGCGGACGACCGCATCGAAGTCAAACTGGCTGCCGTCTTGGCGGGTAACGTGTACTTTGACGTTTTGTCCAGGCTGCACGTTGTCACTCAGTCCCAGGATGTCAAAGGTTTCCGTGCCATCCAGGTTGAGTGAATGCCAGCTTGCACCGTCTGCAAATTGCAGCGGCAGAACGCCCATGCCTACCAGGTTGGAGCGGTGAATGCGCTCGAAGCTCTCAGCGATGACTGCCTTGACTCCCAGCAGGAAGGTACCTTTTGCCGCCCAGTCGCGGGAGCTTCCCGTTCCGTACTCTTTACCGGCGATGACGACCAGCGGCGTATCAGCTGCTTGGTATTTCATGGAGGCATCGTAGATCGACATGACTTCATCGGTTGGCAGGTACTTGGTCACGCCGCCTTCCGTACCAGGTGCGACTTGGTTGCGGATGCGAATGTTGGCAAACGTACCGCGCATCATCACATCGTGGCTGCCGCGGCGGGAACCGTAGGAGTTGAAGTCTTTGCGCTCCACTCCCTTGGACTGCAGATAGAGACCGGCCGGGCTGGTTGGCGAGATGTTTCCTGCTGGCGAGATGTGGTCAGTCGTGACGGAATCTCCGAGCAGGGCCAGTGTTTTCGCGCCTTTGATTTCACCGATATGTCCCACTTCCGGAGACAGATCCTTGAAGAACGGCGGTTCCTGAATGTAGGTGGAGTTGGCATCCCACTCGTACAGGTCGCCGGTCGGCACGTCGATTTTGTTCCAGCTGTCGTTTGCCGTGAAGACTTGGGCGTACTGAGCGCGGAACAGTTCCGGGTTCATCGCCTTGCTCATGACCTCGGCGATTTCTTGCGGCGTCGGCCAGATGTCTTTCAGGTACACCGGGTTACCATGTTTGTCCTCGCCAAGCGGTTCCTTCTCCAGGTCGATGTCGACGGTTCCAGCCAGCGCGTATGCGATGACGAGCGGCGGAGAAGCCAGGTAGTTCGCTTTGACCAGCGCGTGAATGCGTCCTTCAAAGTTGCGGTTTCCGGACAGTACGGCTGCTACCGTCATGTCGTTGTCGGCGATCGCTTTGCTGACTTCATCCGGCAGCGGACCGGAGTTTCCGATACAAGTCGTGCAGCCGTAGCCGACGACGTTGAAGCCAAGGGCGTCGAGCGAATCCATCAGGCCGGCATCGACGAGGTACTGTGTGACGACGCGAGAGCCAGGAGCGAGCGAGCTCTTGACATAGCCCGGTTTTTTCAGGCCTTTTTCTACTGCCTTCTTAGCGAGCAGTCCGGCACCCAACATAACGCTCGGGTTGGAGGTGTTGGTACAGGAGGTGATGGCCGCGATGACGACAGCTCCTGTTTTCATCGTGCTGGTTTCGCCGTTTGGATGCTGCACTTCTACGCTTTTGGCGATCTTGTCTTCTTCGAGACCGAAGCCGCCTTTGTCGATTGGAGTGCGCAGGCTTTGGTTGAAAGCTTCTTTCATATGTGTCAGCTCTACCCGGTCTTGCGGGCGCTTCGGTCCTGCCAAGCTGGGAACAACCGTAGACAGATCGAGCTCCAGCGTGTCGGAGAAGACCGGATCCGGGGTAGCGTCCGTACGGAACAAGCCTTGTGCTTTGGTATAGGTTTCGACCAATTGAATCAGCTCTTCGCTGCGGCCGGTTTGGCGCAGGTAGTTGAGCGTTTCGGCATCGACAGGGAAGAAGCCCATCGTTGCGCCGTACTCAGGAGCCATGTTGGCCACGGTGGCGCGGTCTGCAAGCGAGATGTTGGAGAGGCCGGGTCCGTAGAATTCGACGAACTTGCCGACAACCCCTTTTTTCCGCAGCATTTGCGTTACGGTCAGGGCCAGGTCGGTAGCGGTAGCTCCCGGCTTCAACGTACCGGTCAGCTTAAAGCCGACGACTTCAGGGGTTACGAAGTAGAGCGGCTGCCCCAGCATCCCCGCTTCTGCCTCGATGCCGCCGACACCCCAGCCGAGCACGCCCAAACCGTTGATCATCGTGGTATGGGAGTCGGTACCGACCAGTGAGTCCGGGAACGCGACGACTTCGCCGTCGATCTCGCGGGTGCCGACAACCGTTGCCAGGTATTCCAGGTTTACTTGGTGAACGATCCCTGTAGCCGGCGGTACGGCACGGAAGTTGTCAAATGCCGTTTGCGCCCAGCGCAGGAAGCGGTAGCGCTCTTCGTTGCGTTCAAATTCCAGTTTCATGTTGGCTGCCAGCGCATCTGCCGAACCAAATTCGTCTACCATGACAGAGTGGTCGATGACCAGATCCACAGGTACCAGCGGGTTAATCCGTTTCGGATCGCCGCCGCTCTTTTTCATCGCGACGCGCATTGCCGCCAAGTCGACGACAGCCGGTACGCCGGTGAAGTCCTGCAGAACGATCCGGGCAGGAGCCAATGGCACTTCCTGGTTGGCATCGCGCCCTTTGGCCCAATTGGCCAGCTGCTGAACGTGTTCTTTGGTGATCGCGCGGCCGTCAAACTGGCGAACCGCAGCTTCGAGCAGCACTTTAATCGAGAAAGGCAGCTTGGAAACTTGCCCGATGCCTTGTTCTTCAAGGCCCTGGATGCGATAGTACGCATACGCTTTGTCCTGCACAGTCAATGACGATTTTACTGAGTAAGCGTCTTTGTTAGCCATACGTATTGCCTCCTTTATTATATAGAAGAAATGGCTGGGAAAAGATTCTGGTTTCACCAGATGAAACGACGTTTCGTTTCTGTTCGAGTACATTATACTTGATTCCTGGCAAATCTTCCACCCTATTTTCACACAATGTTCAAAGTTGCCCCCGGTCACCTATGTAGGCAGCCGCAGGATGTTCGCAATTCGCAAGCATCTTGCGGCAGCAGTGGTCATGCAGACGGATCTGCAGGTGCGAGCGGGTTCCAGGGCCCCTGCTGATGTCCCTTCCACTCGCTGCCGTCCTCCCACATTTCCTTTTTCCAGATCGGGACGATCTGTTTCAACCGCTCGATCGCATAACGGCCTGCTTCAAATGACTCATTCCGGTGCGGCGTGGCCACGGCAATGATCACGGCGATTTCCTCGATGGATAATTGTCCGATTCGATGGTGCATGGCGACCTGCGTCCCCGGCCAGCGCTCTTCGATTTCGGCTGCAATCTGTTTCATTTTCTCCACAGCCATCGGGGCGTATGCTTCATAGGACAGATATACCGTCCGCTGTCCTTTGGTGAACTCCCGAACCGTACCGACAAAAGTAAGGACAGCTCCGGCATGCGGGTTGGACACGAGTTTGATCAGTGTATCTGCGCTGAGCGCCTCTTCTGTCACCAAAAACCGCGAGGAGTCTTCCCCGCCGCTGACTGGGGGGATCAGCGCCACTTCCGCATTCGCGGGCACCGTCTGATCCGGTGCGGCGTATTCCTGGTTAAGCGAGACAAAGCAGCTGGGTAAGAGCGATGCCAGAGCTGGGGAGGTTTGTCCGATTTGCTCGATCAGCATTTGTACAGTCGCCCCCTCGGGAATTTCCACTTCGAGCTGGCGTGTTCCCGCACGCTCAGCCAAACCGGCAAAAAGCAGAACAGATACTCTCATCTACGATTCCTCACTTCCCATTTATGACTCTGTTTCGGAACAGGATAGAATTCTCCCTTGACGATATCACAAGTGGACGTGGACTGCCAGCCGGCAGACCAGAGCCTTGGCTGGAAAGCTTTCTCGTAAAGCGAGGTCTGTTTGTGAAATCGGCAGGGAAGACGATTACCTGTATTTTAACATTCCGTTTACAGTGCTTTAACCCTTGCAACTTGGCATCAAGTTAGACTGGGGGCGTGGTCATAAAGCGATGCTGAGGAGGTTCTCCCGTGAAAGTAGAGCTGCATTGTCATACGACTGTATCCGACGGTTCCTTTACGTTTGATGAAGTGCTGGATATGGCCTTGAAAGAAGACGTAGGCTGTTTGGCCGTCACGAACCACGATACGACCAAAGGCCTTGATGAAATGATGATCCTCGGAAAAGAACGCGGGATTGAAATCATCCCCGGAATTGAGGTATCGGCTTACGATTTTATCAGGAAGACGAGAGTTCATATTTTGGGTTACTTTATCGAACCGGGGCACTCCGCTCTAACGTCCTTATGCCGCCCGCTGCTCGACAAACGCCAGCAAGCAAGCCTGGCCATGATTCACAATCTGGTCGAAGCCGGATATACCATCACCTTGGAACAAGTCATGAAGTTTGCAGAAGGCGGCACTGGCATTTATAAACAACACATCATGCATGCGCTGATCGAACAAGGGTACACCACGGCCATTTACGGAGAGTTGTACAAAAAACTGTTCTCCCGCGGCCAGAATGGGGAGCAGCCAGGCATAGCCTTTATTCCGATGGAATACGTCGATGCAAAATCCGCTATTCAAGCAATCCGGGCGGCCGGAGGCGTTCCCGTTCTGGCACATCCCGGGCAGTACCATAATTTCGACGCTATACCGGAACTGGTGGAAAGCGGGCTTCAGGGCATCGAAGCATGGCATCCGCTGCACGGGCCCGATGACGAAGTGAAAGCTCAGGAGTACGCCATGGAATACGATTTGGTCGTAACGGGAGGTTCGGATTTTCACGGTTTTTATGGAGAAAAAGATGTATTGTTGGGCTCCAAAAGCCCAGGTATGGCCTGCGTCAACGAGTTAAAAGAGCGAAAAGAAATGCGGATCGGAAAATAACGGTACGTAAAAAGGAGCTGTTGCAGCATGCGGCATATACATCGGCCTGGAGCTCATACCAAGCTTTCAGCCGAACCGAGCATTCATGAAAGCACTCAGATGGAAAACAGCTTCGCCGGGGAATGGACTTCGATCGGTCCCCGCAACAAAATCGTTGAATCAAAGCTCGGCGATTACACTTATACAATGGATGACGTGACGATCAACTATACAGAGATTGGGAAATTTACCTCCATCGCTTCCCACGTTTGTATTAATCCTGTAAACCATCCGATGGACCGGGTGACTCAGCACCACATGACCTACCGCAGGGCCGCTTACGGTTTTGCCGGCACGGATGATGAAACGATTTTCAACTGGCGCCGTTCCAACCGGGTCACGATAGGCCATGATGTTTGGATCGGGCACGGGGCGATCGTGATGAAAGGAGTCGGCATAGGAACCGGGGCCGTCATCGCCTCGGGCGCAGTCGTGACGAAAGATGTTGAGCCTTATTCGGTTGTAGCGGGCGTTCCCGCCAAGCTTATAAAAGAAAGATTTCCCCGGGAGGTCGCCGATAAACTGCTGCAAATTGCCTGGTGGGAATGGCCGCGGGAGGTTTTGGAACAACGTTTTTACGAACTGAATGACATGGAAAGCTTTATCCGGAAATACAGCTGAATCTTCATCTGCTGAATCCCCCGTGCCTTGTTTCCAAGTGATCGTTTAGGAGGTTGGCTGAAATGTCTGAAGAGATGGATATCATGGATCACTTGATTACGGATATTCAGGCAGGCAAATACGATCCCGACGATAAGCTGCCGTCTGAGAACGAGCTTGCGGATCTGTTCCGTGTTCCCCGGATCACCGCCCGAAAAGCGTATGAAAGGCTTCAGGAGCTCGGCTACATCTATTCCAAACAAGGGAAAGGCAGCTTTGTCAAAGACCGGCATCAACGCATCCCCCTGTCGTTGTTCACAAGAGAAAGCTTCAGCAAAAAGATGTTGCAGCTGGGCTATCACTATCAATCGAAAAATATTTTTTGCGAGCCAATCGAATATAACAACAAAATTTATGAAGCACTCAGAGCGGAAGAGCGGGATCGGGTATTTAAAGTGGGAAGGCTGCGAATCATCGATCAAGTCCCGATCGCTGTCCATATTTCTTATGTGGCGGAAACGATGTTTGACGACATCGAACAAATCGGGAGCAAAATTACCTCGATGTTCGAATTTTACAGGGAAAGAGGATATACGGACCTCCGTTCCACACAAACTTTGCTGAGCGTTACTTTCCCTGCCAAATACGAGCGGGAACTGCTTGCGTGTTCGGGTTTGATCCCTTTGTTGGTTTTGGAATCCGAATGTGTGGATTACCGGAGCGGCCGTACGCTGGAGTACTCCAAAACGTTCTACCGCGGCGACTACTTTACCTATGTACTTTAACATGATCTTAACATCCGCTGGCCTGGCAACAAGATATCGTGGTTGTCGGAAGACGATCACAAGCGGGAAAGGAGGTTTGGCATGAAGCGGAAACAAAGAACGGAGATCCTGATTAACGGTTCTGCCGAGCTCGCAGCTGCATTAGCGCAAGAAATCGAGAACCGGTATCAAGTGACAACGATAGAGGAGCCGAATCATGGCTTGGTGATGGTAAAGGTAAGAGAAACTGCGCAAAAAAGCTTGTTTTATTTGGGCGAAGTATTCGTTACCGAATGCAAGGTTCAAATTGAAGGATGTATGGGGATTGGCATCTTGAAAGGCGACGAACCGGAGCGAGCCTACGATTTGGCAGTCATTGACGCGGCGTATGAAGCCGTGCTGAAGGAAACGGCTGCTTGGTCGGCATTGCTGCAGGCCGAAGCGGACCGAATCGCGAACGAGCGAAAAGCATTCGCAGCCAAAATACGAAGGACGAAAGTTGATTTTGAAACAATGGACACGGAATGAAAGGGGAGACAACAGTGAAGCTGGACCTGGTTCACGATATTCAAACTTCCTATAGAAAAGTGATAGATTCCATGTCGAGGCCGGGATTGATTTCCGATCTTTCCGCTGAGGCCGGCAAGCTGGACGGGGATGCTGGTTGTTTTCCTTCGACCATGATCATTGCCAGGATGCTTCTGGATACGGAGGTCACCTTCAAAGTGTTTTCCGAAAAGGAAGCCCGGGTTACTCATCTGTTCAACCAGCTGACTTACGCCAAAGCCGTGGAGGCGGAGCGTGCGGATTTTATTTTTGTTCTGCAGGATGCTGCATCGGATGATTTGCGGAACGCTCTCCAAAGGGCGAAGATCGGAGAGCTGGTCGATCCTCACCAATCAGCTACCGTCATCGTAGAAACGGAGGCGGTGTCGGGGGACAAGGCTTTACGGCTTACGGGTCCGGGCATTCACGCCGAAAGCTTTGTTCAAGTGAAGGCGAGTGCGGACTGGATCCACATACGGGAGGAAAAAAACGCCGAGTATCCGCGCGGAATCGATCTCATCTTCATCGACAAGAGCCATCGTCTCCTCTGTTTGGCAAGGACGACTCAGATACGGAAGGAGGAAGTCAGGTAAATGGGGTACGTAGCGGTGAAAGGCGGCACCTTTGCTATTGAGGAATCGTTGAAACGAATCCAATACGAGAGAGTAAAGCAAAGAAAAGTGCTGGACGTCGATAAGATCGAAAGCGGAATGAGAGGCTTGGTCGATCAAGTCATGTCGGAGAGCGGCCTCTACAGCGAAACGTTGGCGGCACTTGCGATCAAGCAAGCGGAAGGCAATCCGGAAGAGGCTGTTTTTCTTCTGAGAGCATACCGGTCCACTCTGCCCAGAAAGCATTACTCGAGAACAGTTGTTACCGAGCAGATGCTGGCAGAAAGAAGAATTTCAGCCAGCTTCAAAGATATTCCGGGCGGGCAAATCCTTGGAGCATCGACGGATTATAGCCATCGCTTGCTGGATTTTGACTTGATCGGTGAAACGGAAGCGGCGGTCAGCGAATGGCTGTACGAATTTGAACAGGAAGCCGGTGCTGGGGAGGAGACCCCTGATCAAGATATTGATTTAACCCGGTTGCCAAAAGTGTTGGATTATTTGAGAAAAGAAGGTCTATTAGCAAATTGTCCGGCAGATGAGCGGGAACCGGACGATGTGACGAGAAAGAGCCTGACGTTCCCGGCCAGCCGCAGCCAGAAGCTGCAAATTTTAACCCGTGGGCAGACGGGGGCTGTTACTTCGTTGGCGTATGCCGTGATCCGCGCATACGGTGCGATCCATCCTACCGTCGGCGAGCTGCGTGTGGGACAACTGCCCGTCTATATCGGCAATCCGCTGAAGCCATCCGAGGACGGGGACGAAGCTTACTACATGGGAGATATCAAAGTGACGGAAGTGGAAATGCTGATTCCGGCCACTGTGGAAAGAGAAAAAGGCAGAAAAGAGCTTGAGTTTGAGATCGGTTACGGACTCTGCTACGGACAAAATGAAACCAAAGCGATTGCCATGGGCATTTTGGACAAAACCCTCGAGAAAGGCGATCAGACCATACCTACCCAGAACGAGGAATTTGTTCTTTACCATATCGATTCAGTGGAGTCTACGGGGTTTATTTCTCACTTAAAAATGCCCCACTATGTCACCTTCCAATCGAAGCTGAACGATGTGCGCAAGACGAAGCAAGTTCAAAGCGAGAAAGCGTAAGGAGGTGTAACCTGTGCGAATCCAATATCATTTCGCTTTTTTTGACGAAGGCTCGAAAAGAGAAATCCGCAGAGCGACCTTGAAAGCAATCGCCATCCCCGGATACCAGGTACCTTTCGCCTCCAGAGAATTGCCGATTGGCCGGGGATGGGGAACCGGAGGGCTTCAGCTCACCTTGTCCCTGATCGGAAAAAAAGACGTGCTCAAGGTAATCGATCAAGGATCGGACGAATCCGTCAACGCTGTGAGCATTAAAAAATTGATTCAAAAAACGACGGGCGTGAAAACCGTAGAAGATACATCAGAAGCGACGCTTATTCAATCGAGGCACCGGATTCCGGAAATTCCGCTTAAGCCCGGCCAGATTCTCGTTCTGCAAGTGCCGCTTCCGGAACCTCTCCGCAAGTATGAAACCAGTGAGCGGGAAACCAAGAAGCTGCACGGGGAAAAGGAGTACAGCGGCGCATGGTTGATGCTGTTCGAACAAATCGTGAAATACAGAAACATGACGACCGGGGCCGACCATCCGGTTATGGTGCATGACAGGTACGTGATGGCGCCGAGTCCGATTCCGAAGTTCGACAACCCGAAGCTGGACAACTCCGAGGCGTTAATTTTGCTTGGCGCAGGCCGGGAAAAAAAGATTTATGCGGTTCCTCCCTATACCCGGGTCGTCTCGCTTGCGTTCGAAGACGTTCCTTTCCGGACGGAATCTTTCCAAGACAAGTCCTGCAAACTGTGTGGCGCCGAAGGGGTGTTTATGGACGAACTGTTCGATGCCGCTGCCGGCGTCACCTATTACCAGTGCAATGATACAAGCTATTGTTTTAGCCGGATGAACCGGAAATCGGCCGTTCTTATGCAGTACTAATAAAGAGGTGACGTAAAGATGGGTGAATCGGCAGCGCCGATCCTGACGATCAAAAACTTGAACAAGCAATTCGGCAGCGGATGCGATCAATGCGGAAGCCGGGCGGAACGGAAATTAGACAAAAATTACTGTCCGGTTTGCGGCACCGTATATTCGTGTCAGGACATATCGCTTGAACTGTATCCCGGTGAAGTTTTAGGCATAGTGGGCGAGAGCGGAAGCGGCAAGTCGACGTTGATGAGATGCATGTATTTTGATCAGGAGGTGACAAGCGGAGAAGCTTATCTCCAGGCCTATAAGGAAGGCAGGAGCAATCTGTTTCAGGAGTCGGCCCAGCAAAAAAGATATATCCGGAATCACTTGATGGGCAAAGTTTACCAAAATCCAGTGATGGGTTTGCGGATGCAGTTTACCTCGATCGGCAATATTGCGGAGAAGATGATCGCTGCCGGAAACCGAAATGTCGGGGCGATGGAGGCGAGGGGAAGAGAGCTGCTGGATCGGGTTACGATTCCCGTACACCGGATGAAGGAAGCGCCGAAAAACTTCTCCGGAGGCATGCAGCAGAGGGTTCAAATCGCCAAGGCGTTGTCCAACAACCCGCCGATTCTCTTGCTGGACGAAGTAACGACAGGACTCGATTTATCCGTACAAGCCAATGTACTCGATTTGATCAAGCATTTGCAACGGGAACTGAACATCAGCATCCTCCTTGTTTCACACGATCTCGGCGTGATCCGCATGCTTGCCGACCGGACAATGGTCATGCTGGACGGCAAAGTGGTCGAACAAGGCTTAACCGACCAAATCCTTGAAGACCCGCAGCATGCCTATACGCAGCAGTTGGTTCATTCTCTGCTCTAATCAAACCAACAGATGGAGGCAGTTGTATGTATCTGATAAAGAATGGACTCATTATAACGGAAGAGGCGATACTTGAAGGCTTCGATCTATTCATCCGGGAGGATCGGATCGAACGAATAGCGAGGCAGGGGGAGATCGAGCCCGACGAATGCATCGAGGTGATTGATGCGGCAGGCGCATACGTTTCCCCGGGATTCATCGACATTCATTCCGATTATATCGAGCATATGACGGCGCCAAGGCCCACCTCCCTGATGGATTTCCGCCTGGGCCTTCGGGAAGCCGAAAAAGAACTGATCTCCCACGGCATAACAACGATGTATCACTCACTGTCGATTTTTAAATCTCTCGATTATAAGTACAGGCCGATCCGTGAGCCGGAAAATGTGAGGAAATTGATTGATTTGATCGATCAGACTCATGACACCAAGCATTTGGTACGCCATCGGTTTCACGCGAGATTTGAGATCGACAATGTGGAGGAAGTCGATAATGTAAAAAAGTATATCTCCGACCGGAAGGTACACCTTGTCTCATTCATGGATCATACGCCGGGACAAGGGCAATACCGGGACCTGGAGGTTTACAGGAAAACGATCAAAGGGTATGAGCAAATCACTGACGAAAGCATCGATGAACTCATATTCAAGCATCAAACGAAACCGAAAATCACCGAGGCGGGGATCCGGGAGATCGCGATGCTGGCCCATGATCATCAGATACCGATTGCCTCCCATGACGACGATTCGATTGATAAGCTGGAGCTGGTGCAAAGCTTTGGGGCCGTCATTAGCGAATTTCCGATTACGCTGGACATTGCCAGGAAAGCAAAAGAAAAAGGGATGTATACCGTAGCGGGCGCGCCGAATGTGATTTTGGGAGGTTCGCACAACGGAAACTTGTCGGCTGCGGAAGCGGTCCAGCATCAGAGCATCGACATTCTGTGCAGCGATTACTATCCGGCCGCACTGCTTCATGCGGTATTTTATCTTGCGAAACATTGTCAGATGGACTTGGTTGAAATGTTCAAGCTCGTTTCACTGAATCCCGCAAGAGCGGTCAGCATCGATGAGGAAATCGGCTCCATCCGGGAAGGGAAAAAGGCTGACCTTCTCATCATTGAAAAGATCGAACCTGATTTCCCGGTCATCACGACGGTGTTTGTGGACGGAAAGCTGATACAGAAAACCAATTACAGGATTTGAGAAGGTGGAATTTTGTGGAAAACATACTGGCAATCGAGCATTTGTCCAAATCATTTACAATGCATCACGTAAACAAACATATCAAAGCGATAAATGACGTGAGCTTTTTCCTCAAGGAAGGCGAATTCATCGGTATTACCGGAAAAAGCGGCAGCGGAAAATCGACGGTTCTAAGGTGCATTTACCGGACGTATTTGCCGCAAAAAGGTCAGATTTTATACAATTCCAAAAAATTCGGGCCGATCGACCTTGCTCATGCCTCGGAGAGAACGATGATCGATTTGCGTAAGAATGAGATCGGCTATGTATCGCAATTCTTGAATGTCATGCCCAGGACGACAGCCAGGGAATTGGTCAAGCATGCGATTGTGGAGATGGGCCGCGAAGCTGAATTTGCCGACCGTGAAACGGAGAAGATGCTCGATCATTTCGAATTGGACCCCAGTTTATGGGACAGTTACCCGACCACGTTCTCAGGGGGTGAGAAGCTTCGTTTAAATATCGCAAGAGCGATGGTGAAGCGCCCGAGACTGCTGCTGCTGGACGAACCGACGGCAAGTCTCGATCATGCTTCAAAGATCAAAGTCAAGGTATTGATCGAGCAGTTGATGAAAGAAGGAACAACGATGCTCGGCATCTTCCACGATCTTGAATTCATGCAGAACCTGTGCAACCGGGAATACCGCATCCAGGATGGTCAATTTGTATCGAGGTAAATCGTTGTTATGTAAATCGTTATGATTTTTATCTTACATGAATTTAAAATTCGAGCAACAGTCCATTGATAATCCATTTGTATACTTAACTTGAATCGTCCATCATCCAGAAAAACCGATTTGAAATTGGAGAGGAGATTAAAAATGAAAAAAGCATTGGCCCTTTGTATGGCTTTATCTCTTGTAGCGGCAGTTACGGCTTGCAGTTCCAAATCGGCTGATTCCAACAACACGTCTGCCCCCGCAGCTTCGGCCCAAACGAAAGACACCATTACGATCGCATGGTATCCAAACGAATCGGGTGCGGATTTGCAAGATACGCGGGATGAAATTGGGAAAGTGATTGAGAAAGCAACGGGAAAGAAAGTAGAACATAAGACGACTACGGATTACATCATTGCAATCGAGTCCATAGCCAACGGGAACGCTGACCTGGCGTATATGGGAGCGCAAGGCTACGTTGAAGCGAACGCCAAAAACAAGGAGGTTCAACCTCTTATCGTAAACAGCGGCGAATCAGGTACTTTGGATGATGCGATTTACTACAGCTGGTTAAGTGTTCGTAAAGGAGAAGAGGATGCTTATAAAAATGGCGACGGCTTTTCCATCGACAACATTGCCGGTAAAAAATTCTCTTTCGTTTCCAACAGCTCCACCTCCGGATTTAAAGTGCCGTCTACCGGGATCGTAAGCTACTTCAGCAAACAAGATAAATATAAAAGCTTGACGGCGGATGATTTGCTTCAAGGCGGCAAAGACAAATTTTTCAGCGAGGTGCTGTTCGGAGGTTCGCACCAAGGCTCTGCGGCCAACCTGCTGATGGGCAAGGCGGATGTAGCTGCGTTCTGCGATAGCTGTGTGTCCAACTACGTGGAATTGGCATCCGGAACGGCCAATACACCTGGAGCGGTATACAAGGTAAAACAAGGCGCCGCTGAGCCGTTCAACACGCTGGTTGGGAAAGAATTTGCAGTCATTTCCGTAACGCCGGTTCTGAACGGACCTTTCGCCGTCAATCTGGGAACGGTTAGTGCAGAAGACATCCAGAAGCTTAGAGACGCTTTTACTTCTGATGAGGTAACGAAAAACCCGAAAATTTTCCTGCCGAAGGATTCCAAGGGATCTGCCATCTTCAAGCAGAAGACCGGCAAGGAACATTTCGTTACGGTAGAAGACGCTTGGTACAATCCGATCCGGGAATTGTCCAAATAAGCCAGGGGTTGCCATGACAACGTTACTGGAATGTAAACATGTATCCAAGAAATACGGTCACGGTACAAAGGCGTTATCAGAAGTTAGCTTCGCTGTGCAAGAAGGAGAATTTGTTTCGATCATCGGACCTTCGGGGGCGGGCAAGTCGACTCTCCTTCGATGCATAAACCGGATGATTGATGCGAGCAGCGGCGAGATTATATTCGATGGCGCCAATGTCTTGGATTTGCGGAAAAAAGAGTTAAAGAAGCTGCGCACGCGAATCGGCATGATTTTTCAACATTACAATTTGGTCAACCGTTTAAGCGTGATTGAAAACGTTCTGCACGGCCGGCTTGGTTATAAGTCCACGCTGGCCGGCGTTCTGGGCTTGTACACCGAGGAAGAAAAGCAGCAGGCTTACAGTATTTTGCAGATTCTCGGTTTGGAAGATCACATTTACAAAAGATGCGACCAGCTAAGCGGCGGACAAAAGCAGCGGGTTGGGATTGCCAGAGCCTTGGTCCAAAACCCGAAGATGCTGCTCTGCGATGAACCGATCGCTTCTTTGGACCCGAACGCCTCCAGGGTGATTATGGAGCATCTTAAAAATATTTCGTCCACGATGGGAATTACCGTGATCATCAATTTGCACCAAGTGGACGTGGCTTTGAAATATTCGGACCGAATTATCGGAGTCAATAAAGGAAGAGTCGTGTATGACGGAACACCTGATGGAGTCAAGACATATGAGCTCCAAAGCATCTATGGTCCCGATTTTGGGAAAACCACAGGTGAGCAGGGAGGACAACATGCAGGATGATTTCTTTGCGAAGAAAAGACGAAACTCGCTCATGTATTGCGCCGTGTTGATATTTTTGACTTGGGGTGCAATCATCGTGACGGATTATGATGTGATCAAAGGCTTTACCTCGATTCCGAAAGCGGCAGAATGGACCGTTACCAACTTTTATCCGAATGAGAAGGCCATGACAAAGCTGCCTGATATCTTGAAAACACTTGTTGAAACGGTGCTGGTATCCATTGCGGCAACAACGGTGGCTGCTTTGTTTGCTCTGCTGTGCGCGATTTTAGGTTCCAATACGACTGGAGTGAACGGCATATTCAGCTCATTTGCCAGAGGTATTGCAGCTTTGTTCCGAAACATCGATGTTGCAGCATGGTCCATGATATTGCTGTTTTCGTTTGGCCAAAACGTCTTAACGGGATATTTTGCGCTGTTTTTCGGGACGTTCGGTTTTTTGACAAGGGCTTTTATGGAATCGATTGACGAAGTAAGCCAAAGTTCCGTGGAAGCCTTAAGAGCTACGGGAGCCGGTTATTTTCCGATTATTTTTCAATCCGTCATTCCTGCGAGCATGCCTCAGCTTCTCAGCTGGATTTTGTTTATGGTAGAAACGAACATCCGCCATGCGACTCTCATCGGAATTTTGACAGGGACGGGAATCGGATTCTTGTTCAGCTTGTATTATAAAAGCTTGAATTACAGCTCAGCCAGCTTGGTAGTGATCGTCATCGTCGCGGCTATTTTGATTATCGAGTACATCTCAAATTATGTGAGGCGGGTGATCTTGTAAATGGATTGGAATGAATCGATCAGAGCCGTCAATGATAAAGCCGGGAACAAGGCTGGACAGATTCACAACAAACCGATCAGAACGAAGCCCTTCAATAAGGCTTCCTTCGTTATCCAAATCACCCTGTTCACGTTAATCGCTTTGACCTTGTACGGCTTCAGCAGCTTCGATTATAAAGACGTCCAACTTTTCGAAGCGGCTTATAACTCGCTTGTTACGGTCAAGACGATGTTTCTGGAGCCGCATTTTCAGCACTTTACGTTTGCCGGAGCTCTTAAGCAAGTCATCGTTACGCTCGGACTTGCGTTTCTGACGACATTGTTCGGCGCCGTTATCGCGTTGTTTCTAGGGCTTTTGGCTGCGCGAAACCTATCCTCAAACACAGTATCCGTGATGATAAAAGGAATCGTTGCTTTCATCAGGGGTGTTCCAACGGTTTTGTGGGTTTTGATTTTTGCGGTAGCTGCCGGTTTGGGGAGTGTTGCGGCTGTTATTAGTATGACCTTTCATTCTGTCGGATATTTGATTAAGGCTTTTTCCGAGTCTTTCGAGGAGCTAGACAAAGATGTGGTGGAAGCGCTCAAGGCAAGCGGCGCCAATTGGTGGCAGATTGTCTTCCAGGCCGTCATCCCGTCATCCATAACGTATATCATCTCTTGGACCTTCATGCGGTTTGAGATCAACTTTGCCGTTGCAGTCGCCATGGGAGCGGCGGCCGGTGCCGGCGGGATCGGGTTTGATATGTTTATGGCAAGCGCATTTTATTATGACGTGCGGGAAATTGGCGTGATTACGTATTTCATCTTAGCTTTTGCGATCGTCTTGGAAATTTTGGCTTCAAGAATGAAACGAAAACTAAGAGCAGCAGAATAAGTTTTTGCGTTGATTTTGTCCAGATACTCCGATAGGGTAAGAGTAAGTAGAAAATGGATCGGAGGACGGGCACAGATGAATCCAAAAGATGAATTGACCCATTTCAACCAGCAGCAGCGGGCGAGGATGGTAGATGTATCAGAAAAAGCGGTGACAGCACGGACGGCAGTTGCCCGAAGCCAGGTCACGATGAACCGGGAAACACTTAGGCGCATTCGCGAAGGCAGCGTCAGCAAAGGCGACGTATTGGCTGTCGCCCAGGTAGCGGGGGTCATGGCGGCAAAAAAGACGGCGGAGATCATCCCGATGTGCCACCCGCTGCCGCTTACGGGAATCGACATCCAATTCAGCTTTGAAGGCGAGGAGACGCTGGCTGTGGAAGCGACGGTGAAGACGACAGGGCAGACCGGCGTGGAGATGGAGGCGCTCACCTGTGCCAGCGCCGTAGTCTTGACTGTATACGACATGTGTAAAGCCATGGATAAAGCGATGGTGCTCGGCCCCACGTATCTGGTGAGCAAGACAGGCGGAAAGAGCGGCGACTACTACCGGGATCATCAATAGTCTATATACAAGGAAGGGCAAGCCCCAGTCCAGATTGGACTTTTTGGGGCTTGCTTTTTTTATTCGGCCGCGTGCTGAAACATTTTTACATGAAACGGGGAAAAGGTATAGATACTAGAGGAAGAAAAGCGAAAAAGGAGCGATTGTCGATGGTCAAAACATTGATTTCCGGACCGAAGGGGCTGCCTATCTCCGGCAACCTGTTGGAATTTCGCAAAGATCCGCTCGCTTTCCTGCAGCGGGCGGCGAAGGAGTACGGGGACGTGGCCCACATCCGTTTTGGCCCGAAACGTCATGTGTATCTAATCAACAACCCCGATTACATAAAAGAAGTTTTGATGACCAAACAGGCCAGTTTTCACAAGGCAAAGGGGCTGCAGACAGCGAAAGCGGTCGTCGGGGAGGGGATCTTGACCAGTGAGGGCAAGAAGCATCTGCGGCAGCGGCGGCTGATCCAGCCGGCCTTTCGCAAAGAACGCATCGCCTCTTATGGAGATGACATGGTCCAATTTGCCAAAAAGATGATCGATCTATGGCGGGACGGGGAGGAGCGGATGATCAGCCAGGATATGATGGAGCTCACCTTGGCGATCATTACGAATACCATGTTCGGCACAGATGTACATGAAAGCGTCAAGGAGATCGGACATGCGATTGAAGTGGGGCTTCATTACGTCAGCCGAAAAGCCAGTTCCATTCTCGACATCCCCCCTTCGGTGCCGACGAAGAGCAACCGCGAGTTTCAGCAGGCCAACGAAACTTTGGACAAAGCGATTTATAAGATAATAGAAGAAAGGCGCCGGGAAAACGCTGCCGACCGCCATGACCTTCTCTCCATGCTGCTTGCCGCCCGGGACGAAGAGGATGGAACAGGGATGAGCGACGAGCAGGTCAGAGACGAGGTGATGACCATCTTTATCGCCGGCCATGAGACGACGGCCAACACGCTGTCGTGGACCTGGTACCTTTTGTCCCAGCATCCGGAGGTAGAGCGCCGTTTGTGGGAAGAGCTTGACACGGTGCTGGAAGGCAGGCTTCCCACTGTAGAGGATATTCCGAAACTGACCTATACCAACAACATCGTCTGGGAGTCTCTGCGGCTGTATCCGGCTGCCTGGGCGATCAACCGCGAGGTCGTGGAACCGGTCCAGATCGGAGAGTATCAATTTGAACCCGGCGAGACGATCATGATGAGCCAATACGTCATGCACCGCAAGCCGGAGTATTTTGATCAGCCTGACCAATTTATCCCCGAACGCTTTGAGGGAGACCTGCTCAAGCGAATCCCACAGTTTGCCTTTTTCCCGTTTGGCGGGGGGCCGCGCATCTGCATCGGAAACAACTTCGCCCTGATGGAAGCGGCCCTCGTCATCGCGACCGTGGCACAGCGATTCCAGCTTCGGCTCGCTCCTGACCATCCGCCGGTTGAAACCGAGCCGCTGGTCACGCTGCGGCCGAAGAACGGCATCAGAATGCTGGTAAAACAGCGATAACCCTGTCAGCAAATGCAGTTCATCCGTGTGGTGAAACTGCATTTTATTTTTTTTGCCGAAAAGGGAAATTTTTTTTCCACTTGTTCGTAATACATTGTTAGATCACCGCCCTGCACGTCCTTACCTGCTTTATAAAAACGTAAGAATTTATTTCTTGTCTCGAAATATCTTCTGTGCCATAATATTTCATGTGCTGAAATAGTAGCGGAGGCAAGAGATGGATAAAATTGTGAAACTAAGCGAAACACTGAATCAGACGAACAAACTGTTTTTTGACATTTTGACGATCATTCTCGCGGATAGCGGATTAACCAGACTGCAGGTGTACGTGTTGAAAATGATCAAAGACTCCCCGCGTACGATCGGGGAGCTCAGCAAACTGACGGAGTTGCCCTACAGCACGACATCCGGCATCATCGACAGGTTAGAGCGGCAGCATCTCGTCGTCAGGCAAAAAGATGAGCATGACCGGCGTGTCGTGCGCGTCTATCTGGCGGATCGCCCTGAAGTGTTGGAGAAGAAGGTCCCGTTTTTAAGCGATGACTGTGTTCACCAACTGTTTGAAGGTATCACCGATGAGGATGCAATCAAGATCAGCGATGCTCTTGACATTCTCAATTCGTATTTAATAGCTAGACGAGACACATTGAAGGAGCAAAAAGGGAGTGAGTAGAGATGAACTTGTCTGACTTGTCGATCAGACGACCGGTCACCATCTTCATGCTGGCCATCGCCGTGCTGATGTTTGGCTTCGTTTCGCTGCCGCGATTGGCAGTAGAATTGATGCCGGAACTAAATCTGCCGGTCGCTGTCGTCGTCACCAGCGTAGAAGGGGGAGCCCCCGCTGAGGTAGAGAAGCTGGTGACGAAGCCGATAGAAGAAGCGCTAGGCAGCGTTTCTAACGTAGACAAAATCAATTCCGTCACAATGAGCGGAGCCTCGCAGGTCATCGTCCAATTTAATTGGGGAATCAACATGGACCAGGCGATGCTCGACATTCGGGATAAGATTGACCAGGTTCGGGGGGCCTTGCCTGATTCGGCAAAATCACCGCGAGTCCTGCGGTTCGACCCGAACAGCATGCCGATCGTGACGTTGGGTTTGACGGGTGACAGTGACACCGTCAAATTGAAATCGATCGCCGACAATACGATCAAATCGCGCTTGGAGCGCGTCGACGGCGTTGCCTCCGTCATGGTAACCGGGGGGAAAGACCGCCTGGTCGACGTGGTGCTCGACCCGTCGAAAATCGCCGCCTACGGTCTGACGATCGATCAGATTCAACAAGCGTTGGGGGCGACCAACCAGTCCGGTTCAGCCGGAGCGGTACGCCAGGGTGAGACAAAACTGAACATCCGCGTACAAGGGGAGTACCAGAGCGTCGATTCCATCGGAGATACGCCGATTCGCGTAGGTAACGGCAGTATCCGCTTGAAAGACGTCGCCCAGGTCAACGATACGTACAAGGAGGTCACCCAGGAAGCGTACCTGAATGGGGAATCGACTGTTGGTATCTCGGTCCTGAAGGCCTCTGGCGGAAACACCATCGAAGTGGTGGACGGGGTCAGAAAGGAACTGGCCCAGCTGGAAAAGGATCTGCCAGATGGACTGAAAGTCACGATGATCATGGATACATCGCAATTCATTAAAGACTCGATCTACACGTTGGCAGAACACGCTCTGTTCGGGGGATTGTTCGCGATCCTTATCCTGATGCTGTTCCTAAACAGCGTCCGGTCCGTCATCATCGTAGCCATTGTGATCCCCATCTCGATCATCGCAACCTTCTGTTTGATGTACTTTACCGGCGAGACCATCAACCTGATTACGCTGTCTGGTTTGACGCTCGGTTTGGGTTCACTCGTTGACTTTGCCGTCGTTATTTTGGAAAACATCTTCCGTCACCGCCAGGCGGGGAAAGGAATGCTCGAGTCGGCAAAACTCGGGGCCCGGGAAGTGGGCAATGCGGTCGCAGCCTCGGCTTTGGCACAGATTTGCGTCTTCTTGCCGATCGTGTTCGTCGACGGACTTGCAGCCCAGATCTTTAAGCCACTGGCGTTGACAGTCGTGTTCTCTCACATTGCCGCCTTCGTCGCTTCGATTACGCTGGTGCCGATGCTGTCTTCTTTGTGGCTCAAGAAGATCCCGGACCACGAAGAGGGGGAACACACGGCCAGATATCGGGGACTCAACCCGTTTAAATGGTTCAACATCGGTTTTAACAAGCTGGCGAGAGGATATGGACGCCTGTTGAAATGGGCGCTTGGACATAGAAAAACCGTGTTCGTTCTCACACTGGCGATGTTTGTCGGTGCCGTAGCGCTTGTCCCGTTCGTCGGAGCTGAATTTATCCCGGCACAGGACGAGGGACGAATCTCGGTTTCGGTTACCATGCCAAACGGCACGGTGCTGGAAGAGACTTCGGCAGTCGTGAAGGAGATAGAGGGATTTGCCCAAAAAATACCTGAATTGAAACTGTTGTATTCATCTTCCGGCAGCGGCGGTTCATTCATGTCAGCCACCGGCGGCAACTTGGGCAATATCAGCATCGAATTGGTTCCGAAGACGGAACGGCAACGTTCAACACTTGAGGTAGTGGAAGAACTGCGAAAACAGGTGGCCCACATCCCTGGAGCAAAAATCGTCGTCAAAGAGGACGATCAGGGAATGGGCGGCGGCGGCTCTCCTGTACAGGTCACTCTGCATGGTGATGACCTTGATGTGTTGAAGGACATCAGCAGCATCATCGAACAGGAGATCAAGTCTGTGCCGGGAACGCGTAACGTGTCCTCCTCATTCGATGACAGCGTCGAGGAGTTCCAGGTCGTTGTCGACCATGAAAAAGCGAGTTTGTACGGCTTGACGACGTCGCAAATCCTCTCCAATGTCCGCACGGCGTTCCAGGGGTCAACGATGACGAAATACCGTACGGGCGATGATGAAATTGACGTCAGGGTAACGATGCCAAAAGATTACCAGGAAGAGCGCAATTACCTGGATCGCCTGCGGATTACGACCGCGAGCGGCGCACAAATTCCGCTGTCTTCGGTCGCCTCGATCAAGCGCGAAGAGGTACCGCAGAAGATCAACCGATCCAACCAATCGCGCGAAGTCACGATCAGCAGCGATATTGCCGGTCGAGATCTGAACTCTGTCGTGCGTGACGTTACGATGAAGCTTGGCAAAATCAACCTGCCGGACGGGTACAGCATCCAGTTTGGCGGTCAATCGGAAGACATGGCCAAGTCGTTTATCAGCCTGTTCTTCGCCATCATCATGTCGATTGCCTTGATTTACATGGTCATGGCCGGGCAGTTCGAATCGCTGTACAGTCCGTTTATCATCATGTTCTCGATCCCGCCGACCCTGATCGGTGTGGTAGTCGGGTTGTTCCTTACCGGTACTTCGCTCAGCGTAACGGCTCTGATCGGGTACATTCTGCTCGTCGGGATCGTCGTCAACAATGCGATTGTTCTGATCGACTACGTCAACAACCTGCGCAAAAAGGGCTTCGAACTGAAAGAGGCGATTTTGCAGGCCGGGCCGCTTCGTTTGCGCCCGATTCTGATGACATCGCTGGCGACCATTTTGGCGATCCTGCCGATGGCTTTCGGCGGAGGGTCCGGAAACGAATCGCAGGCTCCCATGGCGATTGTCGTCGCCTTTGGTCTCAGCTTCTCGACGCTGATCACCCTTGTGCTGGTACCGGTGGTTTACACGTGGTTTGACGACTGGGGGAAAAAGCTGCGTTCGTTCCGACTGCGCAGACGTAAGAAAGCCGATTCGCCCGCTGCTATCGGGTCGAATGTGGAATAGGAGGAGAAACGTATGAAGCGAAATAGATTTCGTCTAGGCTTTTTGCTTGCGATGTCACTTGGGATGGTCATCGCGGGCTGCTCGCCCAGCGGCGGAGCGCCTGAAGCCGAACAACCAGAGGCGCCTACTCCCGTTCAAGTAGAAACCGTCGATACCGGTACAGTAAATGACCAGGCGGGTTTTGTCGGTAAGCTGGCTCCGAATGAAATGGTAAATGTATCGCCCAAGGTGGGCGGCAAAATCCAGTCGCTCCCGGTAAAGCTGGGTCAAAAGGTGAACAAAGGAGAGGTTCTCTTCACCCTGGATAAGACTGATCTGTCCAACAGCGTCAAACAGGCGGAAGCAGGGTATAAACTGGCTGCGGCCAACTTGGCGCAAAGCGGATCAAGCAGCTCGCAGGGGCTGACTCAGGCGGAAAACGGTTTGAAGCAGTCGGAGCAGGCACTGGCTGACGCCAAACTGAACTACCAGCGGATGAACGAGTTGTTCCAACAGGGTGCGATTCCGAAACAGCAGATGGAACAAGCGGAGACGGCTTTGACGAACGCCCAGACCGCCTACAACAATGCCGTAAGCAACCTGGAAAGCGCCAAGAAGATGACCTCGGTAGGCGTCTCGCAAGCTTCTGTAGACCAGGCGCGGGTAACTTTGGAAAATGCCAGGGAACAGCTGGCTAACGCCACCGTATCCGCCCCGATCTCCGGGTATGTGTCTGCTGTCAATGCGGCAGTGGGAGAAATGGCTTCTCCCCAAGCGCCGACAGTTGTGCTAGTCGATACGGATCCGCTGAAGGTAAAAGTAAATCTGGCGGAATCGGAAATCAATCATGTCAAAGTGGGAACGAAGGCAACCGTCCAGGTAACGGCTTTATCAAAAGAGGTGACAGGTCAGGTAACGGCTGTCAGCCCGGTAATGGATCAGCAATTGAAAGCTTACCCGATCGAGATTTCGATTGCGAACCCAGATAACCAGTTAAAGGCGGACATGGTGGTCAACGTCAGCCTGGAGAACGTCGCAGGCCAAAACGCCGATACGCTTGTCGTTTCCCGCAAGGCCGTCATCGAGTCTGAAGGCAAGATGTTTGTCTACAAAGTGAATGGCGATACCGTTCAAAAAGTGGAAGTCCAGACCGGGACTGAAAACAGCGATCGGATTGAGATCAAGAGCGGCCTCGCAAAAGGCGACCAGATCGTCGTTCGCGGCCAAACGCTGCTGAAAGACGGTTCAAAAATTCAGATCCAAACGGCTAGTAACTAATTCCCTTTTAGACAGCCTCCCGCAGAAAAGAATTGACAGCAAAAAACGGGGTAGCTACTATTAAAAACAAGGTTGCGCTCTGAAAGCGAAACAACCCCTTCTTCCAAAAGAAGAAGGGGTCTTTATATCATCATTCAACGTGACGAAAGGAAGGGCCGCTTATGCGTATTCAACCGGCTGCCATGATGGATCGTTTACCTACACAGTTTTTTTCATCACTCGTGGCAAAAGTCAGCAATATCGTCGCACAAGGACACGATGTGATCAATTTGGGCCAAGGAAATCCCGATTTGCCGACACCGCCCCATATCGTGGAAGAACTTCAGCGGCAGGCGGCAGATCCTGTTCACCATAAATACCCCCTGTTTCAGGGCATGCTTGAATTAAAGGCGGCTGTAGCTCATTGGTACAAACAAGAGTTTGACGTTGATCTCGACCCGGAAGAAGAAGTGGCTATCCTGTTTGGCAGCAAAACAGGACTTGTCGAAATATGTCAGGTTCTGTTGGATCCGGGAGACGTCGCACTGGTACCCGATCCCGGCTATCCGGATTATTGGTCAGGTGTGGCGATCAGCGGCGGACGGATGGCCATGATGCCGCTTCGCCAGGAAAACGACTTTCTGCCAGACTTTAGGGAACTGTCGGCAGAGGATTTGGCAAAAGCAAAGCTGATGTTCCTAAACTATCCGAATAATCCTACGGCAGTCAATGCGCCGTTTTCGTTTTTTGAAGAGGCGATCCGGTTTGCCAAGCGTCATGAGATCGTTATCTGTCATGACTTCGCCTACGGGGCCATCAGTTTTGATGGAAAGAAACCCGTCAGCTTCATGCAGGTTCCCGGGGCGAAAGAGGTAGGCGTCGAATTTTACACCTTGTCCAAGACGTACAACATGGCCGGATGGCGAGTAGGTGCGATGGTGGGAAACCGGGAGTTGGTTCGCCTGATCAATGTGATTCAGGACCATTATTTCTGCAGCCTGTTTGGCGCGGTGCAGATGGCCGCAGCCAAGGCTTTAACCGGTCCCCAAGACAGCGTACGCGAACTGGTCGCCGTTTACGAACGGCGGCGAAATGCCCTGTTTGGCGCGTTGGAGGAAAGCGGCTGGAAGGCCAAGATGTCCCAGGGTTCCTTTTTCGTTTGGCTGCCCACGCCGGGCGGGATGGATTCTGCTTCGTTTGCTGACCTGCTTTTGGAGAAAGCACATGTGGTCATGGCGCCAGGTGTCGGATTTGGTCCGACCGGGGAAGGGTTCGTCCGGGCGGCTCTCCTGACATCGGAGGAGCGCCTGCAGGAAGCCGTGCAGCGCATCGCCAAACTGAAACTGTTTTAAGAGCAAGCGGAAACGGCGCAATAACCATCCGGGAAGATGCTTTGACAGCTTTCCGGACGGAATTTTTTGTTTCGCCGTACAAAGGTGAACTCCGGTCATGTTTCACACAGCCGCTAAAAAATGTTTCACGTGAAAAAATACAGTCTATTCAAACAATTTGTCGAAAAAAGTAACTGGGCAGCTTCAGGATTGTTTTTCTGCATGGGCTAAAGCAACCGGAAAAAGTGGTGAGAAACGCTTCATCTGCATCAATCGACGAAGAACCAAAGCTGGCCTTTTTTGTTTGTCCAAAGCCCTAAGGGGTGGTAGGATGATAGTAAAGATTCCGAACGGGAGGCTATGATGGATGAGCGGAGATCAATTGGCCACTTTGGTGCTCGAAGCGCTATCAAGATTTGACAAAAGATTTGATTCGCTTGAAAGTCGCTTGGACAGGATTGAAACCCGTTTGGATTCGATGGAAAAGCGCCTGGATTCGCTTGAGGCTCGAATGGATTCGCTTGAGGCTCGAATGGATTCGCTTGAAGCTCGAATGAGCTCACTTGAAGCTCGCATGGATTCGCTTGAGGTGCGTATGGATTCACTTGAGGTGCGCATGGGTTCACTTGAGGCTCGCATGGATTCACTTGAGGCTCGAATGGATTCACTTGAGATTGAATTGAAGGAATTCAGGAATGAGGCGAATACGGCTTTTGACCGTCTAGAGCGCCGCCAGGATCGATTTTCCCTTCGCCTAGAGTCAGTCGAAACGGATGTCAGCTTATTGCTCGATAAAATATACGTTCATGAGGTGCAAAAGGAGTAAACAGCCCAGAGATCCCCGGGTTTACACGACCAAGTTCCGTCCTCCTTCAACATCGCAATGTTCCTATATTTTGCCGCAGGCATTTAATCATAGCATGCCAAACGCGGGACATAATAGTCTAAAGGCAAGCAGTAAAATGGAGGAACGCAATGGATAAGCACAATCATCTGGATCAATTGCCGATTGCCGCTCTGACGCCGGAGCAGTTGGAAAAACTGCGCCAAGCGGAGGAACAGCTCAATCAGGAAGGAAACACCGTCTACTTGATCGCCTTGGCCAAAGAAACAGGTTAGCAGGCGCCGCATTTCCTTGCCGAAGCAAAAACGTTATTTGGGAGGGAGCAACGGCTCTCTTTTTTTATTCCTTTTTCTGTTCCATGGGCTGTAATTCTTCTACCTTGCTTATTTCCCATGAAAACAGGGACGTCCTGTGCAATATAACCAACAGAGATCCCGCATACACACCGCGAATTTGATTATCCTCACTGTAATCGATCGTCTCCAACCACGCCACTACCTGAACTTGATCGTTATCGCTTGCCGCTTGATGCACCCGAACACCAGGCAATGCGAGGTGGCGGCCAACTGCAAATTCGTCAAAAGAGCGAATGAGTGAAATCTCCTCCTGTGTAAGTGAAACACCTTCGTCGTTTCCATTTCTTACGTTTTCAATGGCAAGCTTCACTTCATTCTCTGGAGAGTACTTTCCTTTTAGGATAAAACATGCTGCAAATAATGCGATCAGCGTCAACAGGCCCACACTTGAAAGCAGGACACGGCTAACCTGTTGACGGTGAATCTCTTTCCCCATCAATGTCACCCCCCATGTTTACGAATACCCGAGACCGACTTTACCAATGTTTATTCCACAACAAGCAGATTTTTCCTGTCTGCGGAAATCAGCTTCCCCGCGATGAATGAGCCGGACTGCTTGCGAATATCTTGGCATAAAGGGTTGTTCATAGGCCATCAGGCGGAAAAAGGGGGAAGCGAAGATGGGAATTTCGGCAGCGAAAAGGTTGTTCGCAGCGCTGTTGGTCAGTTCGATAGGATTGCTCTCGGCCTGCGGAGGCGGCACGTCCAGTTCAACGGAGGGGAAAGGAGGTCCGTCGGCCGCACCGGCGGAGCCGGCCGCCGATTACGCCGAGTTGTCACCTGACCAGTTGGCGGAGAAGATCAAGGCGGAAGGGGCGATCGTCAGCTACGGAATGCCGGATACGTGGGCAAACTACGAAGAGATCTGGAAGACCTTTACGGAAAAATACGGGATTACTCACACGGATACGGATATGTCCAGTGCAGAGGAACTGGCCAAGTTTGAGGCGGAGAAAGATAAGCCGGTCGCCGATGTAGGGGATGTGGGAATCACGTTCGGCCCGACCGGAAAAAGCCGCAGCATCTTGACAGCGCACAAAAACAAGTACTGGGGAGAAATCCCTGACTGGGCCAAAGATCCCGAGGGCTACTGGTGCTCGGAGTATACCGGCTCCATCTCGTTTATCGTCAACACCAAGAAGGTGACGAATGTGCCGAAGAGCTTCGCCGACCTGTTAAAGCCGGAATATAAAGGAAAGGTGTCGATCGACGATCCGATGCGCTCCGCACAGGCGAAAGCGGGCGTACTGGCAGCCGCCTTCTCCCGGGGCGGAGACGAGGCGAATATCCAGCCGGGCATCGATTTCTTTAAGGAGCTGTTTCAAGCTGGCAACTACAAGCCGCTGGAGGTGAATATCGCCAACGTTCAAAAAGGGGAAATCGCTGTTGGGATTATCTGGGATTTCAACTCGCTAAACTGGAAAGACCAGCTGCACATGGATGAGCTGACGGTCGTCATTCCGACTGACGGTTCGGTGACCATCCCGTATGTCGCCGTGATCAACAAATACGCTCCCCATCCGTACGCAGCCAAGGCGTTCAACGATTTTCTGTTCAGCGACGAAGCTCAGATCGCCTACGCCAAAGGGTTCGCCCGCCCGATCCGAAACGTCAAGCTGCCGGACGAAGTAGCCAAGAAGCTCCTGCCTGATTCCGCCTATACGGCTTCGAAGACGATCAAGGATTACGCCAAGTGGGATGAGACAGCCTCCAAAGCCATTCCCGCCCTGTGGGAAGAACAGGTACTGCCGGAGCAGAAGTAGCAATGAAACGAAAGCAACTGTGGATGTACGCTGCCGTCATGCTGCCCGCTCTGCTCGTATTGGCCGCGTTTGAAATCTTGCCCGCCCTGCGCCTCCTTGCCAGCAGCTTTTCCGGCAGGGAGGGGGGCTTTACGCTCGAACATTACGAAAAGGCGCTGTTTAGCAAATTTTATCTGCAATCGCTGCAGAACAGCCTGTCCCTGTCTGTCTTTTCTACCTTGCTTGGGCTTTTGATCGGCACCCTTGCCGCCTACGCGATGTTTCGCAGCGGCAAGCGGGCCCACAAGTGGATGACCACGTTCGTCAGCATTACGGTGAATTTCGCCGGAGTTCCGCTGGCGTTCGCCTTTATCGTCATCATGGGCAGCAACGGAATGGTGACGATCCTGTTTGCCAAGCTGTTCGGCCTGGACCTGTATGGCGCAGGCTTTACCCTGTATGGCATTGTCGGCCTGTCGCTGGCTTACGTCTACTTCCAGATTCCCCTGGCCACGCTGCTGATGGTGCCTGCCTTTTACGGCATCAAGCGGGAATGGGAGGAAGCGGCATTCATCCTCGGGGCAAAACCGGCGCAGTTCTGGAGGCGGGTGGGGATTCCCGTAATCGCGCCGGCGTTGGCCGGGACATTTGGCATTCTGTTCGCCAATGCCATCGGCGCCTACGCGACGGCCTACGCGCTGACCACCGGCATCTTCAATATCCTGCCGCTCCGCCTGTCGCGGCTGATCGCGGGCGAAGTCAGCTACGAGCCGGAGCTGGCCAGCGCGGTGGCGATGGTGCTGGCCGTCATCATGATCGCCGGCATCTGGCTGAATCGGATGATGCTGAACCGCTACAGAGGGGGGAGAGGATGAGCCGTAAAGCGTTTGTTGCCGCGATTTACCTGGTGGTCTTGCTCTACCTGGGGCTGCCGATCATCGGCACGTTGCTCTTTTCGCTGGCGGACAAGTGGGACGCTACCGTGCTGCCGGAGACCTATACCGTCAAATGGTATCTGCAGATGTTTACCGACTCTGCCGTGCTGCTGGCGATCGGCCGGTCGCTCCTGGTGGCGGGAGCGACCGTACTGTGCAATCTGATCATTTTCGTGCCAGCCGTGCTGCTGGTCAGTCTGTTCTTTCCGCGCCTTCAGGGAGTGCTGCGGACGTTGGCGCTGTTGCCTTTTGCCTTTCCGGGAGTGATCCTTGCCGTCGGGTTGATCCAGCTGTACTCCTCAGGAATTCTGCCGATTGCCGGAACCTTCTGGATTTTGCTGTTCGCCTATATGATCGTCTGCCTTCCTTACATGTACAATGCGGTGGTCAACAGCGTCACAGCGCTTGACGGCAAACGTCTGGTCGAAGCGGCCCAGACGCTGGGGGCGCCGATGCGCAAGATTTTTACGCGGATCCTCCTGCCCAACATCCTGCCGGGAGTGATCAACGGCAGCATCCTGACCTTTTCGGTGGCACTCGGCGAGTTTGTCCTCGCCAACATGCTGGTCGGCGGACAATTTCCTACGCTGCAGGTGATCCTGGAGAAGGCCTCCCACAAGGACGGCCACCTGTCCAGCGCGATGGTCGTACTCTACTTCGTCATCGTCAGCCTGGCCTCGCTTGTTCTGCTTTGGCTGATGGAGCGGGTATTTCATAAAAAGGCGGATGCCACAGGGTTCTCGGGCGGAGCAAAGGAGGGGTAAACATGGGATATGTCGAATTATCTAACCTTGACAAATACTACAAACAAAATCAAGTCGTCAAGGATCTCACCCTGTCGATTGAAAAAGGAGAGTTTCTCACATTGCTCGGCCCTTCCGGATGCGGCAAGACGACGACGCTGAGGATTGTGGCCGGGTTGGAGGAGGCAGACCGCGGCAAAGTCAGGATCGCCGGCAAGGACGTGACCGCCATCCCGGCGAGCGAACGGAACATCGGCATGGTATTTCAATCCTACGCGCTGTTCCCCAATCTGTCAGCTCTCGAAAACATCATGTTTGGCCTGGAGATGAAACGGGTGCCGAAGGGAAGGGCAAGACAGAGGGCGATGGAATTGGTCGAGCGTGTCGGCTTGGCCGGACAGGAGCGCAAGCTGCCCGATCAACTCTCGGGCGGCCAGCAGCAGCGGGTGGCGCTGGCCCGTGCCCTGGCAGTCGAGCCGCAGGTGCTGCTGCTGGATGAGCCGCTCAGTGCGCTGGATGCCAAAATTCGCGAGTCGCTGCGGGATCTGCTCAAAGAGCTGCAGCGCGATCTGGGCGTTACGACGATCTTTGTGACCCATGATCAGGATGAAGCGCTGGCCTTGTCCGATCGGATTGCCGTCATGGATGCGGGCAGGATCATCCAATTGGACACTCCTTACCAGGTCTACCGCAATCCTGTTAACCGTTTTGCGGCCGAATTTATCGGAACGTTCAATTTTTTGTCAGCGACGGCAGAAGCAGGCGGAACGATTCGTTTTGGCTCAAATGTGCTGCACACGGCCCATCCGGTTTCGCCCGGGCCGGTTACGGTCGGCATCCGTCCGGAGAGCATAAAGCTGGCAGAGGGGCGGAAGACAGGCAATTTGCTGGAGGGGCGGATCGCGGCGATCAAACTGCACGGCAGCATCATTCGGCTGCAATGCAGGGTAGAGGAGGCCGAGCTCTATGTGGACCTGCTCAACGACCAGGCGTCAGACGAGCTTGGCGAAGGCGATTCTGTGCTTTTGTCGGTCAAGGAAGAAGACCTCGTATTAATCGAATAGGGGGGAGAAAGATGCGCTCGCTTCCATTGATACTGGCGCATCGCGGCGCTTCCGCCCACGCGCCGGAGAATACGCTGGCTGCGTTTCGCCTCGGCTTTGAGCAGGGGGCTGACGGTATTGAGCTGGACGTCCACCTTACCCGTGATGGCAGGCTCGCCGTCATCCACGACCATACGTTGGAGAGAACGACCAACGGCACCGGGCTGGCGGGAAAGAAAACGCTGGCCGAGCTGGCCAAGCTGGATGCAGGTTCGTGGTTTGACAGCCGTTTTGCCCAGGAAAAAGTGCCGGCGCTGGAAGAAGTGCTCGAGCTTTGTCCGGCGGGGGCGATTGTCAATATTGAACTGAAAAACGGCCCCGTGTTTTATCCGCGTTTTGCCGAAGCGTTGGCAGAGACGCTTCGGTCCTGGAAGCAGAAGCTCGCTCTCGTCATCTCTTCTTTCGATCATCGCGTACTGGCACAAGTGCACCAGGCGGACAGCGAGCTGCCGCTGGGCCTTTTATATGAGGCCGTGCTCTACGACCCGATCGCGTATGTGCGTTCTTTGCCTTATCCGGTTCAATCCCTCCACGTCTGGCATCATCTGGCGACGTCCGAGCTGATCGCATCGGCCCATCGCGAGGGGCTGCGGGTCTTGGTCTATACGGTGAATCATCCGGATGACTTTGCCCGCGCCGTCGGAGCAGGAGTGGATGGCATTATCACAAACGTACCAGGTACTTATTGCAGAAAATAAAGCAGCAGTGGAGGTGCCGTGTGCACAATGGAAAGCTTCTGGGAATTTCTAGGGGTTGAAGATGGTTGGGTTCTGCTAGGGATTTTAGTCAGGATGGCGGCGGCGATCGTCGTCGGCGCGGTCATCGGGTTGGAGCGGGAGCGGTACTACAAGTCGCGGAATCAGACAAAAGCTGCGGGTATTCGCACCTATTCTCTGGTTTGTTTCGGAAGCTGTCTGTTCGGGATTGCCTCCATTCACGGTTTTCAGTCGCATCTCTTGAACGCTGCGGGATTGGTCGGAGATCCCGGGCGCGTAGCGGCACAAGTCGTCGCCGGCGTCGGTTTTCTCGGTGCGGGGGCGATTATCAAGGATCACGGACAGATCCGCGGATTGACGACTGCCGCCGGCCTCTGGGTAGCGGCAGCCCTCGGTCTGGTGCTCAGTTCCAAACTGTTCGTCATCGGTCTGATCGCCGCAATCTTGACGTACTTTATGCTTGATTTGCCGCGGATTTTCCCCGGGTTGTTCCGCTTTGCCGTTCAGGACGAGCCTGAGGAGTCCGAGCACACCGAACAGCGCGATGAGAAAACGGCGTCCCATTGAACGGGGCAAATGATGGAAAAGCGGTTGCAATTTCGTTGCAATCGTTTTATCATTGGTTAAAAGATTCTAAATTTTCGGAAGTAATCAACCCGAAGGCTCAGGTGCCTTGGACGCAGGAGGTTCTGCACCAAGTCACCTTTTTTGGTCGATGGCGGCCATAAAGCGAAGCAGACAGGCAGAGGGAGGTTTTTGGATGGATGAGGAAAGGCAGAGGGTGATCCAGGAGTATGTGCCCGGAAAACAGGTGACGCTGGCCCACGTCATCGCCAACCCGGATCCGGTTCTCTACACCAAGCTCGGACTGAAAGAAGCGGGTGCGATCGGCATTCTCACGTTGACCCCGACGGAGACGTCGATTATCGCTGCCGACATCGCGACCAAAGCGGCTGACGTCGAGCTGGGCTTTCTCGACCGGTTTACCGGATCGCTGGTGATCACAGGCGAGGTAGCCGCAGTCGAGATGGCCATCACTGCGGTAAACGGATTTCTCAGCGAAAAGCTGCGCTTTGCCACGGCGCTGCTGACGAGGTCTTAGCCATGGGCCGGGCGATGATCATCGGTGCGGTCGGCGCCGGAAAAACGTCTCTGGTGCAGGCGCTGTTTGCCGACCGGCAGCCGGCGCGCAAGACGCAGGCATTGGAGTACCGGGACTGGGTGATCGACACGCCGGGAGAGTACAGCGAAAATCCGATGTACTACCGCTCGTTGATGGCGACTGCACTGGAATCGGGCGTGTTGGTGATGGTCCAGGACGCCGCGCGGGAGCGGAATTATTTTCCCCCGGGTTTTGCTCAAGGGTTTCCGCTTCGCCCGATTGGAGTCATCACCAAAGCGGATCATCCCAAGGCGAATGTGGAGCGGGCGAAATCGCTCTTGCGGGAATCGCTGCCGGAAGGGGATATCTTTGTCACTTCGGCGTATGCAGGCAAAGGGATTGACGAACTGCGGGCCAGGCTGCTGCAGGACCTGGGCCTGGCAGGGGATGCCGATTAGAGAACGTGCTTTTGGGGAGGAGTAAGACGTGGAGGAACAGTGGATTACCAGTGTCGGCATCGATTTGGGGACGAGCACGACCAAATTTATCGTCAGCAGGCTGCGGCTGGCCCGCATGTCCAGCCACTTTTCCCTGCCCAGATACCAGATCGTCGAGCGGGAGTTGATCTATGCCGGCGCGATTTACAGCACCCCCTTAAAAACGAGCGACGAGATCGACGTGGACCGGGTCTCCCGAATCCTGCAAGAAGAGTACAAGCGGGCCGGGCTCACACTCTCCGAAGTCAAGTCGGGAGCAGTGATCATCACCGGCGAGACGGCGACCAAACAAAATGCGCAGGAGATCGTGCATTTTTTGGCCGAGCGTTCCGGCGACTTCGTCGTCGCTACGGCAGGGGCTGACCTGGAGGGAGTTTTGGCCGGCATGGGTTCGGGGGCCCAAGCCCGTTCCCGGAACATACATGGCGTAATCGCCAACATCGACGTCGGCGGGGGGACTGCCAACACAGCCTTGTTTCAGCGCGGCAAAGCGATCGGGACGGTCACCTTCCACATCGGCGGACGGCTCGTTCGCCTCGATCAGGCAGGCGTGATTCACTACATTGCACCGGCGCTTCAGCCCTGGCTTCGGGAACGCGGCTTTCGGATCGTGCCGGGGCAGCAGGTCAGCTACGCTTTGCTGCAGGAGATCGCCCGCCAGCTTAGCCGCTGCCTGTTGTCCTATTTGGCCGGCAAGGAGCGGGGAGCGGCTGCCGGGCTGCTGTTGGGGCAGCCGCTTGCGGAGGTTCCAGAGATCGACGAGGTCATGATCTCCGGCGGAATCGGGCAGCTCATCGGCGAACCTGCGCCGACGAACCTGGAAGAAACAGCGAAGTACGGAGATTTCGGGCCGCTCTTGGCTCACGCGCTTGCAGAGGAGAGCCGGCACTGCCCGTTTCGCGTCCTCCCGGCGGAACAGACGGTACGGGCCACGGTCATCGGAGCCGGCATGCAGAGTACGGAGATCAGCGGCTCTACCGTCCACATCGACGCCTCGCTCTTGCCGCTGCGAAACGTGCCCGTGCTCAAGCTGGAAACGGGCGGCCGGCAACTGACCGCAGCCGCGGTAAAAGCGGAGATCGGGCAAGTGATGGAGCTGGGCCGCCGGCTGTTCGACCCGACGGTATCGCCGCCGTTTGCACTGGCGATCACCGGCATGGGGTACTGTTCGTACGCCGAACTGCAGCTGCTGGCAGACGAGCTGTCCGCCCAGTTTTCGTCAGCATTTCCACAGAGCGGCATCATGGCCGTCATCTGTGAAAACGATATGGCCAAAGCGCTGGGGCAGTCGCTCACGATCCGCTGCAAAAACCGGCCGCGCGTGATCTGCATCGACCAGGTGCGGGTGGAGTACGGGGACTACATCGACCTGGGCGAGCCGATCGCCGGAACGATGATTCCCGTCGTGATCAAAACGCTCGCGTTTCACGAAGCCGCAAAGGAGGGGAGCCAATGAGATTAAAGACAAACGTGCTGGGACAGACGTACCAGTTTCGCGACCTCAAAGAGGTCATGGCCAAGGCGAATGAAGAGAAGTCAGGGGATCAGCTTGCCGGCATCGCCGCCGCCGACATGCGGGAGAGGGTGGCGGCGAAGCAGGTCCTCGCCGATCTGACACTTGCGGACATCCGAAACAATCCGCTTCTGCCCCCGGAAGAGGATGACGTCTCCCGGGTGATTGAAGCCGGGATAAACGAAAAGATCTACAGTCAGATCAAAAATTGGTCGTTCGCCGAGCTGCGGGAGTACATCCTCCGCTCCGATGTGGGCGCAGATGACTTAAAACGGATCAGCCGCGGTTTGTCCAGCGAAATGGTCGCCGCCGTCGCCAAGCTGATGTCCAATCTCGATCTGATTCAAGCTGCGGCCAAAGTAGAGGTTATCACCCATTGCAACATCACGATCGGGCAGAAGGGGGTGCTGGCCGGCCGGGCACAGCCCAACCATCCGACCGACAGCATTCCCGGGATTATCGCTTCGCTGTACGAGGCGCTCAGTTACGGGATCGGCGATGCGGTGATTGGAGTCAATCCGGTGATCGACACCACCGACAGCGTCAAAAATATCCTGCAGGCGACCAAAGAAGTGATGGACAAATGGCAGGTTCCCACGCAAAACTGCGTCTTGGCCCACGTCACGACCCAGATGCGGGCGATCCGCCAGGGAGCGCCTGCCGATATGATTTTCCAGAGCCTGGCGGGAACGCAGCAGGGCAATACGGCCTTCGGCATCAGCGTCGAACTGCTGGACGAAGCAGACGAGCTGATCCGAAGGGAGGGCACGTCGACCGGGCCCAACTGCTGGTATTTTGAAACCGGGCAGGGATCGGAGCTGTCCTCGGACGCCCACTTCGGGATCGACCAGGTGACACTGGAGTCGCGCTGCTACGGCTTGGCCAAAAAGTACCGCCCGTTCATCGTCAATACCGTAGTCGGATTCATCGGACCCGAGTATCTCTACGACAGCAAACAGGTCATCCGCGCCGGCCTGGAGGATCACTTCATGGGCAAGCTGCAAGGGCTGCCGATGGGTGTAGACGTTTGTTACACCAACCACATCAAGGCAGATCAAAACGATATGGACAATCTCGCCGTACTGCTGGCGGCCGCCGGGGTGCATTACCTGATCGGCGTGCCGATGGCGGATGACTGCATGTTAAACTACCAATCTACCAGCTACCATGACATCGCCACACTTCGGGAGCTGCAGGGACTGCGTCCGGCGCCGGCATTTGAACAGTGGCTGGAGAAGATGGGGCTCATGGAGCGCGGGAAGTTGACGCCGATCGCCGGCGATCCGACGATTTTCATGTGAAGGGGGCGGCCCGATGAAAGAAGAGCTTGTGCTTGATGTGTTGGTGGATAAGGTGTTGGCGGAGCTGGAACGAAAGCGCGGAAAGGCAAAAAGCGAGGACGTCACGCAAGGAGAGCACAGCGATCGAGAGGAAGCCGAAATAGCCGTTCCCCAGCCCAAGTGGGGGGAGGGGCTTCGCGAGCTTTTGGTCAGCACGCCCGCCCGCATCGGAGTGTGGCGGGCCGGAACGCGCCCGCTGACCAAGGAGGTGCTTCGCTTTCGCCGCGATCACGCCGCCGCTGTAGATGCGGTCTACGGCGAGGTGAGTCAAAGCACTCTGGACGAATTTCAGCTGTTTACCGTGGAAACCTGCTTTCAAAATACGGAAAACTACTTGAAGCGGCCGGATATGGGCCGAATCATCACGGACGAAGGCGTCTCGACGATCAAACAGAAGTGCAAGCAAAGGCCGCAAGTGCAGATCGTCGTATCCGACGGTTTGAGCGCCAACGCGGTCGACGCCAATTTGCGCGATGTGTTTCCCGCTTTGCTGGATTCGCTAAAAGCGTACGGGCTGCAGTGGGGCACGCCGTTTTTTGTCCGCGGCGGTCGGGTGGCGTGTATGGACCACATCGGCGAAATCCTCCAGCCGGACGTTTTTGTGCTCCTGATCGGGGAGCGGCCGGGACTGGTCTCGGCACAGTCAATGAGCGCCTACATGTGCTACCGCCCCCGCAAAGGAACAGTTGAATCGCAGCGAACAGTCATCTCCAATATCCATAAAGGAGGGACACCCCCGATTGAAGCCGGGGCCCACATCGGCACGGTGTTAAAAAAACTACGACTGACCAATTAACATACAAAATGTATATTCTG